>DOBT01000165.1 GCA_003503675.1 Cyanobacteria bacterium UBA8530 | reverse complement strand
GTTCGGGATGAACATCATTTGGGTGACGGGCTTCTCAGAGATTCCTTTGTTCATAGACTCTCTGAGGGGATGAATAGGGGATGGCCGTTGAGAGTCGAGACTCTCATGCAGCGAGGACCTTCTATTCAAAACGGCCACCCCTGAATCAATAATTCGTGGAACCGCTGAATCGTATTCCCTTTAGTGGGAGAATCAGTCGGAGCGACGGGATAGGGATACTCAACGTTCCCCCTATTATCTTGGTGCCGGAGCATTATCGGAAGTAGTGGTTCAGGATCGAGTTTTTACCTGCTTTTTTTCCTGCAAAGACAACGGCTTTTCCCCGCTAACCGGGGCTGGATTCAGTGTTTCCAGATTCTACAATGGTGCGCAAATAAGCTGTGCTGCACCCCGAACGCTCTCCTCGAGATTTGCTCCTGATGGCCTGGCTATAGTATAGGGACAGTGTTGGCTTCAGGTGCTGAAGAGAATGGAGACAGCTGTTTTGTTTATGCTTTGTTTATGATAAGCTTGGAAGTCAATATAGCTTGAACTTATTGGTTGGTTGTCATGATGGGAGATTCGGTGAAAAATCTGAATATCTTTAGCGAAAAAAACAATAATGCGTTAAAAATGTTTTCTCTGGGACTTGCATCTACAATAGCTGTTTCAGTAGCAATTACACTCGCGTTTTTGATCTCAGTTGCTATCGGAAATTATGCAGCCTGGAGCACCATTCCTCTGATATGCATCACGGTGTTGATCTCAACTTTTTTACGTGCCTTCCTGATATCACTATGTACTGAAAAATCCCTAATTAAATTTGATAAACCGCACAGATTATATTATCTTGGCGCGTTATTGCTGCCTATGATAAGCATTTGCTCGAACTTTAGCTCAACCGACATCAATTCACCTCTCAATAATATAACTTTTATTGTCGTTGGGCTGCGATGGGGCGCGGCAAAGGTTGAAAAGAACAACAGTATGCTTGTCGGCCTGAAGGATTTGCAAAGACAAGAGAACATCATTTTCAAGGAGCTCAGCCCAAAAATCACAGGCAGCNNAAAGGCGATTTCTCTGCAGTTTTTACTCTCGTGGTCATGATTGTCAGTTTCTTCAAGGGCGTTACCCTGCTTTGGAAGAAGTAAGCGCCGAGGACAACTACACGCCTCCGGCCACATCGATCATCATTCGCCAGTGCCATTCTTCGTAGGACGGCGATACGCTCAAGCATTTCTCTCAGACCCACCAGGAAACAATTCCCAGGATTTTCGAGAGGGACCTCCATAACCCCTGCTTGATTGTCATGGCGCCGATGGTTAGAATCGAGGTAGGCTCATTAGGAGGAATACCGATGCCTCGCGATTCTCTTCCCCTGGCAGATTGCCACATTCACCTCTTCGACTTCCTGCAACGCGGGGACGACATCGAGCGACTCATCGAGGCCATGGACGCCACCGGGGTGGAACAGGCCATGGTGACCGGAATGCCGCTCATGAAGGGGTGGGCCGAACATGAACCCGTTCAGCCCCATTACTACCTCGACGACGCCAGCCCTTGTTACTGGTACTCGGNNTGACGAACTGACCGCGCTGACCTACGGCGAGACTCCGAGAGCCAACAGCCTGGCCATGTCGCCGATCTACGAACTGGCGGCGCAGCACGACCTCCCGGTCTTCATCCACTCCGACGCCACCTCCATCGTCAAGAAGACCCCCGTCTATCTCTGGGAACTCGAGGAAGCGCTCTCGCGGCACCCCGGAACCCGCATCGTCTGGTGCCATTCCGGGATGAGCCGCCGCCTGGACGTCCCGCGCCTCCCCGAGGAAGTGTTTCGATTGCTCGGTCAGTTCCCCAACCTCTTGGTGGACCTCTCCTGGAACGTCCTGGAGCGCTGCCTGATGCCCGGGGGAAGGCCCGACCGAAGCTGGGTGGGGCTCGTCGAAGCCTATCCCGAACGCTTCATGGTGGGGAGCGACGTGCTGGGAAACTACGGTTCTGCCTACCGAAACGTCATCGAACTCCATCGGGCCTTTCTCTCGGCCTTGAAACCCGAGACCGCCCGGAAGATCGGTATAGACAACTTCCTCTCGGTGCTTCCCTGGCAGATCGAGAGCCGTTCCCCGTCCTTACAGGAAACCCTCGCAGAATGACGGTCTTACCTTCGATGTAAAAAGGAGCAAACCTTGAAAGCTCGTTCCGCCTTTTTTCCCTTGATCCTCACTCTGGTCAGCCTCTTGGGGGCCTGCAAAACTCCCGTGGCCCTGAAAGTCCAGGCTTCCCCCGTTCCGATCGTCGCCACCGTGAAGGTCGGCGCCTTGCTGGATCTGAGCGGGAGCTACGCCGACGGTGCCCAGGCTGTGAAGGCTGGCCTGGAAGTCGCCCTCGAGGACCTGAACAAGCGTCCCGGCAGCCCCCCGTTCGAACTGGTGATCAAGGACGCCGCCACCGATCCCGAGGTGGCCCTGGCCAAACTCAAGGAACTGGACGCCCAGGGGATCAAGCTGGTGGTCGGTCCCACCACCAGCGCCGATTTCGCCGCGGTCAAGGACTACGCCCTCAACCACGACATCCTGATGCTCAGCCCCTCGACCACCGCCCCCTCTCTGGCCCTGGTGGACAACGTCATCAGATTTTCACCCGTGGATACCCTGCAAACGAGGGCCCTCTTCGAACTCTGGTACTCACGGGGGATCAAGGCCGTCTCGGTGCTGTACCGCGACGACGTCTGGGGCCGAGACTTCGAAAAGGAAATCGAGCAATGCGCCGAGATCTATTCGATGCGCTACCTGGGCGGGGAGAAGTACGCCACCAACGCCACCGATTTCAAGAATTCCCTCGCTCGACTCGGCGACAAGGTCAAACCCGCGATCGCCGAATTCGGCAACGACAAGGTGGCGGTAGAATTGGTTTCCTTCAACGAACTGGAGAACATTTTTCCCCAAGCCGCGGAAGACGCCGCCTTGTCATCGATCAAGTGGTACGGCTGTTCCGGCAATGCCCTGATTCCCGTCCTGGCCGCGGATAATCCCGCCAGCCGCTTCGCCGCCAGCAACGGCTTCACCTGTTCGAACTTCCTCAACTCCTTCGACGCCGGCGACACCTCGGCGACTCGTTCTTTGCTCATTCCCGATCAGGCCTCCTTGAAGAGCCGCATCGACCAAAAGCTGAACCGCAATCCGGTGGAATACGCCTATACCGCCTACGACGCCCTCTGGGTGGCGGCTTTGGCCTACGAGAAGGGGGGCTTCGGGGATTTCAAGGCCTTGAAGGAAAACTTGTTCCTGGTTTCCGGCGAGTTCGTGGGGGCGAGCGGCAAGGTGCAGTTGAATTCCCAGGGCGATCGCTCCTCGGCCTGCTTCGCCTTCTCCAAGGTGATTTCTTCGCAGGGCAATCATTCCTGGCAAAGGACCGCCACCTACAACGACTCGGTCGATCCCCAGAGTGACAACCGCCTCACCTTCGTGAATCCCTAAGCTGCCGAAGGAATCCTCTTCTTTCTCTTTCCCGGGAGCGACTTTTTGAAAAGCTTTATTTTGAGGGGGGAACATGAAACACGCTCGATCCCTGTTTTGGCTGTCCATGATCTTGGTTGCCGGTTGCGCCAATCCCCAACGACCCGTCGTGCCGACCACCCTGAAAACCAACGAGACCTATACCACCCAGTCGGCCGTCGAAAACGACTGGGGCTCCTACGGGCCGGGAGACGGACAATTCGCGGCCCCCACCTCGGTCGCCACCGATCGAAGCGGCAACCTGTACGTGGCCGATACCTTCAACAACCGCGTCCAGAAGTTCGACAATGCAGGAAAACACTTGTTTTCCTGGGGAAGCTACGGGGAGGAGAACGGCAAGTTCAAGTTGCCATCCGGGATCGCCATCGACCAGGACGGAAACGTTTTCGTCTCCGAGAGCGTCAACCATCGCATCCAGAAGTTCGACGGAAACGGGGTATTCATCAAGAGATGGGGGGGCAACGGCAGCGGCGCTGGCCAGTTCAATCAACCGAGCGGCCTCGCCTGCGATCCCTCGGGCAACCTCTACGTCGCCGACAGCGGCAACCACCGAATCCAGAAACTTTCTCCGGGCGGACAGTTTTCCTCCTGGGGAAGTTTCGGCAGTGGTGATGGTCAGTTCAATCAACCCCTCGGCATCGCGATCGACAAGGACGGCAAGGTCTTCGTTGCCGATACCGGCAATCATCGCCTGCAGAAGTTCCAATCCGACGGAACCTTTCTTTCCAAGCATGGAACCTTCGGCGGCGATGAGGGGCAGTTCAACTCCCCGAATGCCGTCGTCATCAACAGTGGAACGGGGCTTTTCGTCAGCGATTCCGGAAACTATCGCATCCAGCGCTTCAACAAGGAAATGAAATTCATCGAACAATTCGGCTCGCGGGGAAATGGAAGTGGACAGTTGCTTAAGGCTTCCGGCCTGGCCACGGATGCGGGGGCCAATCTTTTCGTGGCCGATTCAGGCAATCATCGCCTGGTGAAGTACGGGCCGAGTTACCTTGTTCGAAAAGTGGGAAGCCAAGGAAGCGGTGACTACCAATTTTTCTGTCCCAAAGGAATTGCCGTGAACCAGGGGGGAGATATCTTTGTAGTCAACTCAGGCGGATACATCAAAAAGTATGATCTAAACGGGGTGTTTCTGAAAAACATTGGAGGAGTCGGCTCTCAGAACGGAAGATTTCAGTCTGTTGGACCAATATCTCTCGACAGCGGCGGAAACATCTATGCAATCGACAACGGTCGCCGCGAGGTACAAAAACTCGACGGTAATGGTATTTTTATCTCAAAATTCATCACTCGCACCAATAGTGACATGACTTCTGGCTATGATGCGGGATTGTGCTTCGATTCCGAGGATAATGTCTATATAGTCGATGCATCGGGCGGCTGTGTGCGCAAATTCGACGCCAACAGGAATTTCTCTTTCAAATTTGGCGTTTCTGGAAAAGGGGATGGCCAGTTCAAAAGTCCCCACGGAATAGCCGTCGATCGAAATGGTTTCCTCTACGTGGCCGATACCAATAACAACCGCATCCAAAAGTTCGACAAAAACGGGAGATTTATTGACAAATTCGGCAGCACCGGCACCGGGAACGGCCAGTTCTATTGCCCAACCGCCATCGCTTTCAATGCGGCTGGCGACATGTACGTGACGGAGGTCTATCGCATCCAAAAATTCAATGACCAGGGAGAATTCCTGCTCAAAATCGGTAGCCAGGGAAGCGGGTACGACCAGTTCGGTAATCTCTCCGGAATCGCGCTGGGTCCGGACGGTGGGGTCTACGTGGTCGATTACGGGAACCACCGTTTCCAGGAGTTCATGTTCTGATTCGCTCGAAGGGAACGGTCGGGCAAGGCCAATGGATAGCCGTGGCGCGCGGTGGTGCAGAAGCCGAAGCGGGCCTCCTGAACAGAGAGAAAAGTAGCTAGGAGAGGGTCACCGAATAACTGCCGTAGCGGACGGTGCGGCCGTCGNNGGCCAGGATCTCCGCGCTGACTTGCCTTCCCTCGTCGAGGGTGATGTCGAAGCGGGTGTCGCCGTTGGCGGAGCGGTTGCTCGTGACTTGGCTGACGCGGGCGGGGGCGTCTCCGTTCACGGAATAATACAGGTCGCCGTTCTTGCGGGTGATCGTGGCCTTGCCGAAGCCGGTCGCCGAAGCGACGATGGTGTCGCCTTCCCTGCGCGCCTCTACCGGGACGATGGCCACGAAGGCGCGTCCGGTCGGGAACATGGCGAAGAGCTGCTCGCGGGCATCGTTGTTGACCGCCGGCCAGCCGGTGGGAACGGTCGCGACGCTCGCCGACTTGGCGCCGAATAGCCTCTCGAAGAAGGAAACCAGGCCGTCCCACATGCTTTTCAACCCTCCCATGACGCCGCCGGAAGCCTGGACCGGGGCCACGGTGGGCTGGGACTGGGCGGAAAGTTTGAGCTGGTCGGGGGATATGGGAGACGCGAAGGGCGTGGCGGGAGGCGGGGTCTTTCCCCGAACGGCATAGGCCAGGTTCGACACCTGAGCGGCGATGGTGTTGATCTGGTTGATGAGGATGTTCGGGTCTCCCATGAATTCCCTCCTTCGATCTCCTACCCCTTCCTTTTAGGCTTTCGGGGAAAGATCCTTTCCGCTTTCCTAGGGGACGATGACCTTCAGGGCGCCCGGGGCGACCTCGATCGAGACCGGGGTCATGCCCACCGGATCCGCGTCGATCTGATAGGGGACCGGGCTGGAGGCCTCGATGTCGATGCGCTTGGCCTGGAAGAACTCGATGTCGTCGAATAAGCGATGGGTGCCGGTGACGGAGCCGATGAAGTGGCGGAAGACGTCGTACCAGCGCTTCGAGCGGAGGATGCAGACGTCGAGGAGGCCGTCGGCGATGTCCGCCCTCTCGTTGAACTTGAGGACCGTTCCGCCGTAGAGGCTGGTGTTGGAAACGACGATCATGAAGCAGAGCAGCCTCAGCTTGCGCTTTCCGTCGATCTGTATGACCATCCGGCGGGCGCGGTGGGTGAAGAAGGCCCTGATCCAGGCGTCGATGAAGGCGAAGTTACCGACCAGGCGCTTGACCTCGGGCATCATGTCGACCGTCATCTGGGCGTCGAAGCCGATGCCCGTCACCAGGGAGAAGTAGCGTCCGTTGGTTTTGCCGAGGTCGATGCGGCGCGTCTTTCCCGCCAAAAGGACTTCGAGCACCTTTTCGAAATCGGAGGGGATGCCGAGTTCCGCGGAAAGGACGTTGGTGGTTCCGGCGGGAACGATGCCCAGGGAGACGTTGGTTCCGGCGATCGCCTGAAGAACCTCGTTGATGGTCCCGTCGCCCCCCGCCACCACGATGCTCTCGCAGCCATCCCGAATCGCCCTCTCGGCGGCACGGCGCGCGTCGCCGGCGGCGTCGGTGCTGCACTCCCCGAGCTCCCAGCCGTGATTGCGAAGACTGGCCACAAGCCAGCTCCAGTCACGGGGGAAGTTCCGGCTGGCGCCCGCGACGGGGTTGGAGATGAAGAGGGATTTTTTATTCGCTTGGGTGGGGCTTCCCCAGTAGACGACTGACATTATTTAAGATTATATCACCGCCTTCGACTTCACCGGCAGGTAAGGTATAATAGCTGCGTTGCATAAGGAGGTTTCATGTCTTTTTCCCTAGGGATGAAAAACACCGTTCCCCTCAAGGTCCTTCTCATCGTCCTTTTATCCGAATTGGTGGTATTGCCGTTCGTGGCGGGGGTCTTCTGGTTCAAGGGACAATCCTCCGGCATCGCGCTGGGCTACGAAGAAGCTTCCGCCCGTGCCTACCAGATGGGCCGTCCCCTCCCCGACACCATCTTCGAGAAGGGCTTCTTCCGGGTCGCCATCTCGAACATCTCGGCCAGCAGCACCGAACCCTTTCGCGTGCGCATCGCGGTGAGGGACCGGATCACCAACGCGACGCTCTACTCTTCCGAACGCCGTGTCGAGATGCTGAAATAAGGAGAAAAATCGAACCATGTTCAGATTGATTCCACGCGAGGAGAGCTTCTTCGATCTCTTCGACGCTTCTTCGAAGGTCGCCCTCACCTCCGCCCGCCTGCTACGCGACCTGGTGGAGGATTACCGCGACGTCGAGGCCCGGGTGAAGAAGATCCGGGACGCCGAGCACGAAGGGGACCAGATCACCCACCAGATCATGGACAAGCTCAACCTCACCTTCGTGACGCCCCTGGACCGCGACGACATCCATTCCCTGGCTTACTGCCTGGACGACATCTCGGATTCCATCGAGCTGGCGGCCGACCGGATGATCCTCTACAAGATCCAGAAACCGACCCCCATCACCCTCTCACTGATCCGCGTCCTGGTGCGCTGCTGCGAAGAGGTCCACACGGCGGTCCCCCTCCTGCGTTACCCCAAGCGCTACCACGAGATCCTGGAGCACGGCATCGAGATCAACCGTTTGGAGAACGAAGGGGATGCCCTTTCCCGGGCCGCCCTCGAGAAGCTATTCGAGAAACCGGACAACGTCCTCGACATCATCCGTTGGAAGGAAGTCTACGAGGTGATCGAGAGCGCCATCGACTTTACCGAGGACGTGGCCGATCGTCTGCACGGAATGGTCATCAAGAATGGTTAGCGTTGCCCTCGCCCTCCTTTTCCTGGTGGTCTTCCTGGCGCTGGCCTTCGACTTCATCAACGGCTTCCACGACGCNNTCGACTTCATCAACGGCTTCCACGATACCGCCAACGCGATCGCCGCAGCGGTCTCCACCGGGGCGCTGACTGCACGCCAGGCGATCATGATGGCCGCCGTCCTCAACTTCCTGGGGGCGGTCCTGGTGGGAACGGCGGTGGCCAAGACCATCGGGAAGGGGATCATCGACCCCTCGGTCGCCACCAGCTGGCTGGTGATCGCGGCCCTGTTTTCGGCGATCGCCTGGAACCTCATCACC
>DOBT01000101.1:8928-9380 GCA_003503675.1 Cyanobacteria bacterium UBA8530 | reverse complement strand
TCGGCAAGGTCACCCCGAAGGGCGAATCCGAGCATCCCCCGGAAGAGAAGCTCCTCAGGGCCATCTTCGGAGAGAAGGCTCGGGACGTCCGCGACACCTCCCTCAGGGTTCCCCACGGCGAAAAGGGCTGGGTNNTCCTGAACCCCCTGGGCGTGCCTTCACGAATGAACGTGGGACAGACCTACGAGGCCATTCTCGGACGGGCCGCCGGGCTGCTCGACGTTTACTTCGCCGTGCCTCCCTTCGACGAGATGTTCGGCGAGGATGCCTCCGACAACCTCATCCAGCAGGAAATGGCCAAGGCCAGGGAACATAGCGGGAAGGAATTCCTGAGGATCGACGGCAAGTCCACCTTGATCGACGGCAGGACCGGAGAAGCCTTCGATCGTCCCGTCACCATCGGAACCACCTACATCATGAAGCTCGTCCACTTGGTGGACGACAAGATCCAC
>DOBT01000101.1:7984-8848 GCA_003503675.1 Cyanobacteria bacterium UBA8530 | reverse complement strand
GAACCCACATCGAGCTGTTCGAGGAGGAAGAGGAACCCAGATCCCGGCTGCGCAGCCAGTTGCTCAAAGGCAAGGGCCTGGCAGAAAGCATCGGCGTGGAATAACCCAAAAGGGTTTTGGCATAAAGGAGAAGTACTTCTCGATGAGTTCAAGGTTCGATTACCTCAAGGTCGGCATCGCCTCCCCGGAGAGAATCCTCGGTTGGTCCCGCGGCGAAGTCACCAAACCGGAAACGATCAACTANNCCGCTACCGCATGGGCCACATCAAGTTGGCGGCACCCGTCGCCCACATCTGGTACCTCAAGGGCATTCCCAGCTACATGAGCATCCTGCTGGACATTCCCCTGCGGGCCCTGGAGGACGTGGTCTACTTCAACGCCTACATCGTTCTCGATCCGGGCAACACCAACCTCGAAAAGAAGCAGACCATCTCTGAAGAGGAATTCGAGACCATCTCCGCCAACCCCGAGGCCGAATTCAAGGCCGAGATGGGGGCCGCCGCCATCAAGCAGTTGCTGTCGGAGATCGACCTAGCCACCCTTTCCGGAGACCTCAAGAGCGAAGTCGCCTCGACCACCGGCCAAAAGAAGGCCAAGGCCATCAAGCGCCTTCGGGTGGTGGACGCCTTCCTGGCCGCCCATTCCCACCCGAGCTGGATGATCCTGGACGCCGTCCCGGTCATCCCNNGCGGATGCTGCAGGAAGCGGTCGACGCCCTGATCGATAACGGCCGCCGCGGTCGCGCGGTGGTCGGTCCCAACAACCGCCCCCTCAAGAGCCTTTCCGACATCATCGAAGGCAAGCAGGGGCGCTTCCGCCAGAACCTGCTGGGCAAGCGTGTGGACTACTCCGGCCGCTCGGTCA
>DOBT01000101.1:478-7914 GCA_003503675.1 Cyanobacteria bacterium UBA8530 | reverse complement strand
GCCGACTTCGACGGTGACCAGATGGCGGTACACGTTCCCCTCTCGGTCGAGGCCCAAACCGAGGCCAGGCTGTTGATGCTGGCCTCCAACAACGTCCTTTCCCCGGCAACCGGTCGCCCCATCATCACTCCGACCCAGGACATGGTCCTCGGTTGCTACTACCTGACCGTGGAAAACCCGGAAGCCAATACCGGCAAGGGACGGTTCTTCAAGGACTTCGACGACGTCCTGGCCGCCTATAGCCAGGGCATCGTCACCCTGCACACCCGGGTCGCCGTCCGCTGGAAGGGCGAGCGCCAGGAAAAGCTCACCGACGAGGACTTCAAGACCTTCTCTTCCGATGAGACCGAATACCTCAAGAAGAAGATCGCGACCAAGGATATGCTGCTCACCACCGCCGGGCGCATCATCCTCAACGGGACCTTGCCTGAAGAATTCGCCTTCTTCAACAAGATCGCCTACCGCAAGGAGCTCGAGATCATCATCATGCGGGCCTTCCAGACGCTGGGGAGCGCGAGAGCGGCCGAACTGGCCGACTCCCTCAAGAACCTCGGCTTCCGCTACGCCACCCGCTCGGGCATCTCGATCGCCATCGTCGACCTGCACGTCCCCGATGACAAGAAGAGGCTGCTGAGGCAGGCCGAGAACGAGATCGAACTTTCGCGCCAGGCTTACCTACGCGGCGAGATCACCGAGGTCGAGCGCTATTCCAAGGTCATCGACACCTGGTCCGAGACCACCAACGAGCTGACCGACCTCATCAAGGAAAAGTACGATCGGCTGAACTCGGTCTACATGATGGCCTTCTCCGGAGCCCGCGGTAACATCTCGCAGGTCCGTCAGCTGGTCGGGATGCGCGGACTGATGTCGGATCCGTCCGGACGAATCATCGACCTTCCCATCAAATCGAACTTCCGGGAAGGGCTGACCGTCACCGACTACATCATCTCCTCTTACGGGGCCCGTAAGGGATTGGTCGATACCGCCCTCCGCACCGCCGACTCGGGTTACCTGACCCGCCGACTGGCCGACGTCGCTCAGGACGTCATCATCTCGGAAGACGACTGCGGCACCGATCAGCACTACAACTTGATGGCCATCAAGGACGGCGATACGGTCGTCGTTCCCCTTACCGACCGTGCCGTGGGCCGGGTGCTTTCCGATCACGTGGTGCATGCCAAGACCGGGGAGATCATGCTCGAAGCCGGAACCCTCGTCCTCCCCGAAAACGTCGGCAAGATCGTCGAGGCCGAGGTGGATCGGATTTCCATCCGCTCCCCTCTCTCCTGCAAGACCTACCACGGCCTCTGCCGCAAGTGCTACGGCTGGAGCCTGACCAACAACCAACTCGTCGACATCGGGGAAGCGGTGGGAATCATCGCCGCCCAATCCATCGGTGAGCCCGGAACCCAGCTGACCATGCGTACCTTCCATACGGGCGGCGTTTTCACCAAGAGCAGCACCACCACCCTGATCAAGGCCAAAAACGCGGGCGTGGTCTCCATTCCGGCCGACCTCACCACCCGCGAGTTCAGAACCAAGCACGGCAACGTCATCAGCATCACCGACCGCGAGTCGGTCATCGACGTGGTCACGACCTCTTCCAAGGGCACCAAGAAGGCCCAGCACATCACCGTTCCCGCCTCCTTCGAGCTCAAGGTGAAGGACGGGGAAACCATCGCCTCCGGCGGCGTCATCGCGGAAAGCCACCTCGAGACCGGTCGTACCACCCAGAAGTCGATGGAGAAGGGTTACAAGGACATCTCTTCCGACACCGCTGGAATCGTCGAGTTCGAGAGCTTCCATCCCGAAGAGAAGCGCGATCGCCAAGGCAACATCACCAAGACGGCCAACCGCGCGGGCAAGATCTGGGTCCTCGCGGGAGACGTCTACACCCTTCCCTCGGGAGCCAAGGTGTTGGTCGAATCCAAGCAGAAGGTCGAATCCCGCGATGTCCTGGCCGAAACCCGTTTGGTCTCGGAGCACGGCGGGGTGGTCCGGCTCGGCAATGACGTCACCACCGAAGAAACCGGTGACGGCAGGGTCATGGTCCTCTCGGGCCGCGAGCTCAACGTGGTCACCGCGGACCTCAGGCTCACCGGTTGCGAGCTGATTCCCGGGAAGAAGGAGCCCCTGATCAAGGTCGGGGATAGATTGTTCGCCCTCAAGGTCAAGGAAGGCCAGCGCATCGAAAGCGAGACCATCCTGGCCGAGTCGGTCGAGGAAAGCCTTCTCGCCCCCGTGGGAGGGGAGATCCGGCATCTGGACGTCTCGGTCAGCGACCGCCGTCTGGTGACCAAGCCCTCCAAGCTCCTCTTCATTCCCGAGGAGCGGATCTCGATCAACAAGGACGTCTCCCTCCTGAACGAAGGCTTCCATACCGGAAGTTCGGTCGAGGCCGGGGACGAGGTGGTCAAGGACATCTCGGTGAAGACCAACGGCGTCCTCCAGGTGATGATCGACAACAACATCATCCGCGAGGTGATCGTCTACGCCGGGGAACGCCACGAGATCCCCAAGGATCTCGAACTGGCGGTCACGAGCGAGCAGTACGTCAAGGCCGGGGCGAGCATCGCCCCCGGCATCTTCGCCCAAGAGGACGGAGTGGTGAAGATCCTGGAATCGGAAGACCCCGAGGCCTTGACCCGGACCGTCATCCTACGCGCCGCCCAGGTCATCCCCATCCTGCCCGAAGAGCAGGGAATCCCCACCGAAGCGAGTTCCGAGGACATCTTCCTGCGCTTCGTCACCCGCATCCTCGTCAAGGACGGCGAGAAGGTCAAGGCGGGGGCTCCCCTGGCCAAGACCGAGGCGGTGGTCAAGATCGTCGGCACTCTGGCCAACCTGGCCGGAAGGCTGGAGACAAGCGGGGAATCCCCGGCCATCACCATTCTCGAAACCCTCTCCCTCCGTCGCGACGTCCCCATTCTGGCCCGTCGCTCGGATCAAAAGGAGCTGTTCAACCCCACCTACCTTCTCGTCGCGGACGGGGAAGTGATCGAGCCGGGGACCACCCTGGTTCGCACCGAGATCCTGGCGCACACCCGGGGACTCATCGACCGGGGCAACCCCCTCGAGGAGAACCGGAGACTGCTGCTCGTCACTGCCGACCAGGAGATCGAACTCCCGGCCGGAAAACTCCTCGCCGAGGATGGCGAGCTGGTCCACGAAGGCCAGGAAGTCGTGGAAGGGGCGAAAGCCCCCGCCACCGGCAAGATTCGCACGGAAGGGGACAGGACCTTCATCCGGATCGCGCGGCCCTACTTGATCAGCCAGGGAACCCAACTGCTCACGGACCCCGGTTCCATGGTAATGCGAGGAGAGCCCCTGGCGACCCTGGTTTACGATCGAGTCAAGACCGGCGACATCATTCAGGGTCTTCCCCGCGTCGAGGAACTCCTCGAGGCCCGCAAGCCGAAGGAATTCGCCCTCATCGCGGAGCAGTCCGGTACGATCAAGCTGATCTCCGAACCCGAAGAAGCCAGCAAGATCTTCGTGGTCGGCGAGCACGGCGAGGAGGAATACCAACTCCCGCCCGGATCCAGGCTGATCGTCAACCACGGAGAACACATCGAGGCCGGCGATCTTCTGACCGACGGTCCGGTCAATCCCCATGACGTCCTGCGCATCCAGGGAGTGGAGGCCGTCCAACGCTACCTCGTCAACGAAGTCCAGATGGTCTACCGCTCCCAGGGCGTAGAGATCTCGGACAAGCACATCGAGGTCATCGTGCGCCAGATGACAAGGAAGATGAAGGTCGACGATTCGGGCGAATCGATCCTCCTTCCCGGAGAACTGGTGGACGTTCTGGACGTCCACTCGGCCGTCGTCGCGGTGGCCGAAGCGGGCGGAATCGCACCGGTGGTGCACCCGGTTCTGCTCGGTATCACCAAGGCTTCCCTCAACACGGAGAGCTTCGTCTCCGCCGCCTCCTTCCAGGAAACGACTCGCGTCCTGACGGAAGCGGCCATCGAGGGAAAGAAGGATTGGCTGCGCGGCCTCAAGGAGAACGTCGTCATCGGGCGGTTGATTCCGGCCGGAACCGGCTTCTTCGACATCTACTCAGAGGAGGCCGAAGAAGCCCTCATGATCGCCCCTTCCGCCTCGGATATCATCGGGGGATAGGGCGCAGATCCGGCAGGCATGCTGTTGACAGCATGCCTGCCCCCCTTGTATACTGAAAAATTGCGTTGCAGCATTATTAAGTTTGTTTTAAAATTCGTTTAAACAGGAGGTTTCCGTTGCCCACGATTAGCCAGTTGGTTCGCAAAGCGCGGACCGCGGTTGTCTACAAGACCAAGTCTCCCGCCCTGCAGAGCAGTCCGCAGCGTCGGGGAGTTTGCACGAGGGTCTACACCACCACGCCCAAGAAGCCCAATTCGGCTCTTCGCAAGGTGGCCCGCGTCAAACTGACCAACGGGATCGAAGTAACCAGCTACATTCCCGGCGTCGGGCACAACCTGCAGGAGCACTCGGTGGTCATGATCCGCGGCGGCCGCGTCAAGGACCTCCCCGGAGTCCGCTACCACATCATCCGCGGAACGCTCGATACGGCAGGGGTCAAGGACCGTATGCAGGGACGCTCCAAGTACGGAGCCAAGCGCCCCAAAGCCGTCGTTGCCAAGAAGAAGTAAGGAGTAAGAGCATGCCAAGGCGGACAAAAGTCATCAAGCGGATTCCCGAACCGGATCCCGCTCTCAACAGCCCCATCGCCACCCGCTTCATCCACTGCATGATGCTGGCCGGCAAGAAGAGCTTGGCCCAAAGGCTTTTCTACGGAGCCCTCGACACCCTCTCCGAGAAGCATGGCAAGACCCAGGCCGAGATCTTTTCGAAAGCCCTCAAGAACGTCATGCCCCTGATCGAAGTCAAGCCCCGGCGGGTAGGTGGCGCCACCTACCAGGTTCCCATCGAAGTAAAGCCCGAGCGCGGCCAGGCCCTGGCCATCCGCTGGATCATCACCAACGCACGCAAGAGGCAGGGCAAAACCATGCTCTACCGGTTGGCCGATGAATTGAACGACGCCTTCAACAACACCGGACCCTCGGTGAAGAAGAAAGAAGACACCCACAAGATGGCCGAAGCCAACAAGGCTTTCGCGCATTACCGTTTCTAGGAGGAATTTTGGCCAGGCAAACCCCGCTGGAGCGGATCCGCAACATCGGCATCGCGGCACACATCGATGCCGGGAAGACCACGACAACCGAGCGTATCCTCTACTATACCGGCAAGGTCCACAAGATGGGTGAAGTGCATGACGGCGCAGCCACCATGGATTACATGGTGCAAGAGCAGGAACGCGGGATCACGATCACCTCGGCCGCCACTACCTGCTTCTGGCGGGACCACCGGATCAATATCATCGACACGCCCGGCCACGTGGACTTCACCGTCGAAGTCGAACGCTCACTTCGGGTGCTCGACGGCATGGTCGCGGTCTTCTGCGCCGTCGGCGGCGTCCAACCCCAGTCCGAGACGGTCTGGCGTCAAGCCAACCGTTACAAGGTCCCGCGCCTGGTCTTCATCAACAAGATGGACCGGACGGGGGCGGACTTCGATCGAGTGGTGGAAATGATGCGGGATCGCCTCGGCACCCGCGCCGTCGTCATCCAGATGCCGATCGGGTCGGAAGAGAAGTTTTCCGGCATCGTCGACCTCGTTCGAATGAAGGCCGAAGTCTACGAGGACGATCTGGGGACCTCCTTCCTCCAGGAGGAGATCCCTGCCGAACTGATGAGCAAGGCTCTCGAACTGCGGACCAAGATGGTCGAGGCTGCAGCCGAAAGCGACGATCTGTTGCTCGAAAAATACATGAACGGCGAAGAGCTCTCCGAGGAGGAAATCCTCCGGGGGCTTCGAATGGGAACCCTCGCCAACACCGTGGTTCCCGTCACCTGCGGTTCCGCCTTCAAGAACAAGGGCGTACAGATGCTTCTGGACGCCGTGGTCGACTACCTACCCTCCCCGCTGGACGTCGTAACCCTCGAAGCCATGGTTCCCGGGGAGGAAGAAACCGTTTCCCTGCCCGTCGACGACGAGGCCCCCTTCGCCGCGTTGGCCTTCAAAATCCTGACCGATCCCTTCATCGGGAAGTTGACCTTCTTCCGGGTCTATGCGGGTACCCTCAAGGCCGGAAGCTACGTCTACAACTCCTCCAAGGGCAAAAGGGAGAGGATTTCCCGCCTGGTCCAGATGCATGCCCAGCAACGCATCGAGGTAGACTCGGTGCAGGCCGGAGACATCGCCGCCGCCGTGGGCCTCAAGGACACCACTACGGGCGACACCCTCTGCTCCGAGGATCACTGCGTCCTCCTCGAATCCATCACCTTCCCCGAACCGGTCATCCACATCGCCATCGAACCGAAGACCAAGGCCGACCAGGAGAAGCTCGGAACCAGCCTGTGCAAGCTCGCGGAGGAAGACCCCACCCTGCGCGTCAGCCTCAATGCGGAAACCGGACAGACCATCATCGGGGGGATGGGCGAATTGCATCTCGACATCTACGTCGATCGCCTTTTGCGCGAATTCAAGGTAGACGCCAACATCGGCAAGCCTCAAGTCGCCTACCGCGAATCGATCACCAAGAAAAAGAGACAGGACACTCGATTCGTCCGTCAATCCGGCGGTCGTGGCCAGTACGGCCACGTCGTCATCGAATTCGAGCCCCTCGAACCCGGCAAGGGCTTCGAGTTCGTGAACAAGACCATCGGGGGTTCCATCCCCAGGGAATACGTCCCGGGAGTCGAAGCGGGGGTCAAGGACGCCATGACGGCGGGTCCGCTCGCGGGCTATCCCGTCCTCGACTTTAGGGCGAGCCTCGTCGACGGCTCCTATCACGAAGTGGACTCTAGCGAAATGGCCTTCCGCATCGCAGGCTCCATGTGCTTCAAGGAGGCGGTCGAAGCGGCCGGCCCCGTCCTGCTCGAACCGGTCATGAAGGTCGAGGTGGAAGTTCCGGAAACCAACCTCGGCGACGTCATCGGGGATCTGCAAGGACGAAGGCGCGGCATCATCCGCGGGATGGACGCCCAAGGCGGCCTCCAGATGCTCCACCTTCTCGTACCCCTTGCCGAGATGTTCGGTTACGCCACCGACCTTCGTTCGGCGACCCAGGGCCGCGGCACCTTCACCATGGAGTTCGCCCACTACGCCGAAGTGCCCAAGCACATCTCCGAGACCATCGTCGCCAAGGCACGGGGAATTCGGGTTTAGCCCCTTAGAAAGGAAAGATCATCCACCATGGCAAGAGCCAAGTTCGAGCGAAACAAGACCCACGTCAACATCGGCACCATCGGCCACGTTGACCACGGAAAGACCACCCTTACCGCCGCCATCACCCTGATCCTTTCGAAGAAGGGCCAGGCCGAGTTCAAGGCATACGACGCCATCGACGCCGCTCCCGAAGAGAAGGCCCGCGGCATCACCATCAACACCGC
>DOBT01000101.1:0-407 GCA_003503675.1 Cyanobacteria bacterium UBA8530 | reverse complement strand
CTGCTCGACACCTACAATTTCCCCGGTCAAGAAATCCCCTTCGTTTCCGGCTCCGCCACCAAGGCCTTGGCCTGCGGCTGCGGCCTGGACACCTGCCAGTGGTGCTCCAAGGTCACCAAGCTGATGGAAGCCGTCGACGCCTACATTCCCGCCCCGACTCGCGAGACCGACAAGCCCTTCCTGATGNNGTTCCGCAAGCTTCTGGACCAGGGCCAGGCTGGCGACAACGTCGGCGTTCTGCTGCGCGGCTGCGACAAGTCGGACATCGAGCGCGGTCAGGTTCTGGCCAAGCCCGGTTCGATCAAGCCCCACACCAAGTTCAACGCCGAGGTCTACGTCTTGACCAAGGAAGAGGGCGGACGCCACACCCCGTTCTTCCCCGGCTACAAGCCCCAGTTCTACGTCCG
>DOBT01000181.1 GCA_003503675.1 Cyanobacteria bacterium UBA8530 | reverse complement strand
GCGATCCTGTGGATCGCCGCGCCGGCCACGGGCCTGCTGGTCCAGCCGATCATCGGCCATTTCAGCGACAAGACCTGGACCCGGTTCGGGCGTCGCCGCCCCTATTTCCTGGTCGGGGCGATCCTCGCTTCCATCGCCCTGGTCCTCATGCCAAACTCTCCCGCCTTGTGGGCGGCGGCTTCCCTATTATGGATTCTCGACGCCTCGATCAACATCAGCATGGAACCCTTCCGGGCCCTGGTCGCCGACATCACGCCTCCCGAACAACGGGCAACGGCCTATTCCTTCCAGAGCTTCGCGATCGGGGTCGGTTCGGTCCTCTCCTTCGGCATCGGCGGCCTGCTCATCCTTCCCCTGATCGAAAAAAACTTCGGGGCCCTCGGGAAAAGCTTCGTCGCCCAAATCAAGCCGATTTGCCCGACCTCGGTGCACTTCCTCTTTTATCTGGGAGCGCTCATCCTTTTGCTTTCCATCGCCTGGACCATCGCGACCACCAAAGAGTACCCGCCCGAATCCCCCATCGAAAAGGCCGGGGTCTTCGACTGGCTGAAGGAAACCTACGCGAGCATCGGGGAGATGCCGGAAGAAATGAAAAAGCTGGCTTTGGTCCAGTTCTTCACCTGGTTCGGTTTCTTCTGCCTCTTCATCTACTTCTCGACCACGGTCGCCCGCAACGTCTTCCACGCCCTGCCGAACACCGAGACTTACAATCAGGGGATCGCCTGGGCTTCCTTCTGCTTTCTCGCCCTCAACATGGTTTGCTTTCTTTCCTCCGGGGTCCTGGGGGCGCTCTCGAACTTCTTCCGAAAAAAGGACCTGCATTCCCTGGCCCTGTGCCTGGGCGGCCTTTCCCTGGTCGGGATGGCCTTCGCCGGGAGTCCCCACGTCATGATGCTGCTGATGGGTATCCTGGGGATCGCCTGGGCCGCCACCCTATCCATTCCCTATGCCCTGCTCTCCCAGCACCTGCCCCCCGCCAAGATGGGCATCTACATGGGCACTTTCAACATCTTCATTTGCCTGCCGGAATTGCTTTGTTCGCTATCCTCGGGCAAGATCGTCGCCTTATTCGGCGGAAACCAGGCTTCGGCCCTCGCGGTCGGCGGCTGCTCGATGCTGCTGGCGGCCCTCTTCGTCCAAATGGTCAAGGAAGGGAAGGTGAAAAAGCCTTCGCCAGAACTTGCGATCAAATGAAAAAAGGACTCCGACAATGCGGAGTCCCTCGTCGAGGATTTCTACCGAACTCTCTCCTGTTGGCTTTTCAGCAGTCCGAGGTTGCCGAGGTGGGCCTTCAAACCTGCCCAGTAGCCGAGCATGCCGGCTGCCAAGAGCAGGATCGAGCCGAAGGAGAACATGGCGAGGTTGGCCCGGATGACGCTCAGGGTCGTCGGGGTGAAATCGATGGGGCCCGGTGTCGTCGCCGCGGTGAAGGCGGCGAAGCCGATGCTCCCGAGCAACGGGATGGCGATGATCAGGGAAGCCAGCACGGCTCCGTTGACCAGAACGGGGCCGAGAGAGCGCAGATTCGAGGTCCAGCCCGCCAGAAAGGCCGAAATGAAGAGCGAAAGGACCATGATGACGGCGGTCACCGCACCCACCGTGGAAGCCGGGGCGCCGACGGGGATTCCGCCCGCGGCGATGACCACGGCGCCCAGGATGGAGGCCACGGCGAAGTACAAAAAGAATCCGGCCCAGATGGAACTCCAGTGCATGAGGTCGGTTCCGAATGGTTCGAGCTTTTCATAGAGCGGCCGTGCCGCCCTTTCTTCCACCTCGGGCATTCCCCTGGCCATGATCAGGCTACGGCGAATATCCGGAGACACCTCGGTGTTGGTCTGAACTTCCTTTCCCCTCACGTTTTGATCCATCGTTTCCCTCCTGTTCCATCTCAAGGAAGAATGGTAAACTTTACATCTATACATTAATGGATATTCTGCTCTTGACAACCCATGTTTCCCCGTGTTTTCCACTTCATGGCGGCTTTGAGGAGCCGGAGATCCGCAGCGGCGCACAGAAAGGAATTTATCTTGTCCACTCCCTCGTTCCTTCCGAGAGAAGCTGTCCCGAGCACGGGCGTTAAAAAAAGTTATCCTGTCGTGGTGAAGAGGAACACGTCCTCCCTCGTAGAGCCTGTGGTATAAAGAGTGCAGCGTTATCCTGCGCTCAAAAACCTTTCGATTTTTGTCTTTTTTATCTTTGGCCTGATTGGATTGCTGATGAATAGGGATCTTCCGGCTTCTGCCGAAAACAACGCCATCGTCCATTACTACCGCTATGGACACGATTACGCCGATTGGAACCTCTGGGGTTGGGTTCCGGGCGAGGAAGGGAAATCCTTCCCCTTCCTCGAGGAAGACGATTTCGGACGAAGAGTCGTCGTTTCCCTCAAGGATCCCCAACCTTTCGGCCTCTTGCTCCGCAAGGGGGAATGGGAGGCCAGGGACGTGACGACCGACCGCCATCTCCTGCCCGGGATGCACGAGGTCTGGCTGATCGAGGGCGACGACAAGATCTACTTCGACAAGTCCCAGGCGGACCGTCGTTCCAAGATCATCGGGGCCTTCCTCGATGCCCCCGACACCCTGAACGTCCACCTCACCAACGATACCTTGCTGATCGGGGTGGGAGGCCAGGGGTTCGCCCTTTACGGCGAAGATACCCGGCCCATCCCCATCCGCTCGGTTCTTCCGGCCGACGGGCGCGAAGTCCCCTGCCACACCTCCCACGTGAGCATCACCCTGGCGATGCCCCTCGAGGTGAATAAGCGCTATATCCTCACCCATCCCGCCTATCGCTCCCTCGATGTCGTCAAGCGGGCGATCCTCGACGAACCCCGTTGTTTCTATACCGGCGAGGACCTGGGACCGTCCTATACCCCCAACTCGACCGCCTTCCGGGTATGGGCCCCCAGCGCGATGAGCGTCAAGGTCTCTCTCTACGAGAACTCGGGAAACCAGACTTCCCGTTCCATCCCCATGAACCGCGATTCCAACGGCACCTGGTGGTCCGTGGTCCAGGGAGACCTCAAGAACGTCGCCTATACCTATGCGGTCAACGTCAACGGGGTAGAGCGGGAGGCGGTCGATCCCTATGCCCGCTGCCTCCTGAAGAACGGTGTTCGGGGCCTGGTGGTGGACCTCAAGGATACCGATCCCCCCGGCTGGAAGGAGGATCGCCGTCCCCCCCTGCTCCACCCCACCGACGCCGTCCTCTACGAGATGCACGTGAGGGATTTCTCGATCTCGAGCGATTCCGGCATGGAAAAGAAGGGCAAGTATCTCGCCTTCACGGAGGAGGGCACCAAGAACTCCGAAGGGATGGCGACCGGGATAGCCCATCTGAAAGAGCTGGGCATCACCCATCTCCACCTCATGCCTCCCCAGGACTTCGCCTCGGTCGACGAGGGAAGCGAGGGCTACAACTGGGGCTACGACCCCTACCACTACTTCGTGCCCGAAGGTTCCTACGCCACCGATCCCGACGGGGCTTCCCGGATCCGCGAGTTCAAGGC
>DOBT01000195.1 GCA_003503675.1 Cyanobacteria bacterium UBA8530 | reverse complement strand
CAACCTCGTCAACAACGCCATCAAGTTCACCCCTAAAGGGGGAAGGATCAAGGTGAGGGCCTGCGTAAAAGGAAAAGATCTGCTCTGCGAGGTCGAGGACAACGGCATCGGCATCGGCATCACGAAGGAGGACTTCCCAAAGCTATTTAACCGCTTTTCCCAGCTCGACATGAGCACCACCCGCACGGCGGGAGGAACCGGGCTCGGGCTGAGCATTTCGAAAGCCCTGATCGAGGCGCACGAAGGAAAGATCGGGGTCGAAAGCGAAGAAGGCAAGGGCAGTATTTTTTGGTTCACTCTGCCCCTGAACGAGAAGGCTTAACCCAAGCGCTCCAAGGCAACGATTTTGCGGGCCCGGGAATCGGGCGGGTTCCAGATTTTTTTAAATCTTGGTCCCCTCTGCCTCCCCCGGCGCAAAACATTTTCGTCGATTCCCGGCTTTCCCGCAGCAATCGATCGCCCTATGCTGAGAGGGCGCCCATGAGGACAGGAAGGCAAGCCGAGTGGATCGCCTCAAAAAGTTGGCGGGGCAGAAGGCCTTTCATTTCGGGCTTTTCTTTCTCTGCCTGTTCCTCTTCAACTGGCCCCTGTTGACGGTCATCCCGCTGGATCGCCAGGGGCTGCTCTTCTTCTACCTTTTCATCGCCTCGGGCTTTTTCATCTTCCTGCTCTTCCTGTCGAGCCGCAGCGCGGGTGAGGACGAGAGCGGTGTTTAAGACGAACACGCTGCTCTCGCTCTTTTGCCTCTACATGGGAGGCCTTTTCCTGCTCGCCCTCTGGGCGGAGAAAAGACATGCCGAAGGGAAGAGCCCGGTCGACAATTCTTTCGCCTATGCCCTTTCCCTCACCGTCTTTTTCACCACCTGGGCCTACTTCGGGAACAGCGGCCGGGCGGCCAGGGACGGGATGGCCTTCTTCGCCTTCTATCCCGGGGTGATGGCCTCCGCCGCCCTTTGGTGGATCGTCCTGCGCCGACTGGTGCGCCTAAAGAACGCCTACCGCCTCACCTCCATCGCCGACTTCCTTTCGGTTCGCTACGGCAAGTCCCGAGGGGTCGCCCTTCTGGCGACGGCCATCTGCCTCCCGATCATGGTCCCCTATGCCGGCCTGCATCTCAAGGCGATCTTCTCGGCCTTCGCCTTGCTGTCCCTGCCGGGCCGACACTTGAGCGCCTCCATCCTGCGGGGGATCGTGGTCTTCGCCCTGATCGCCTTCACCATCCTCCTGGGCGCCCGGAGGCTGGATCCCACCGAAAGGCATCCCGGCATGGTCCTGACGGTGGCTTTCGAGGCGATCGTCAAGCTGGGCGCCTTTCTGGTGGCGGGGCTCTTCATCACGCACTTCCTCTTCGGGGGCTTTGCGGAAATCTTCTCCCGCCTTTCCCAAGTCCCTTTCTCCCGCTTGATCGGCACTCAAAACCTGAGTCCCTCCTATTTCACCGCCTGGACCAGCAACCTGGTGATAGCCGGCTCGGCCGCCCTGCTCTTGCCGCGGCAGTTCCACATGGCGGTCGTCGAGAACTCGGAGGAAAGCCACATCAAGACCGCGATGTGGCTATTCCCCTTGTATTCCTTCGCGATCACCTTCTTCGCCTTTCCGATAGCCATGGTCGGTCTGCTGAAGGGCTATCCACCCGCCCAGGGCGACACCTTCATCCTCAGGCTTCCCCTCGATTCCGGCCACCCCTGGCTGGTCTTGCTGGTTTTCATCGGCGGGGTCTCGGCCGCCATCGGAATGATCTCGGTCGCCTCCATGACCCTTTCCACCATGGTGACCAATCACCTGGTGTTGCCCATCCTGGGCTGGCACAAAAGCCTGGCCTTCCTCCGAAGGCACCTCCTCAAGCTTCGCTGGCTTGCCATCGCCCTCGCCATCCTGCTCGGCTTCGAGTTCCAGCGACAGGTGGGCGATGCCTTCATGCTCGTCGACATCGGGGCCCTCTCCTTCGCCGCGGCCTTTCAGTTCGCTCCCGCCGCCTTCGGGGGCCTCTTTTGGCGCCGAGGCAACAAGCGCGGGGCGCTGATGGGGATGCTCGGCGGAACTTTGGTTTGGTGCTACACCTCGCTTCTTCCCTCTTTCGCCAGCACCGGAGGATTACCCAAGGGTTTGCTCGAGCATGGTCCCTGGGGAATCGCCCTTTTGAGACCCGAGGGGTTGTTCGGCATGTCGGGCCTGGATCCGCTCAGCCACACGGTTTTCTGGTCTTTCCTCTGCAACCTCTTCCTTTACGTCCTGGGCTCGCTCTGGTTTCAATCCGACCCGGAAGAAATCGAACTGACCGAGGAGTTCCTGGGGAGCTGGCGGGTTACGCTTCCCCCGTCTCGAATCAAGATGGCCCCCAGCATCCCCCTCTCCGAAAAAAAGGTGGCCATCGAGGGCCTGTTCGAGCATTACTTTCCCCCCGAGGAGGCGAAGGCGAAGACCGAAAAATGCCTCCTCCAGGCCGACCTCTCGAAAAAAAAAGAGGTCTCGGTCTTCGAGCTGGCCGTTCTGCGTCGGGAGATCGAAAAATCCCTCTCCGGCTCGATCGGAGCGGCCGAGGCCTACAAGGCGCTCAATCAATCACCGATCTTCACCCCCGAGGAAACAAAGGAGCTATCCGAATCCTACGGACGGATCCTCGCCCAACTCAAGGTTCCGCCGGAGGAGCTGAGGCGGAAGATCGACTACTACCAGGAGCGGGAGTCCCTTTTGACGAGCCATGCGATGGAATTGCAGAAAAGGATCGAGGAGCGTACCGCCGAATTGGAGAAGAGCAACCTGGCGCTTCTCCAATCCAAGCGGCGTCTGGCCAATATCATCGATTTCTTGCCGGATGCCATCCTGGCCGTGGATTCCGAGGGGAAGGTGATCGCCTGGAACCGGGCCCTCGAGGAGATGACCGGGGTGAAAGCCAAAGACATGCTCGGCCAGGGGGATCGCGCCTACGCGCTCCCTTTCTATGGGGAGAAGAGCCCCATTCTCCTCGACCTGGTGCTTCACCCCGAATTGGAAAAGGAGCTTCCCGGTCGCTACTTCCATTTCGAGAAGAAGGACGACCTCTATTTCGTCGAGACCTACATCGAGCGATTCAAGCCGGGTGGAGCTTACCTTTGGGGAGTGGCGGCCCCCCTCCTCGACATCGATGGAAAGGTGGTGGGGGCGATCGAGTCGATCCGGGACATCACCGATCGCAAGAAAGCCGAAAAGGAGAAGGCCCAGCTCCAGGAAGAGCAGATCGAGGCCTTGAAACAAGCCGACTCCCTCAAGGACCAGTTCCTGAGCATCCTCTCCCACGAACTGAGAACCCCCATCAACGTCATCTCGGGCTTCGGCAGCATCCTCGACGACGAGATCCCCGGTCCCCTGAACAAAGAGCAGCACGATTACCTCAAAAAGATGCTGGCGAGTTCGGACAACCTCTTGGCTCTCGTCAACGACCTCCTGGACATGACGAGGATTCAGGCGGGTAAATTCCTGCTCGTCCCCCAGCCGATGGATTTCAAGCAGGTGGTCGAGGAGGTCCTGGCGAACTTGAGGCCCCTGGCGGATCAGAAACGCCATACCCTGATCAACCAGGTTCAAGACGAAATCCCCCTGGTGACGGGAGATGCGCAGCGCATCGCGCAGGTGCTGAGCAATCTCATCAACAACGCCATCAAGTTCACCCCCGAAGGGGGAACGGTATGGGTCAGGGCTTTCGTCGAGGACAAGTGCCTCCGCTGCGAGATCGAGGACAACGGCCTCGGCATCGCCAAGCGTGACCTCTCCAAGCTTTTCACCCGCTTCACCCAGCTGGACATGACCACCACCCGCAAGGCGGGAGGAACGGGGCTGGGGCTGAGCATCTCGAAGGCCATCGTCGAAGCGCACGGAGGAAAGATAGGGGTCGAAAGCGAAGTGGGCAAGGGCAGCATTTTTTGGTTCACCCTGCCGCTCGAGTGATTTTTAGATTTTTTCTCGCCTCGCCTTGGGCAAGCTCTTGAAGATCAGCCCGTAGGAATGGTCGATCATTCCCAACAGCACGGACTCGGGAACGCTCTCGTCGAGGTCGACCGAATTCCAGTGCTGCTTGTTCAGATGGTAGCCGGGCTTGACGGCGGGGAAATCCCGGCGCAGATCGCCCGCCATCTCGGGATCGCACTTCAAGCTGATGCGGGGCTTGGCGCCGTCGACGGTGAGGATGGCGAAGATCTTGCCCTCCAGCTTGAAAACCAGGTGTTCCTCCCCGAAAGGACAGGACACCGTCGCCCCCGGTTTCTCCTGGCAGTAGGCCTCCAGGAAAGGCGAATCGGAAGACATCTACTCTTCCCCCCGGTGAAAGGAAAAGCCGATCAGATTTCCGCCCGGCTCGCGCACGAAAATCTCGTCGGCCCCGTAAAAGGTTTTGCGGGGAGGAACGGGCGTCTCTACCCCTTCCATCGCCTTCACGACCGCGTCGAAGTCCTTCACGACGCAATACAGGCAGCCCCCCGCCTGAGTTTGGACGCCGACCAGATCCCGAGCGACGCTGCGATGGGTCTGGTACATCACCTGCAAGTCCTCTTTCCTGAGCATGGCGAAACCCAGACGGTCCTCGTCCGGCACCTGGGCGATCACCTGGAATCCCAGTTTCTCGACCCAGAATCCGAGACAGGGTTCGATTTCCTCCACGAACAGGATGGGGCTCATTCCTTCGATCATCGTTCCTCCAAAATAAAACAGCCTCCGAGGGGAGGCTGTCAGTTTATTTTACTATTGCTTCTTCAGGGCGGCGAGGGCATTCTGCAGGACGGTATTGTTCGAGTAAGCGAAGCTCTTCCACTGGCTGACGTTGAAGGAACCGCTGATCGAATTGAAGCTCATGATGCCGCCGGAAAGGATTCCGGCCGCCTCGGCGTATTTTGCGGCGAGCTCGGGGTTCTGCTTCAGGGCGGCGAGGGCATCCTGCATGGCTTTAAAGTTCATGTTGCAGAAGCTCTTCCACTGGCTGACGTCGAAGGAACCGTCGATCCGGGCGAAGCTGTTGATCGACCCCTGCAGCAGGCCGCAGACGTAGCCGTACTGGTAAGAGGTGGGGTCGGTGTTCTCGGTGAAGGCGTTTTCGGCGATCGCCGTGCCCGCTTTGTAGATCATCGAGGCCTTGCGAAGTCCCGAGTTCAAGCCGGACTGGTAGGCGGTCTTATCGATTTTCACGGCCTTGGCGGTGAGGGCGGTGCTCTTCTGAAGGGTGGGCGAGGAGGAGATGGTGGCGGTGCCGCAACCGGCGATGGCGAGGATCATGAGAGCCGTGGCGAGGATCTTTTTCATTGTTTTCACCTTTCCCTTTAATGAAAAACCAATCTGTTCTTAACGAGATATAGGTCGAAACTTAAAATCTCTTTCTTGTGTTCTTCCTAAGCTTGGGTTAAATAAGTCTTAAGGAGGCGAAGCCAAACGAAAAGTCCCCAAGATCTTCTCAGGGACTAATATTACAGTTGTAGGTACAAGCTAAGGTCAATTTTTTGGTGTAGAGTCGGGCATGCGAAAGGAGAATCGCCATGCCCGATTTGCTTTTGCAGGATAGCGGATCATCCCCCTCAGCGCAACCCGATCCATCTGTCTGGCTTGCTGGGTTAAAGCAGTTGCACGAACGGCTCGTCACATTTTTCGTGGCGAGATAGCTGGTCCTGGGCCGGTGCCTACTTGGTGGGATTGCTATCCAGCGCTGAACGAAAAAATACTTGGCAAATGGCCGAGGAGATCGGTGAAGCCAGTCCCTATGTGCTGTTATCGCACAATAGACATC
>DOBT01000191.1 GCA_003503675.1 Cyanobacteria bacterium UBA8530 | reverse complement strand
TCCTCGGCTTCCTGGGAGTGATGAACGGCGCCGTGCTTTCGAACGACCTGACCATATTCGCCCTTTTCTGGGAGTTCACGACGCTCTGCTGCTTCTACCTGATCTTCCACGAGGAAACGGCGGAAGCCACCAAATCGGCCCTGCGCGCCCTCAAGCTGACCTTGATCGGCGGGGTCGCCCTTTCGGCGGCGATACCTTATTCCCTCTTCGCCTTCGGAACCACCTCCATGCAGGAGATCATCAACAACCATTCCACGGTGGGAATGGCGCTGATCCCCATCGCCTTCATCGTTTTGGCGGCCCTCACGAAATCGGCTCAAATGCCCTTCCAGAGTTGGCTGCTCGGAGCCATGGTGGCCCCCACCCCCGTTTCCGCCCTGCTCCACTCGAGCACCATGGTGAACCTGGGGGTCTACACCCTCTTGAGGTTCTCGCCCGCCATCGCTGACGCCTCTCTCTTGAAGACGGCCGTCATGATCGTCGGGGGGCTTTCCTTCACCATCACCGCCTTTTTGGCCATCACCCAGAGCAACGCCAAGCGGGTGCTGGCTTATTCCACCATCGGGAACCTCGGCCTGATCGCCTTCTGTTCGGCCATCGGGAACGGGATCGGCCTCGTCGCCGGTATCCTTCTCCTGGTCTTCCACGCCATCTCGAAGGCCATGCTCTTCCTGAGCGTGGGTCTGGTCCAGCACGAGTTCCACTCCCGGGAAATCGAGGCCATGACCGGCCTCAACCGGAAGAAACCCTTCCTGGCGACGATCATGCTGATCGGGATGTTCACCATGATGCTGCCTCCCTTCGGCGCCTTCGCCTCGAAGTGGCTGGTCATCGAAGGTGCCCACTCCTATCCCCTCTTCATGCTGCTGGTCATCGCAGGCAGCGCCCTCACCGTGATCTACTACACCCGCTGGATGGGCACCCTCCTGCAGGGCGAGCCCAAGGAAAAAGCGGCCGTGGCTCAGGAAACCTGGTCGCGTTATTACCGCTGGCCCCTGACCATCCTGGCCGGTGCCGCGCTCCTCTTCGGCCTCTTGATCGCCCCCATCACCCAGAGGATGGTGATCCCGGCCATCGAGGGAATCTCCCCGGCCGCCCTGGCCGAGTCCACCCTCGAAGCGACGGTCCCGGGCCTCAACGCCCTCGCGCCCTTCGGTGGCCTGCCCATCGGGGTGATCTACGCCGTGCTGCTTTTGCTGATCGCCCTCTACGTCTACCTCAAGAACCACACCGTCTTCGTTCCCAACCAGGCCTACATGTGCGGGGAAGACTTCGAAGAGCACATGGTCCTCACGGGATTCCAGCTGAAGGCCGAAAAGGTCGAATGGAAGACCACCGTCGTCGTCAATGCTATCGCCATTTTCACCCTGATGGTTCTCCTCATCGGGGTGTTCGTGGTCCGCTGATAAAGGAGGAATGCGTTGAGCTGCCCTATGTCCATCTGCGCTTCGGCGGCGCTGCCAGCCATTTTGCTGTTGCTGTCGCCCCTCTTCGGCGGTTTGCTCGCCGGAGTGGATCGCAAACTCACTGCCCGCATGCAGAACCGTAAAGGTCCCCCGCTTACCCAGCCCTTCTGGGACATCTTCAAGCTGCTGGGCAAGCAATCGATGGTCTCGAACCCGGCCCAGATCCTGTTCGCCATCGGCTACCTGGGATTCATGATCCTGGCTCTGGGAGTCTTCTTCTGGGGCGGCGACCTCCTGGCGATCGTCTTCTTGACGACCTTCGCCTCGGTCTGCCTGGTCCTGGGCGCCTTCTCGGTCCGTTCCCCTTACGCCTACATCGGGGGACAGCGCGAGTTGTTGCAACTCGCCTCGTTCGAACCGGTGTTGATAGCGGCGGTCGCCGCCATCTACCTCAAGACCAACACCTTCCTGGTGTCGGGCATCCACGGCGGGTTGATGCCCTACCTCATCCCGAGCCTGCTGGCTCTCTGGATGGTCTTGCCCATCAAGATGCGGAAGTCCCCCTTCGACATCGCCACCGCCCACCAGGAAGTGGTGAAGGGTCCCTTCACCGAGTATTCCGGGGCCTACTACGCGGTGATTCTCGTCGGGGAATGGCTCGAGCTTCTCCTGGTCCTCTTGATCATCACCCTCTTCGTGGCCAACCCCTGGCTCAAGGTCCTGATCTTCGTCGGAAGCCTGGTCGGCGAGCTGTTGCTCGACAACGCCTGCGCCCGCTTGAACTGGAAATGGCTGCTGCGCTACTCCTGGGCGATCGCCCTTCCCATGGCGGTAATCGGCATCATGGTCTCCTCGGACGTCTTCCGAGCACTCATCAACGCCCTCTCCGCCTATATCTACATCGGAGGTTAATATGGCTGGCTTGAACTTGATCGAACAGGGCCGGCTCCACTCGCCCTGGATCACCCATTTCGACACCGGGAGCTGCAATGGCTGCGACATCGAAGTCCTCGCCTGCCTGACCCCCAAGTTCGACGTCGAGCGTTTCGGCATCCTGAACAAGGGTAATCCCAAGCACACCGACGTCTTCCTGGTCACCGGCCCGGTGACGAAAAGAAGCAAACAAAGGCTGATCAACCTGTACGAACAGGCTCCGGGCCCCAAGGTGGTCATCGCCATCGGCTCCTGTGCCTGCTCGGGCGGGGTCTACGGGGACTGCTACAACGTCGAGGGAGGCATCGACCAGATCCTGCCAGTCGACGTCTACATCCCCGGCTGTGCCGCCAAGCCCGAGGCCATCATCGACGGCGTGGTCGTGGCCCTCGAGAAACTCAAGAACCTCATGCTGGAGGCAAAGAAATAATGAGAACCGAAGAAACCAAGAAAGAGAACCTCGTCGCCCAGGCCTACGAAATGAAGAAAGAGGGCTGGCGCCTCGTCTGCATCACCGGGACCGACCTCTCCACCGACAGCGAACAGAAGATGGAAGTCCTCTACCACTTCGCCCGGGAGAACGAGGTCAGGCACTTGCGGGTCGAGACGGACGGGACCGAGAATTACCCCTCCATCCTGAGCGCCTACGCCAACGCCCTCTTTCTCGAAAACGAGCTGAAGGAGATGCTGGGCATCCCCGTGGACGGCATCAAGGGCGAACTGCTGCTGCGGCTGGAGGACGAGGTCAAGGCCCCTCTCAAGCGCCTGCGCGGCGTCTCCTACGAGACCAGGGAAATCAAAGTAGAAAAGAACGCGGAGGTCGCACCACAATGAAGACCGTCATCCCCTTCGGTCCCCAGCATCCCGTCCTCCCGGAGCCCTTCCATGTCAAACTGCACATGGAAGGCGAGACCATCGAAGGCCTGGATCTCCAGGTCGGCTACTGCCACCGCGGCCTCGAGAGGATCTTCCAGACCGATTACAAGAAGGTCACCTTCCTGATCGAGCGGATCTGCGGGATCTGCTCCTTTCTCCACACCCTGGGCTACGTCCGGGCGGTCGAGGAGATCATGGAGCTGACGGTTCCCCGTCGGGCCCTGATCATCCGCACCATCATGGCCGAGCTGGAGAGGATCCATTCCCACCTCCTGATCATCGGGCTCTACGGAGACGCCCTCGGTTACGAAAACTACTTCATGCAGAGCTGGCGCGACCGCGAGCTGGTCATGGAGCTGCTCGAATACATCTCCGGCAACCGGGTCAACTACGCCATGAACCAGGTGGGCGGCGTGCGCCGCGACCTGGACGAGGACCGGGTGAAGGCCGCCCACAAGGCCATCGACGAGTTGGAGAAGAGGACCGGGGACATCTCCAAGGTCCTCCTGAACGACGTCTCGATCAAGTTGCGGACCCAGGGCATCGCCAAGCTGTCCAAGGAGGACGCGATCGCCCTCGGCACCGTCGGTCCCGTCGCCCGCGCCTCCGGCGTGGCTTACGACGTGCGCAACACCGGCTACCTCATCTACCCCGAGCTGAACTTCAAGCCGATCTGGGAAACCGCCGGCGACAACTACGCCCGGATGCAGGTGAGGATCCGAGAGCTTTTCGAGTCCTACCGGATGGTGAGGGAAGCCTTGAAGTTGCTGGAAACCGAGGGCTCCGGCGAAATCATGCTCGCCATCAAGCCCAACCAGCGTCCGAACGGACAGGCCTTCGTCCGGACCGAGGCCCCTCGCGGAGAATGCTTCCACTACGTCAAGGCCAATGGAACCCCCGACCTCGAACGAGTCAGGGTACGAACCCCGACCTACGCCAACATCTACGCCCTCACGAAGATGTTGCCCGGCGCGGATCTAGCCGATCTGCCGGTGGCCGTGGTCACCATCGACCCCTGCCTCTCTTGCACAGATCGATAGGAGAATCGGCATGTTAACGATGCTGAAAAACGCCATCCTCAACCTGGTGAAGCCGTCGGCGACGATAAACTACCCCTTCACCCCCATTCCCTCGGCCAAGGAGGCGCGCGGCGCCCTCAAGATCGACGGTCCCCTCTGCATTTTCTGCGGTCTCTGCTCCAAGGCCTGCCCCGCGCAAGCCATCCAGGTCAGCCGCGCGGATAAGCACTGGGAGGTGGATCCCTACCAGTGCGTCAACTGCGGCGCCTGCGTGGACGTCTGTCCCAAGAAGTGCCTCGGCTTCGAAGAGAAGTACACCGCCGCGGCCCAGAAGAAGAGCAACGTCGAATTCAACGGCTAAAAAAAAAAAGGGATCGAAAATTTCGATCCTTTTTTTGCACGAAAAAAACCGACGCTCGCTCTGTTGACCGCCTTCCCGGGGGGTGCTAACTTAAGAAATGTTCATAAAAAGGGAGGGAGCGATGGAACTCAAAGAGAAGTTCGTCGGGAGCCCGGTGGATGTGGCCCGCAAGCTGAGGGCGATCGCCGATGAGCTGGACACCCTCAACGCCATCAAGGTGCGCGGTCTGACGGTGCTTTTACCCGAGAACGTCTCGTTCGAGGTCGAATACGCCGAGAAGTTCGGCGATCGCTGCTTCGACATCGAACTGGAGTGGTGAGAGGTGAATAGCGATGAGAGGTTACCGACCCCGTCGCTCATCACTTCTCACTTCTCACTTCTCACTTCTCACTCGTTCACTCGTTCACTCGTCTACCTCGGCATGCCTGCCATCTGGTAGCCGATGATGATCTGGGCCACCAAATTCGCTTCCCGATCCTTTTGATCGGCAGAGGCGTCGACGGGTACCTCGAAGGCCTTGTCGGATTCCTTGCCCCCGAAGGGGAAATAGAAGACGCGAGCGACCGGCTCTCCTTCCTTCCAGCGGGCGATGAACATCATGTCGATGTACTGGAAGGCCATTTCATTGCGATCGCCCACCGTCCGGATCTTCCAGCCGAGGTTGTCCTCGCTCTTGAAGCCCGCCAGCAGGTCCGAGATGGCGGCGAGGGGATCGGAGGAATCCGTCGCCTGCTGGGAGGCCGAGGCTTGATGGGATAGCTCGGGGGGTGCCCCCAGCCAGTTCTGCTTGTCCAGGACGGCCGTGACGGCGGCGAGCTCGTTCCAGTCCTTGATCCCCGGCGGCAATTCGAGGTTCTTGAGGTCGGCCTCGGTCCAGCCCGCAAAATAGGGGATCTTCTTGAGAATGGCGACTTTCTCGTCCTTGGGCGGGGGGGAAGGGGAGGGAGAAGGCTTCAAGGCCACCTGGCTCTTGGCGACCTTCTTGAGGACTTTCACCTTTTTCTTTTTGGTCAGGGCGATGCGGCTTTCCTTGACGGGGGCCGCCTTGAGCGAGGCGGCCTGCTTCAGGATGGCGGTGTAGACGACTCGTTCCTTCTCGGGCAGGAATTGGGCCGGGGGAAGGGAACGCCTGGCGCGCGCCGGAACGGCCAGCACCAGGCCGACCAGGAGGCTGTGAACGAGGAAGGAAACCAGTAAGAAGCGCGATCTCACTTCGAGGCGACACTCAGGGAAAGGGAGGCCCCGACCTTCTTGAGGTCCTCGGGATAGAGGTCTCCGTAAGAAAAGATCAGGTTATCCGCTTTTTCCGCGCCCGCGTAGTTGTAGGGTGCCTGGAAAGAAAGCTGGTTCATCTTGTCGATCAGGTTGAGGGCCAGGGCTCCGGCCATCATGGTCACGAACATGTTGGGCTTGGGGCGATAGGAGATGAAGAGCCAGTTGAGGCCGTCGGTGTAGTTGAGCAGGGTGATGCGGGTCCCGAAGAAGGAAGCGAACTGGATGTTGTGCAGGGCGAATCCCTCGGGGACGTAGGAAGGCAGGGCCACCTTGCCGTTGATGGCGGTCTCGGCATCGGCGAGGGAACGGTACATCTGGAACGAGTTGCGCTCCCTTTGCTTGAGATCGACCGCATGGATCCCGACCGGGACGGTCACGGTCGGATCGACCGCTTTGGCGGAACGGAAATCGTCGTAATAGCTGGAGAAATAGGGCTCGAGGTTGTCCCCCCAGGTCCTTTCCTCCTTGAGGATCTGGCCGCTTTCCTTGGAAATCGAGAAGGAATGGCCGGGAGTGCGGTAACCCTTCTTGGGGGTGAGCTTGAGGACGTGGCAGGTTTGCAGGGCCACCACGGATTGCTCCAAAAGCTCCAGGCGGTAATTGGCCTTGAGTAGCCCCAGGTCGGGGGTGATGTTGCCGAAGATGGTGGAGGCCGCCTCGTAGGAGCCCGTGGGGTTGTCGTTGCGGAAGAGCAGGCCTTCGGCCGGGAAAAAGACCCGGGCCCGGTTTTCCTCCATCCAGAGATTGACGCCGGCGAGACCGGAGGGCTCGCTCACGACCACGCGGTAGTTGGAAGGGTCCTGATAGGAGATCTTCATGGTGGCCGTGAGAGCCAGGTCCTGGCGCATCAAGCGGTGGATGCGCTTGCCGGTGAAGATCTGCTTCCCCTGGTTGCTGATGGCGAAGGCGGCCACTTCTTCCGGGGTGATGGCCGTCGCGGGAGAAGAACAGGCCAGAAGCGTGATCGCGACGGACAGGAAAGCCAACTTACTTCTTTTCACATTCATCCCCTTTCCGAATGTCCGTCCTAATGACGAAAACAATGGGCTTGCGGTTCGATCCCCGATGATACACCTGCCGGAAAGGCTTCACAACCGAAGCCCGCTCGATGGAAACGCCTCATTCCCCCCCTCTCATCACGCGGTCCACGATGGCGTCGGCCATCTCCTCGTAATGGTCGCAGACGATCGAGGCGTTCTCTTCCGCCACGGGGGGAAAGAGCTTGAGGATGAGCTGTTGCGGATCCGTCCTGTCCACCGTCCAGGGAACGTAGTGCTGGAGCTCTTGGTAGTGGTAAAAAAGAAGGCCGCAATACTCGGGGCCATCCTGGCGCTCGACGACGACTTGTCGGATCTGCATCGCTTCCTCCATGGAGTATAATGAGTTTTAACCGAGCCTTATCATTCCTCAAAGAAAGGATACCATGTTGCGCAGCCTCCGTTGGACCCCCGCGCTCTTGATCCTGCTCCTCCTTTTTTGCACCTTGCCCGCATTTGCCGCGCCGATCACCCTGCTCACGCTCAAGGGGGTGATCAACCCGGTCGCCGCCAACTACCTGTCCCGGGGCATCCGCAGCGCGGAGAAAAGCAACTCGACGCTCATCCTGATGCTCGACACCCCCGGCGGCCTCGACGGCTCCATGAGGGAGATGGTTCAGAGCATCACCGGCGCCAAGATTCCGGTGGTGGTCTACGTCGCTCCGGCCGGAGCCCGGGCCGCCTCGGCCGGGCTCTTCCTGACCATGGCCGCGCCCGTGGCCGCCATGGCCCCCAACACGGCCATCGGTGCCGCCCATCCCGTCGGAGGGCAGGGCGAGGAGATCAAGGGCACCATGAAGGACAAGGTGACCAACGACGCCGCGGCCTACATCGTGAGCCTGGCGAAAACACGCGGGCGCAATGCCGAATGGGCCGAAAAAGCCGTCAGGCAGAGCGTTTCTCTTTCCTCGAACGATGCCCTGAAAAAGGGAGTGATCGATTTGATCGCCGTCGATGTCGAGGACCTCAAGAACAAGCTCGATGGCCGCACGCTCAAGATCGAAAACAAGCTCATCCGCCTGCGCACCAAAAACGAGGCTATCCGGCGAATCGACCTCGATGCCCTCGAGAGCTTTCTCTACAAGATCTCGGAACCGAGCATCGCCTTCATCCTCCTGAACCTGGGGATGCTGGGATTGTTTTTCGAGCTCTCCAATCCCGGGGCCATACTGCCGGGAGTGATAGGGGGGATCTGCCTCCTCCTGGCCTTCTTCTCCCTCGGCATGCTGCCCACCAACTACGCGGGCGTCCTGTTGATCCTGTTCGCCTTCCTGCTCTTCGTGGCGGAGCTTTTCGTCATCAGCTACGGCATCCTGACCATCGGGGGGATCATCGCCCTGGTCCTGGGGGGATTGATGCTCTTCAACTCCTCGGCGCCGGATCTGGCGGTCTCCTATCAGGTGATCTGGACGGTGGCGATATCCGTGGCAGCCTTCTTCTTCTTCGCCATCGGAATGGGCCTCAGGGCCCACAGGGGCAAGATCACCACGGGCAAAGAGGGTCTGACGGAACGCCGCGGCGAGGCGCGCACCGATTTGAGCCCCAAGGGGTTGGTCTTCCTGAACGGAGAGCTCTGGAGTGCGGTCTCCGAGAGCGGAAACATAGCAAAGGGCGAGGAAATCGTCGTCGAATCGGTCGAGGACCTCCTCCTGCACGTGAAAAGAAAGGAGCCCTAATCCGAGATGTTCGGCAGTTTAAGTTTCTTCGTCGTCCTGGCCTTCGTCATCCTGGTCTCGGCCGTCAAAGTCGTCCAAGAGTACGAACGCGGCGTCATCTTCCGGCTCGGCCGCCTGGTCGGTCCCAAGGGACCCGGCATCTTCTTGATCATCCCCATCATCGATCGCATGGTGAAGGTCGACCTGCGCACCCTCACCATCGAACTCCCCCCCCAGGAAACCATCACCCACGACAACATCACCATCAAGGTGACGGCCGTGGTTTATTTCCGCATCGTGGATCCCAGCTACGCCGTGACCAAGATCTACGATTACCAGATGGCCACCATGCAGATCGCCCAGACCACCCTGCGCAACGTCCTGGGCCAGTCCGACATGGACGAGTTGCTCGCCAAGCGCGAGGAAATCAACGCCCGCCTCCAGAAGATCATCGACGAACAGACCGAACCCTGGGGTGTCAAGGTCTCCACGGTCGAGATCAAGGACGTCGAGTTGCCCCAGACCATGCAGCGCGCCATGGCCAAGCAGGCCGAAGCCGAGCGCGAAAAGCGGGCCAAGATCATCCACGCCGAAGGCGAACTGCAAGCCTCCAAGGCCCTATCCGAAGCCGCCCATTCCCTGGCCACCGAGCCCAACGCCATGCAACTGCGCTACCTGCAGACCCTGGCCGAGATCGCCGTCGAGAAGAACAGCACCATCGTTTTTCCGGTCCCCGTCGACCTCATGTCGCTCTTCCTGAGAAAGCAGACCTTCACCGACACGGAGCTCATCGAAAAACCCTAGCGCTCTTGAACGGGGGGTTTTCGGACCCTCCGTTTTTTTTTAGCAAGCCTACGAGAATCAGGGCGATGATAGGGATATAGCGATAAACGGAGGCGCCATGACCGATCCCATCAAACAAATGAATCAGAGCAGTCCTCTCGTCACCCTGGCGAAAAGAAAAGAGGCAACCGAGAAAAGCCAAAAAACCGAAAGCGTCCAACCGAGGGTCGGGAAGGACGAACTTCTGATTTCGCAGGCCCCGTCCAAGACGGAAGGGCTGGACGAGAATGAAATTCGCTTCCTGAAGGCGGGCCTCTTGCCGAAGAATTATTCCGACCTCAAGGCCTGCCTCCAAAAAGAAGGGCGTGAGGCCGCGATCGAGTTGGCGAAGAAAGGGAAGAGCGGCCCCTACTCCGAGGCATACGGGGATCCGGTTCTCATGCTCGAAACCGCCGAAAGAGCCGAAAAGAACCCCGAACTGATGCGACTGTTCAAGGACATCAAGAAGGGGGACATCCTGGTCTCGACCTGGAACAGCGACAACATCATTTCCAACCTGACCAAGGGCCCCTTCATCCACAGCATCCTCTGCTCGGAGGACGGACCTCCCCCCGAATTCATCGAGGCGATCGGCCTGACGGCGGGCTCCGACGACAAGACCGCCGATCAGGTGAGAAGGATGTCTCTCGGCGAGACGCTGTATGATTCCCTGACCATCCGGCTGGTGCGTCCGACGGAAGGGCTGTCCGAGACAAAAAGCAAGGAGGTCGTCGATCGCGCCGTCCTCTACGCCGAAAAGCAGCTCGGCAAACCGTACGACTACGCCTTCACCAACGACAACAAGGGTACCGGGCTGACCGATGCCTACTACTGCAGCGAGCTGACCTTTCTGGCCTATTCCGCCCCCGAGGGCGGCAACTTCAAAATGCCCCTGAGCAAATCCACGAAGCGCGACCAGCTGCTGGTGGAACTGCAAAAGGGGATCGATTCCCTCAAACCCCATGACCAGGCGGCCATGATGAACAAGGCGATGAAATTCATCAATGTCCTGCCGCCCCCGAGCGGAGAGGACCTGGTCGACTTCGTGGTCGACCAGGTCATGCCCGGTTGCCAAACCACGGAAGCACTGGTCAAGGACCAAAAGGCGAAGGACCGCCTCAAGGGGGCGATATCCGAGGTCATGGCGGGAAAAGCCTTCACCGGATTGGACAAGGCCCTGAAGTCCTACCAGGAATCCGAAAAGAGCGGCGCTTTCAACGGCTTCTTCGGTTTCTTCAAGAAGATGAGCGCCGATGGGGCGATCGCCAAAGTCGTCCTCTCGGACTGCAAGGAACTCCTCGATGACAGCGGCCTGGGCTACCGGGACGCCATCCAAACGACGAAAACCATCCTCTCGGCGGTCTTGCCCTTCACGGCGAGCCTTTCGGAAGAAGTCTTCGGCGCCAAAGATAAAAAAACCCAGACCACCAACTGGCTCTTCAGCAACTTCGAATGGCTGAAATCCAAGTTTCCCGACCTCCCCCTGATAAAAGACCTTCCCTCCCGCGCCAAACCCCAGGTGAAAAGCGACTTCGTCAGCCCCACCGATCTGGCCTGGGCGCCGCTCCCCCACCACGACTACAACGTCAAAAAGGGTTTTCCCCTGGAGCCAAAATAAGGAAAAGGCCGGCAGTTTTGTCGGCCTTTTCCTTGTTTTGGCTTTTCGTTCAGAGGGTGAGTTTCGATTTCAGGCGCTTCAGCTTGGCCTTCGTCATGCCCGGGACCCTGAGGAGATCCTCGAGGTTGCCGAAGGGACGACTGCGAATGATGGCTTCGGCCTGCTTCTTGGTCATCCCCTTTATGGAATCCAACTCCATCAATGTGGCCCCGTTGATGCTCACGGGCCCCGTGGACTTCCTGCCGATCACCTCGATTTTTCCGCTGGAAGGGGGCGCCGGCTCATTCGTGGAAAGGACCCCGTCGAAGCGATCGGGCAACAAGGAAGGATCCGTGGTTTCGGAGGTTCTCGAGGTTTTCGAAATCTTCGGGACCTCCGAAATGTCGGCATTGGAAGTGGACCAGGTGATCTTTTCGCCGTCGGAGGAGGCGGTGACGGTGCCGTCCAGATCGGTGCGGTAGACTTTGGCGCCCAGTTTATCGAGCAAGCGGAGGACGATCGGGGTGGGATGGCCGTAGCTGTTGTCGGCCCCGACTCCGATGACCGCCACTTTCGGGCGGACGTGCACGAGGACGCCCGAATTGGTTGCGTTCCTCGAGCCGTGGTGAGCCACCTTCAGGACGTCGCTGCGGAGCTTGTCGGGATAATGAGCGAACATTTTTTCCCAAGCCTCCAGTTCGGCATCGCCGGGGAAGAAGAAGGAGTTCTTTCCGTAGGAGAGGCGGAAGGCGATCGAGGAGTTGTTGACGTCGGAACGGGTGTCCTTGAGAAGGGGACGGGTAGGGGCCACCACCTCGATCCGACAGCCGTCGATCATCCGGGTGGTTCCGGGTGAGGGCTGCCAGTAGCGGGCTTTTTGTTTCTTGGCCGTCTGGAGAAGGCGCAGGAAGTTCCTGGAGGCGCTGGGCGCCCCGGAATCCCATATCTCCTTGACCCGGAAGTCGGAAAGCAATTTGGAGTCGCCGTAGTGATCGGCATGGGGATGGGTGATGACGAAAAGATCGATGGTTTGCACGTGATTCGCGCGAAGTGCCTGCTCGACGGCCGGAAAGGAGTCCGCGGGCCCCGCATCCACCAGGATGGTCTGCCCGTTCGGGGTCTTAATCAGCTCGCAATCCCCCTGTCCGACGTTCACGAACTGAACGAGAAGGGGAGAAAGGGCCGAGGCCGGCGAGGCGAAAGTCAAAAAGATCGAAGCAGAGAGAAGGATCTTTATTTTTTTTGCTTTCATTTTCTCGTTTCCTCTCGGATGAAGAGCCCCGGCTCGCTCTGGATGGGAAGGACGTCCAGGGAGTTCAGTTGGGCGCAGAAGGCGAGATCCTTGAGAAGGCCCCGCTTCAGGAGGCGCTGTCCGTGACTGGAGGAAAGCAGGAGGCGGAGGGGCTCCTTTTTCCATTGTTGATAGAGGGCGGCGGCGGCGATCGCCTCGTCGTTGGCGAGAGCCCCTTCGATGCCTGCGGCTATCGCCCCGGCACAGAAGGCGTCTTCCAGCGAATAAGCGCCCTCCCATCCCGAACAAACCACCCAGACCGATTCGAAGGCTTTTTCCTTCAAAAAAGAAAGAAGGCTCGCGAGATTGACGAGGGAGGCGGCCAGGAGGCAGGGGGTCCCGCGCATCCTTTCGAGGGAGCGGGTGCCGTTGGTGGTGGTCATGAAGACGCGTTTTTCCCGAAGGATTTCGGGCGGAAGCTCCAGGGGGGAGTTGCCGAGAGCGAAGCCGGGAATCTTGTCGCCGCCACGCTCTCCGAGGGTGATTCTCTTTCCCTCCGGCCAGGCCTCGCAGGCCGTTTTCAGCTCCTCCACGCCGGAGAAGACCTGAACGGCTTCGGCGCCGGACCCGAGGGCCGCGGCGATGGTGGTGGTGGCCCGCAGGACGTCGATGGCCACCGCGCAATCGGGAGAACCGGCCGCCGGAACCCCCTCCGGACCGTAAAATACGCTCAGTCTCATCTTTCCATCATAGGAGCAAGGGAGAGGGAAGGCAAGGGAGACAAATGTGGTAATCTAGTACGATGCATGAGTTCGCCCTGGCCCAATCCCTGATTTCAGCCATCCTCCCGAAGGTTCCCGCGGGCGCGCGGGTCGCCAGGATCAACCTGTCGATCGGTGTGTTGGCGGGAATCGCCGTCTCCAGTCTGGAATTCGGCCTCGAAGTCGCCTCCAAGGGGACGCCCGCCGAAAAAGCCGAACTCTCCGTCAAGACCGTTCCTCTTTCCTGCCTTTGTCGGGACTGCGGAAAAGAATACTCCGTGAACCTGGGCGGCTCCCGGGCGAATGAAAGCGATGCCTATCGCTGCCCCCATTGCCGGGCCGGCCTCGGCGAGATCTTCTCCGGGCGCGAGATGACGATAGACAGCATCGAAATAGAAGAAAACAACTCCCTTCTTTAAAAAAAACCACCGAAGTTCTACTTTCCGCTTCCGATATTACCGATCGGGCAAGGGTATGATGACCTCGTGTGACCGGGCAACAGGGGGAGGTCGAAGGGGATGCCGGCTCTAGGGCGACGGATCTCTTTCCGTCCCGCTCATCGATGCCTCCTCAACCACCCATTCGCTTATCGATGGTGTAGAATCATCTTTTGAGGCCCATCGATTCGATTCGGAGAATAAATTGACCCTTTCAAAAGTCGCCCTGATTCGTTGTGAGAGCTACGACCCCGCTGAAGTGAAGGCGGGTCTCGAGCGTGGGCTCGAATTACTTGGGGGGGCCGCGCAGTTCGCCAAGCCGGGAGAAAAGATCCTTCTGAAGCCGAACCTGCTCGCGGCCGATCCGCCCGAGAAATGCACCACCACTCATCCGGCGGTCTTCCAGGGGGTCGCGGAAATCTTTCAATCCCTCGGCGCCGTGGTTTCCTACGGGGATTCTCCCGCCATCCACCGTCCCGAGAATGCCGCCCAGAAGGCCGGGCTCTTTGCGGTCGCGGAGAAGCTGAATGTTCCGCTGGCGGATTTCGTCCACGGCGAGGAAGTCCATTTCCCGGAAGGTATCCAGAACAAGAAGTTCACCGTGGCGAAGGGGGTGCTGGAGAGCGACGGGGTGATCAGCCTTCCCAAATTGAAGATGCATGCCCTGACCAGGATGACCGGTTCCATCAAGAACCAGTTCGGCTGCGTTCCGGGGACCTTGAAGGCCGAGTTCCATGCCAAGCTGCCCGACCCGCATCGCTTCGCGGCCATGCTGGTCGACCTCTGCCGCTTCGTGAAGCCCCGCCTCTACGTCATGGACGGGGTCATCGCCATGGAAGGCAACGGTCCCCGCGGCGGCGTGCCGAAGAAGATGAACGTCCTGCTTCTTTCTTCGGATCCGGTGGCCCTGGACGCCACCGTCTGCCGGATCATCAAGCTGGATCCGACCTTCGTTCCGACCATGAAACCGGCCCAGGAGTGCGGTTTCGGCAGCTACCTCGAAAAAGACATCGAGTTGTTGGGGGAGGACCTGGCGAGTTTTTATCCGGACAAATTCGATGTCAAGCGAGAACCCATCGTCGCCGCGCCCCTCAGCGGCCGCTTCCTGAAGGTGATGCGGGCGATCGTTCTTCCCCGTCCCCAGATCATCGCGAGGTCCTGCATCCGCTGTGGGGTCTGCGTGCAGGCCTGCCCGGTCCCTTCCAAGGCCGTCGACTGGGAAACGCGAAACAGCCCTCCCGTCTACCACTACGACCGTTGTATCCGCTGCTATTGCTGCCAGGAACTCTGCCCCCAGAGCGCCATCAAGGTGAAGGATACCCTGCTCGGAAAATTGATCTTCCGTCGTAAATAAGAAGAGCGCGGAATTCCGCGCTCTTCTTTATTCAATTCCTTCTGGGAATCATATGAAAAGGGTGGCGTTCGATTCGTCGGCTTCTCCCAGGAAGGTGGCGACGCCGCCGATTTCCACGCCCTCGAGCAGTTCTTCCTGGTGCAGGCCCATGACGTCCATGGACATGGAGCAGGCGATCAATTGGGCGCCGTTTTCCTGGGCGAGCTTGATCAGTACGGGCAGCGACTGCACGTTCTTCTGTTTCATGACCCCCTTCATCATGGCGGTGCCCATGCCGGCCATGTGCATCTTCGACAGGGTCAATTTGTCCGCCCCTCTGGGCATCATCCAGCCGAACATCTTTTCGACGATCTTCTTGGCGACCGAGGGGGGATTCGGCTTCCGAAGGGCGTTGAGCCCCCAGAAGGTGAAGAACATGGTGACCTCGTCGCCCATGGCGAGTGCGCCGTTGGCGATGATGAAGGCGGCGAAGGCCTTGTCCAGGTCCCCGCTGAAAAGCAGGATCGTCTTCTTCATTTAGGCCTTCCTGACGACTTCGACGACCGCGGAAAGGATCGAGTCCTTCTCATCCAGGGAAATCAAGGTGTTCCCCGTCTTTTTGCACCACTTGTCGATGTCCTTCTTGAAGCCGAAGTCGCTCACTTCGATGAGGACGCGATCGCCGGCTTGAGCGGACTTCACCGCGTTCGAAAGTTGAAGCAGCGGGCCGGGGCACTGTAGCCCCTTGGCGTTGACTCGGATTTCCATATTCTTCCTCGCTTTCTAAGAAATCAAACCGTTTCGTAGGGATAAAGCAGCAGGCCGCCCTCGAGGATCTCGACCTTTTCGAAACCGGCATGGGTCAATTCTCGGGCACCCAGGTAGGAGCGTTTGCCGTACTTGCAGAGCAGGACGGTCTCTCGGGCGGGATCCAGCTCTCCGATGCGGGAGGAAAGTTCCGTCAAGGGGATGTGGAGCGCCCCTTCGATGGTGCCGATGATGAATTCGGGCTCGGAGCGCAGGTCGACGATCTGGAAATCTTCCCCGCCTTCCATTCTTTCGAAGAGTTCGGTCGGCAGGATCCCTTGGACCTTTCCGGTCAACTTGTTTTCGAGGACGTTCGCGGCGGTGATCAGGCTGCTCATGGCCATGGAGAAGGGCGGGGCGTAGGCCAGGTCCAGGGTGGTCAAGTCCTCGACCGTCGCTCCGAAGGAGATCGCCGTGACGAGAATGTCGATGGGTTTGTCGACGACCCCCTCCCCGATGATCTGGCCGCCCAGCACCCGGTGGGTTTTGCGATCGGCGATCAATTTGGTGTTGACGTTGCGGTAACCCGGATAGTAGTGGGCCTTGTCGTTGGCGGGGACGAGGACTGTCTCGATATCGAAGCCGGCCTCGAGGGCCTCCCTGGTGGAGAGGCCGGTGCGGGCGGCGTTGAGGTCGAAGAGCTTGACGATATTGGTTCCGAGCAATCCCGGCATCCTCTTGGAGCCCCCCGAGGCGTTGATCCCGACGATCCGCCCCGCCTTGTTGGCGGTGGAGCCCATGGGGAACCAGACCGGGCGGTCGAGGAGGAGGTGCTGGTTCTCGGCGCAGTCGCCCACGGCGAAGATCCCGGGGATGTTCGTTTCCATCCGCTCGTCGACCTGGATGGCCCCGGTAGGGCCTATCACGATGCCGCAGCTCCTGGCCAACTCGACGTTGGGACGGACTCCCGTCGCCCAAACCGCGAGATCGGCGGCTAAAACCTCGCCTCCATCCAGCTTGGCGTTTTGGACCTTTCCCAGGGGGTCGCCTTCGAAGGCCACGACTTTTCGATTCTTGATCAGCCTCAGCCCTTTTTCGACGAGGTGATTTTCGGCGATCAAGGCCATTTCGAGGTCGTAGCCCGGCAGGATCTGGGGCTGGAACTCCACGAGGGTGGTCGGGATGCCCCGATGCACCAGGTTCTCGGCGACTTCCAGGCCGATGAAGCCGCCGCCCACGACCAGGGCCTGACGCGCGGCGTTCTGGTCGACGCGATCGCGGATCTCGCGGGCGTCGTCGATCGTCCGCAGTACCTGGATGCCGTCGAGATCGATGCCCTCCATCCTCGGAACGAAGGGGGAAGCGCCGGTCGAGATGACCAACAGGTCGTAGTCGAAAACCTTGTGGACTTGCTTCTCCAGGTCGATGACTTCGACCTTTTTGGCCTCCGGCTCGATCCGGACGGCCTGGTGTAGGGTGAGGATTTCGATGCCGTTCTCTTCCTTGAAGAGCCGGGGGGCCTTCACCACCAGTTCGCGCTCCTCCTTGATGATCCCGCCGATGAAGTAGGGCAGGCCGCAGCCGGCGTAGGAGACATGGCGATCGCTGGTGACGACCGTGATGACACTCGAGGGAAGTTCGCGACGCAACTTGGCGGCAGCCTTCGTTCCGGCAGCGACGCCACCGATGACCAGAATCCGCATCATTTTATGACTCCTCGTTCGATTGGCAATGACCCTGGCATTTTTGCAGGCATTGCATGAGCTGGACCAGATGGGGGTTGAAGAGGGAGTAAAACTGGAAGCCGTTGCTGCGCCGGGCTTCGACCACCCCGTTGAGGCGCAAGACCTTCAATTGCTGGGAAAGGATGGCCTGAGGGGCCTCGAGTCTCTGCTCCAACTCTCTGACGTTCAGGGGCCCCGAAACGAGGGCCTCCACGATCTGGAGGCGGAGCGGATGTCCGAGGGCCTTGAGCACCTCGGCGATACGCTGGCGGTTTTGAGGTTCGATCAACTTCCTGTCCTCCGATATCTCTATATGTCTATATTGCCATATCACTATATAGAAGTCAAGCCTGGTCCGCAGAGAAGGAGAAATGGAATGGCGGGCGCAAAAAAACCGCCAAGTCCTTGGCGGTTCGTCCTTTGAAAATTACCCTTTGCCTCCGAGGGCATCGCCGATCACCGAGGCGCCGAATCCGGCTAGGGTGGCGATGAAACCGACGGCGACGAGGAAGTGCAGGGGGGGGAAGATGAAGCCGAGCAGCAAGCCGGCGATCCCGGCGCTTCCGGCGATGCGGCCGCCCGAGACCATCTGGTTCAGCTGAGGCTGGGTGAGGTTCAAGTTTTTCAGGGGAGCGGCGTTGTTGGCAGAAGGGGCAGCTTCGGCATCCGTCTTGACGGAAGCCTGACGGGAGCGATAAAGCGTCATCGAGGAATTATAGGAATTCACTTGCATCGCCATAACCCACCATCCTTTCGGGCCATCCCATGGAAAGGTTGTCGGGAGAAAGCGTCCGAACTTTCTTAGGTGGGGGTTAACATCCGGTCAACTTGAAGGTAAATGCGGCGATTGAGAGAAGTCGCTGGGGATTTCTGGGCGATCCAGGATGACTTCCAGGGTCCTTTGTTCGCCGGGCTTCAGATCGAGCACCCAAAAGCCTCGAGAAAGCAGGCCGTCGGAGGCCGTAAAGAAGTGCTGGCCGGGGGGGAGGTTCTTGTAGACCCATTGTCCGGCTTCATCGGTTTGGCCGGGCCAGGACTCGTCGAGGAAGAGGGAAGCGTTGGAAGCGGGACGGGCAGGCTTTTCCGCGCCGTAGACCACCTTGATCCGGAGGGAGACATTCGAAGGGTCGGCGGGGGTGAGCGCCAGGAAAAGGCGGTAGGCTTCGAGACGGCTGGAAGAAGCGTTCTTTCCTTCCCCGAGCAGAACCGAAACCGCGGGGCAGGCCGCCTGGACGAGGGGGTAGAAGGAGCTCGCGCGAACCGAGGTTTCCTCCGGGCTGCCGAAAATATCCGCTATCCTTCCGGATAGTTGCTTGCCGAGGACGCTGCCGGGATAATGTTCCGCCATCACCGGCTGTTTCAGGGCGTTTCTTCCGATGGAAAGGAAGAGATCGGCGTTCAGGCGATTGGCCAGGAGGACGCCGTAAGGGGCATCTTCGACCTGATCGGGCTGATGAGTGAGAACGCCTTTGGCGCCGGCCACCTTGAGGTAGCCTTCCAAGAAGGAGGCTACCTGCCAGTTTTTCCAGGCTTCCGGGCCGTCCTGGGGAGCCAGAACGATGTTCTTGCCGGAAAGGGAGGCCGAGACGGCCGGGAGCAATTCGACCCCGAGGAATTCGGACTTGCGGGCACCCAGGACGGCGAGACGATAGCCGCCCTTCTCCACGCGGACATCCTCCAGACCGGACGGGAAGGGATAGATCCAGAAGAAGCCTTCGGCGTTCGAGCGGGTCATGGGAGAGCGAAGGCGACCCACCGCGGTCACGAGGGCTCCGGCGATCGCTTTGCCGTCCGTATCCAGCACCTGACCGAACAAGACGTGGTCCGACTTGTTCGGAACCAGGAATTTCCCCTTGGCTTTGTTGCTGCTGGCGGAAACGATCACCGGGTCCTTTTCGGCTTCGGTGAGGTAGTTCATGGCGATCCCCCCGATGGTCCGGCTTTCCTTGAATTCGAGAAAGCCTGTGGTGGTTTTCCACTTGACGGGGGTCCCGTCGCGAACGGGAAAGCCGCCCGCATCCAGAACCCGGGCCTGGATCGGCAGGGGCCCCTCCTTGGGGGGGGCGGGAAAGGGCAAGGAAACCTCCAGGAGGGAGGGGGGATCGGAAACCAGGAAGGCGCCGTTGAGAGCTCTGGCCGAGTTGCCGAGGACGTTGCGCGCCTCGATGCGGATGAGGTGCTTCTCGTTGGACAGCCTTCCTTCCGGCTGAGCCGAAAGGAAGCTTCGCTGGGAATCGTAGAAGAAAGGGATGGGGCGCTCGTCGAGGGTGACGCGGATGGAAGAGGGATCGAGAGGAACCGCGTCGGCGATGAACGAAGCCTCGAAGACCGGGCGATTGGCAAGCGGGCTCTTGAGGGGATTCAACCATTGGATCTGGGGAACCCCTTTTTCGAAGTAGTCGGCGATCCCGAGAAAATAGGCTTTCGCCTCGAGCTCCTGACTGGATTTCAGGGAAAGCTTCTTTTCGATGACCGCGTTGCTGATGAAGGAAGCTTCGCCGAGCACGGCCGGGACCCGGGAAGAGCGTAGAAGCAGGTAGTTCCCGGCAAAAAGCCTTTCCCTGGGGAGGCCCAGGACGGCGACCAGGCTACGGTGGATGGAGCGGGCCGCGTCCAGGGAAGCTCCGGAATCATCCAGTCGATAATAAGTCTGGGTCTCGTCCCCCTTGGAGGCGGGATCGAGAGAGGCGTTGTGATGGATGGAAAGGAAGAGGTCGGGTTGGGCCTGGTTGACGAGTTCGATGCGCCCCTGGAGTTCTACGCGGGTGGAATACTCTTTTTTTCCGCTTACGAGGGGAGAATCGTCGCTACGGGTCATAACAACCTTGGCTCCCGCCTTCTCGAGCATCCGAGAGAGCGCCAGGGCCACGCCCAGGTTCACGTCCTTCTCGAGAAGGCCGCCCGGTCCCTTGGCACCGGTCTCGGCGCCGCCATGCCCGGCGTCGATGGCGATGACCCTATTTCGCAGGCCCGTTTCCGGCGCGGAAAGCGAAACGTCGTCGGAGTAGCTTTTCTCCAGCATGGCCCGATAGGGGTCGCTCAAACGAGCACAGCCGGAAATCCCGATCGCTCCAATCAGAAGAAGGGCCAGCGCTTTCATTCGATTTCCCTTTCGTCAATTCACCTCGGCGAAAACACATTTCAGGTAGCGGGTCTCGGGGGCCGCGGCCAGGTAAGGATGATCGAGGCCGGGGCCTTCGATGGCGAGGCAACGCAGGCGCATTTTGGTGTCCCTGGCGGCATCCTGGATGACCGAAAGGAACAGCTCGCTCGAGAGGTGATGGGAGCAACTGCTGGTCACGAGCAGCCCGCCCGGGTTCAAGAGCCGCATCGCCCGCAGGTTGATTTCCTTGTAGCCGCGGATGGCGCCGGGCAGGGAGTCCTTCGATTTGGTGAAGGCCGGCGGATCGAGGATCACCAGGTCGAATTTTCTTCCCTCGCGCTCGAAAGCGGGCATGGCGTCGAAGGCGTTGGCGACCATCGAGGTCAGCTTATTTTCCAGGCCGTTGAGCTGGGCGTTTCTTTCCCCCCATTTGATGGCGTCGGAGGAAATATCGATCGAGAGGACGCTTTGCGCCCCGCCCATCCCGGCCGCGACGGAGAAGCCGCCGGTATAGCTGAAGCAGTTCAAGACGGTCTTTCCGGCTGCCAGTTGGCCGAGCAAAAGGCGGTTCCGCCTTTGGTCGAGGAAGAAACCCGTTTTCTGACCCCCATAAAGATCGACGGCGATCTTGTAGGGGCCTTCCGAAATGACGACTTCCTTGGGCGGGGCCTCTCCGAAGAGGACGCCGGTTCTTTCCTGCAGGCCTTCGAGCTTCCGCACGGGAACGTCGGAGCGCTCGTAGATGCCCTTCACTCCCGTCAACTCGGCCAAAGCCCGGGTGATGGTCTCCCTCTGCCTTTCGATCCCCAGGGCGAGGACCTGGACGACCAGATAGTCGCCATAGCGGTCGACGATCAAGCCCGGCAGGCCATCGGCCTCCGCATGGACCAGACGATAGGAATCCGAGTCCTTGACGACCTTCTTGCGGAGTTCGAGGCACTCCGAGAGGCGGCGACGAAAGAAAAGATCATCGATCGCCTCTTCCCGGCGGCGGGTGAGGATGCGGACCAAAATGTTCGAATTGGGGTTGCAGTAGCCCAGGCCCATCCAGCGGTTGGCGGAGTCGTAGACCTCGACGATCTGGCCGTCGGGACCCGGCGGAATCGCGTAGACCTCGCCGGCGAAAACCCAGGGATGGCCATCGAGGGCGCGGCGATCGCGCCCCTTCTTGAAAGTGACTTTTTGCAATTTTCTTATTTCTTTCCGCGCTCGGCCCAGATCCTGGCCAGGCGGACCAACACTTCGGAGGCCTGGCACATCTGTTGAAGGGATACCCACTCGGTGAAGGAATGGAAATTCGAGCCGCCGTAGAAGAGGTTGGGGGTCAACACTCCCTTGCGGGAAAGCTCGGCTCCGTCGGTGCCGCCGCGAATCGGGAGGCTGACGGGGGTGAGTCCGGCTTCTTCCATGGCGTCCAGGGCGAACTGGACCACGCGGGGATCCTTCTCGAGGTGAAGCCGCATGTTGCGGTAGGATTCCTTGATCTCGAGGTCCAGTTTGGCTCTGGGATAGAGGACCTTGGTCGCCGCGATCGCCTCTTCGAGGATGGCCTTTTGCTTGGTGAGGCCTTCCAGGTCGAAGTCGCGCAGGATCATCTTGACGACGACCTTGTCCACTCCGCCTTCCACGCTGACGGGGTGGATGAAGCCCTCGCGATCCTCGGTCTCCTGGGGAGTGAGTTCTCTGGGCAGCTTTTTCAGGAAGTCCCCGAGGACCTGGATGGCGTTGACCATGACGTCCTTGGCCTTGCCGGGATGAATGTTGATCCCGCCGATGGTGACGATGGCGGTGTTGGCGTTGAAGGTCTCGGCGGAAAGCTCGCCCTTCATTCCGCCATCCACGGTGTAGGCGTAGCGGACCCCGAAGCGCTCGGTGTCGAAGAATTCGGTTCCCCGCCCGACTTCCTCGTCGGGGGTGAAGGCGATGCGGATGTCGCCGCGGGGGAGATCGAGCTCGCCGAGCATCTCGACGGCGGTCATGATGGCCGCGATGCCGGCCTTGTCGTCGCCGCCGAGCAGGGTGGTGCCGTCCGAGGTGATGATGTCCTCGCCGACGCAATCGGCGAGGGCCGAGCAATCCTCGGGGGAAAGCCCCAGTTCGGGAGCGCCGGAGAAGCGGATCTCGCCGCCTCGGTAGTTTTCGTGGACGATCGCCTTGACGTTCTCCCCCGAGACGTCGGGAGCGGTGTCGAGGTGAGCGATGAAACCGATGGCCGGAACCGAAGGAACGTTGCCCTTCAGGGTGGCGGTCACGTAGCCGTAGGAGTCCATCGAGGCGTCGCTCAGCCCCAAGTCTTTCAGCTCCTGGACGAGGATCTCGCCCAGGACCTTCTGTTTTTCGGTGCTGGGATAGCGATCGACGTCGTTTTCGGATTGGGTATCGATGGCGGTGTAGCGAAGGAAACGCTCGAGCAGGGCTTTTTGATGCTCCGGGTTAATTTTTTGGTGTTCCGGGGTGACGTTGATTTGTTCGATCTTGGACTGCGTATTAGACATCGAGATTCTTGACCTCCAGCGCGTGATCTTGGATGAACTGGCGACGGGGTTCCACCTTGTCCCCCATCAGGACGGTAAAGAGGCGATCGGCGGCGGCCGCGTCCTCGATGGTGACTCGCAGCAGGGTGCGGTTCTCGGGGTCCATGGTGGTTTCCCAGAGCTGAACCGGCATCATCTCGCCCAGGCCTTTGAAGCGGGATATCGAAAGGTTGTCGGTGTTCAGGGTCGCACGCAGGGCGTCGAGCTCGCGATCGGAGTAGCAGTAATAGACTTGCTTGCCTTTTTCCACCTTGTAGAGGGGGGGCTGGGCGATGCAGATGTAGCCGCCTTCGACCAGGGGTTTGGCGTAGCGGTAGAAGAAGGTCAGGAGCAGGGTGCGGATGTGGGCGCCG
>DOBT01000016.1 GCA_003503675.1 Cyanobacteria bacterium UBA8530 | reverse complement strand
TCGGATGGTTGTAAGCCGTTGGCGTGGCCGTGCTCATGAATTCCCCCTCGCGATTTCGCTGGTTATCTCTTTTTTTCCGTGCATGTAGGGTTGCAGGGCCTCCGGGATCATGATCGAGCCGTCCTCCCGCTGGAAGTTCTCCAGGACGGCGGCCACGGTCCTTCCGACGGCCAGCCCCGAGCCGTTCAGGGTATGGGGATGGAAGATGCCCTTTTCGCCCCGAACGCGGGTCATGCCGCGGCGCGCCTGGAAATCGGTGCAGTNNTTGGAGCAGGAGCTGATCTCGCGATAGCGCTGCTGCGACGGCAGCCACACCTCGATGTCGTAGGTCTTGGCGGCATTGAAACCGGTGTCCCCGGCGCAGAGGAGAATCTTGCGGTAGGGCAGATTCAGGACTCGCAGGATGTTCTCGGCATTGAAGGTCATTTTTTCCAGCTCGTCGAAGGAAGTCTCCGGCTGGACGATCTTCACCATCTCGACCTTGTTGAACTGGTGGACCCGGATCATTCCCCGGGTATCCTTGCCGGCGGCACCCGCCTCGGAGCGGAAGCAGGCGGAATAAGCGGTGAAATAAAGCGGCAACATGGCTTCGTCGAGGATCTCGTTGCGGTAGATGTTGGTGAGAGGGACCTCGGCGGTCGGAATCAGGTAGTATTTCGTGCCTTCCAGGTGGAAGAGCTGGTCGGCGAACTTGGGGAGGTTGCCGTTGGCGTAGAGGGTTTCCTCGGAGGCGACGAAGGGGGGGAATATTTCCGTGTAGCCTTCCTCGGTGTGGAGGTCCAGCATGAGGTTGGTGAGGGCCCGTTCGAGCAAGGCTCCGGCCCCTCTCATGAGGACGAAGCGCGCCCCGGCGAGCTTGGTGGCCCGCTCGAAGTCGATGATCCCGAGTTCCTCGCCCAGTTCCCAATGCGGTTTGGGCTCGAAGGCGAAGGCGGGCGGCGTCCCCCATTTCAGGACCTCGACGTTCTCCTCTTCGCTCAGGCCGTCGGGAGCCGAGTCGTCGATGAGGTTGGGGATTCTCTCGAGGATATCCTGGCGCACCTTTTCGGATTCGTCCAGCTGTTTTTCCAGTTCCTTGATCCGGTCGCCCACCTGGCGCATGGCCTGGATGCGGGGGGTGGCGTCGATCCCCTGTTTCTTTTCCTTGGCGATCAGCTCGGAAATGCCGTTGCGCTCCTGGCGGAGGCGATCGCCTTCGGCCTGGCTCTCCCGGAAGCAGGTGTCCGCCGCGATCATTTCGTCGAGCGGGAGGTCCATCCCCCTTCTTTTCAGTGCTTTTCGGACTGTTTCGGGGTCCTGTCGGATGAGTTTGATGTCGAGCACGAACCGTCCCTCGCTAAAAATAAAAAATCGATCCGCCCCTCAGGTACGCCCGAGGGACGGATCTATTTTACCACTATTCTTAATGCCAGTCAGCGAGCGCCTTGAGCTGATTGATGGTGATCTGCTGATGGGCGATGGAGATGATTCCTTCGTCCTGGAGGCGGTTGAGGGCTCTGGTGACGGTCTCCCGGGAGGAGCCGACCATGTTCGCCAGGTCCTGGTGGGTCATCTTGAGGTTGATGAGCACCTTGGTCCCCATGGGCCGTCCTTCCGAGCGCGAAAGGTGGAAGAGGGTGGAGGCCACCCGTTCGTGGACGTCCTTGAAGGCCAGGTCCTCGACCTGTTGGTTGACCTGCCGGATGCGACGGGTGAGGTCGCGCATGATTTGGAGGGCGATCAGGGGGGTCTCGACGATGATCCTCTCGAAGTCCCTTTTGTTGACCGTGAAGGCGGTCGCCGGCTCATCGAGCACCTCGGCGGTGGCGGAGCGCGGAAGGCTGTCCAGGATGGCCATCTCCCCGAAGAAATCGCCGGGTTGCATGATGGTCAGGGTCTTCTCGCGGCCGTCTTCGGTGATCTTGGAGATCTTGACCCGGCCCGACTTGAGGATGTAGAGGGTGTCGCCCTCGTCGCCTTCATGGAAGATGATGCTCTTCTTGGGGAAAGTCTTTTCGACGGTGATGGAGGCGATCCGCGCCAGGCTGTCCGCGTTCACGCCGCTGAAAATGGAAACCCTCTGGAGAAAAGCGATGCTGTCCGCCTGGTTCATTGACCCTCCCTCGACTGGCATGGAGCAGTGGATGCGTTGTTGACATGTTTTCAAGCTTGTCGATTATAACAAGGCGGCTTTTCCCAAGACAAGGGAAAAGAGGGGGGAGCGGCCTTAATTAAAGAAAAAACACGAGGCGTCTTGCGGGTTGTAAAGAAAAAATCGGCTTAAGGAAAGTTAGGGAGAGAACATGTCCAAAGCGGGTTGGGGCATCCCGAGGAACTCCAGGATGGCGTGGACGATGCGAGGGCAGGCTTTTCCGTCCCCGTAGGGATTCATGGCCCGGGCCATCTTTTCATAGGCTTTCGGGTCATCCAGCAGTCTCTGGGCGCTCGAAAAGATGTCTTCCTCTTCGATGCCGACCAATTGAACGGTGCCGGCGTCGATGGCCTCCGGTCTTTCCGTGGTGGTTCTTAACACCAGGACCGGCTTTCCGAAGGAGGGCCCCTCTTCCTGCACTCCGCCGGAGTCGGTCAGAATGAGGTGACTCGAGCGCATCGCCTGCACGAAGGGGGCGTAATCCAGGGGGTCGATCAGCTGTATCCGGGGATGTTTCCCCAGAATTCCGAAAACGGTTTCCCTCACCACGGGGTTGAGGTGGACGGGGAAGAGGATTTTCAGGTCCTGGTTTCTTTCGACCAGCCGAAGGGCCGCCCGGCAAATGTTCTGCATCGGTTCGCCCCAGTTCTCCCGGCGATGGGCGGTCAACAGCAAGATTTTTTCCTGGGGAGGCGGGGGTAGCTTCTCGGCGGTCTTGAAGAGGGCGTCGATCACGGTGTTGCCCGTGACGAAAATTCTTTCTTTTTCGAGGCCGTTGCGAAGCAGGTTTTCCCGGGCGGTTTGGGTCGGCGCGAAGTGCAGTTCCGCGATCTGGCTGGTGAGGCGCCGGTTCATCTCTTCGGGAAAGGGGTTGTAGCGTTCGGGGGTTCTTAGCCCCGCCTCGACGTGCCCCACCGGGATCTTCAGGTAGAAGGCCGCCAGGGATGCGGCCATGGTGGTGGTGGTGTCGCCGTGGACCAGCACCAGGTCGGGTTTCTCCTTTTCGAGAACGGGCGTCAGTTGGGACAAGACCCTTCCCGTCAACTCGGGAAGGCCCTGGCGTTGCTGCATGAGGTTCAGGTCATGCTCGGGTGAAATATCGAAGAGATCGAGGACCTGGTCCAGCATCTCCCGGTGCTGGGCGGTCACGGCGACGATCGATCGGATCTCTTTTCTTTGAGCCAGTTCGAGCACCAGGGGCGCCATCTTGATCGCTTCGGGGCGGGTTCCGAAAACCGAGAGAACGACGGTTTTTTTCATCGAAGCGAATTTTTCCTTTTATTTTTTTTCATCGAAGCGAATTTTTCTTTCTTTGGATCAATTTTTGCTTTCTTTCCAGGAGCGGACGAGATTCCAGATGCCCCAGGTCAGGATGAGCAGGGAGGAGAGCAGAACGGTGACGGCGCCGGTGACCTTGACGAGGAGCATGGCGAGTCCGCAGAAGGAGAGGCTGACCCCGTAGATCAGGACGACCACCTTTTTCTGGGAAAGTCCGATTCCGAGCAGGCGATGGTGCAGGTGTCCCTTGTCGGGTGAAAAAATCGGCTTGTGTTTCCAGAGGCGGCGCAGGATGGCGAAGGCGGTGTCGAAGATGGGAACGCCCAGGATCAAGACCGGCAGCACCAGGGCGGCGGTGGCAATCAGTTTCAGCACCCCGACCACCGAGATGGCGGCGAGGGAGAAGCCGAGGAAGAGGGAACCCGAGTCCCCCATGAAGATGCGGGCGGGATTGAAGTTGTAGCGAAGGAAGCCGATGGCGCTTCCCACCAGGGCCACCGCCACGATGGAGGAAATCAGTTGGTTGGTTTGCCAGGCGATGAGGCCGATGGTGGTGGCGGCGATGATGGAGATCCCGGCGGCCAGGCCGTCCAGGCCGTCGATGAGGTTGATGCAGTTGGTCACCCCCACCAGCCAGAAGGCCGTCAGGGGCAGGGCCAGGCTGATCGGCAAGAGCCAGATCCCCCCGGTGAGAGGGTTGGACAAGAATTCGATGCGGACTCCGAGGAAGAAGGCGATCGAGGCGATCGCGATCTGGCAGGCGAATTTGATCTTGGCGGGTAGGGGATGCAGGTCGTCCGCCACACCCAGGAAGAAGGTCAGGGTCGCTCCGACGAAGACCCCCTGCAAGGGGCCGTCCAGGGGGAACAGCCTTCCCGGTACCAAGAGTTCGAGGACGGCCAATGAGGCCGAGACCCCCAAAAACATGGCGATTCCCCCGAGGCGAGGGATGGGGGTGCTGTGCACCTTGCGGGCATCCGGCTTGTCCAGGTTCCCGATGCGGTAGGCGAGGCCGGCGACCATCGGGACCAAAAGGTCGGTCATCAACCAGGCGATGGTCAGGGCCACCACCAGGATGAGCGCCCAAAATTCAGGCAACCGGCACCTCCATTTTCGAGAGGATCATTTTCGCTTCTCGGGCGATCTGGACGGCGAGGGGATCCGGGTAGTCACCCTGGTAGACGATTTTTTTGATGCCGGCGTTGATGAGGATCTTCATGCAGGTGAGGCAGGGCTGGATGGTGACGTAGGCGGTCGCGCCCGAGGTGTCGACCCCGTGCAGGGCTGCCTGTACCACGGCGTTCTGCTCGGCATGCAGTCCCCGGCACAGCTCCTGTTTCTCCCCCGAAGGGATGTTCAGCTGATTGCGAAGGCAACCGGCTTCCTGGCAGTGGGCCACTCCCGCGGGCGCCCCGTTGTACCCGGTGGTCAAGATGCGGTTATCTCTGACCAGCAGGGCCCCGACTTGCCGGCGCAGGCAGGTCGAGCGGCTGGACACCACTTCGGCCAACTGGAAGAAGTAGTCGTCCCAGCTGGGACGACTACTTCGGTTTTTAGTTTCTGGCACCGATGGTCTCCCGGTAAAGAGGGAATTCCTGGCAGAGGGTGGCCACGGTTCGCTCGGCCTGGGCGCGGGTGACGGGGGATTGGGGGGCGCGCAGCAGGTCGCCGATGGCTTCCGCCAGCTTTTTCATCTCCCCTTCCTTCATTCCGCGGGTGGTCATGGCGGGGGTCCCGATGCGGATGCCGCTGGTGACGAAGGGGCTCTGGGGGTCGTTGGGGATGGTGTTCTTGTTGACGGTGATTCCGACCTCTCCCAGGATGCGGTCGGCTTCCTTGCCCGTCAGGTTGACGGTGCGCAGGTCGACCAGCATGAGGTGGTTGTCGGTGCCCCCGGAAACCAGGCGCAGGCCCGATTCGACCAATCCCTGGGCGAGGGCCTGGGCGTTGAGGAGGACCTGTTTCTGATAAAGGGCGAAGGCGGGCTGGAGGGCCTCATGGAAGGAAACGGCCTTGGCGGCGATCACGTGCATCAGGGGGCCGCCCTGCATGCCGGGGAAGACGGCCTTGTCGACGGCCTTGGCCCTATCATTCGAGGTGAGGATCATTCCGCCCCGGGGGCCGCGCAGGGTCTTGTGGGTGGTGGTGGTGGTGAAGTGGGCGTAGGGAACGGGGCTCTCGTGCAGGCCCGTCGCGACCAGTCCGGCGATGTGGGCCATGTCGACCAGCAGCAGGGCGCCGACCTCGTCGGCGATCGAGCGGAAGCGGGCGAAGTCGATCTTCCGGGGATAGGCGCTGGCCCCGGCGATGATCATCTTGGGGCGNNCCATGTTCGCCTGGGCCCCGGAATGAGGCTGGACGTTGGCGTGTTCGGCCCCGAAAAGTTTCTTGGCCCGTTCGATGGCGAGGGCCTCGGCGCGATCGACTTCTTCGCAACCGCCGTAATAGCGCTTTCCGGGATAGCCTTCGGCATACTTGTTGGTGAGGACCGAGCCCTGTGCCTCCATGACCGCGGGAGAGGTGAAGTTCTCCGAGGCGATCAGTTCGAGGTGATTCTGTTGCCGATGTAGTTCGGCCTGGATGACTTCGAAGATTTCGGGATCGGTCTGGTGCAAAAAGTTCTGATTCACTTCTTTTCTCCTAATCGTCTAATCGTCGAGCATCTCGATGCGCTGTTGGTGTCTACCCCCCGAAAAAGGGGTGTCGAGGAAGGCCGCGAGGATTTCCCCGGCCATTCCCTCCCCGATCAGGCGGGCTCCCAGACAAAGGATGTTGGCGTCGTTGTGCTCCCTCGACAGGCGTGCCGAGAGAGGCTCCGAGCAAAGGGCGGCGCGTGCTCCCTTGATGCGGTTGGCGGCGATGGAAACCCCGATGCCCGAGCCGCAAACCAAGATTCCCCGCTCGAATTCCTTTTTGGAAACTTTTCGGGCAAGGGAAAGGGCGACCTGGGGATAATCGACCCGCTCGAGAGAGGGGCACCCGAGATCGACGACCTGGTGGCCGGATTTTTCCAGAATTTCCTTGATGGCTTGCTTCAGGGGGAAGCCGGCGTGGTCACTCCCGATCGCGATGTGCATCGATTCCATCCTCTTTTCTAAACAGAGGAACCGATTATAGCGTTTCCGTCGGCTTTTTGCACGGCTCCCGGCGGAGGATCGAGGGTCATGGGACCGCCGGTCCCTTGCCGCAATTCGGCCAGTAGGGTCTTGGCCGCCCTGTCGCGGTTCGGCTTTCCGCCGGGGAGGAGGAAGTTGCGGTTGCGGGCGATGTCGTCGAGGTCCTTCGGGTTGCCGTAGCGCTGCAGGACCTCGGGAGCGTATTGNNTATTCGGCCAGGATCTCGAGACCCTGGGAGGCCGCCTCCTCGGGGTCGTAGGCCTCGGAGCCGATGCCGCCGGTGAGGACCAGCTTGATGGCCGCTTTCTGGTTGTCCAGCCTGGGCGGGATGATGCCGGGGGTATCGAGCAGTTCGAGGTTGTGCCCGATGCGGAGCCACTGCGGGGCCCGGGTGACCCCGGCGCGATCGGCGGTCTTGGCCGCGTGCTTCCCTATGAGAAGGTTGATGAGGGTGGATTTCCCGACGTTGGGAAGGCCCACCACCATGACCCGGATGGGCCTCGGCAGTCTTCCCCGGCCCTTCATCCGTTCGGTAAGCCTTCTGGCGTGCTCGCCGATCCTTTGATTCAGCTCTTTCAGGCCCTTCTTCTGGGCGGGAACCACGTCGATGACTTCCCGGCCTTCGCTCCGGAGGGACTCCAGCCAGAGGCGGGTGAGCTGAGGGTCGGCGAGATCCCCTTTGGTGAAGACCAGGATAATGGGCTTTTCTCCCACGATGGAAGGATCGGACAGCCGACTGCTTTCGGGAATGCGGGCGTCGGCGATCTCGAGGATCAGGTCCACCAGTTTGAGCTGATCCTTGAGCAGGCGCTTGGCTTTGGCGATGTGGCCGGGAAACCATTGGATAGTCATGCGCTAAGGATAGCACGATTCTCCGCGCCTGCGTCGGAAGTTCTTCGGTTTACTTGTTGAACAGGCGCTTCCAGATCCCCTGCAAGCTTTCCCCCAGTCCTTGAAAAAAAGGGAGGTGCAGCTTGGCTTGCGGCTTTTCCTGGGGAATGCTGACCGCCCAGAGCCTTTTTTCGAAATCCTGGCGCGGCATGTCTTCTTCCTGTCCCCAGGGATTGATGAAGTTCACCTTCTCCGCGCTGACCCCGGTGACTCCGACGAAGTGCCCGCCGGCATCCGGGTAGTCGAAGAGGATGGGGGTGGCGTGTCCCTTGTCCGCCGATTCTTCCAGTTTCTTCATGGCTGCGGGAACGTCCCTGTCCTCCTTCACCAAGACGGTGTCGAACTTGATGCCGTTGGAGGCTTCGAGCAGGCTGTCCATTTGTTCGGCATAGAGGCCGACGTAGGTTTCTTTGCCCGTGTTGAGGTCGGTGGCGTTGTCGTAGTCGTCCTTGCCGTTGGCGTATTCCATGAAAGCCGGCTGGAGCAGGCGCGAGGAGGCCGTCCGCTTGGAGTCGTCCGCCTTCTCGGTGCCGGGTTCGCGGAGGAGGGTATCCCCGTTGCTCATCGAAACCTTTCCTTCTGGGGATGCCAGGCCGGAAACCAGGCGCACGTATTCGGCCGGGGAATTTTTCGCGAGTAGGATCTGGGCGGTGGCGGCCCCGCAGGTATTTCGGTTCCTTTGATTGATGGTGGCGGGGTCGGCGATCTCGGCGAGGAGATGCCCCACCAGGGATTCCCGATCCAGGCCCTCGGCCAGGGGTTGTTCCGCGAGGGTGCAAAGGTTTTGGAGCAGGTCTTTTCCGTCCTTGAGGTCCGGTTTTCCGGGGATTTTTTCATCGACCAGCAGTCTTTGCAGGGAGCGCACCATGTCGGCGGCATCGGAAACGAGGCCTTTTATTTTTTCGTAGAGGGTCCGCTGGTCGGGTTGCAGCTTCGAAAGGGCGACTTTTTCCTTTTCCTGGTCGGCTTCGAGCGCCTTCTTGACGTTGGTCAGGTTGTGAAGGGAGTTGGGGGCCTCGGGCTGCCTGAGCACCGTTCCGCCGCTTTTCCTCAGGGCCTGGAGGGCTTCTTTTCCCAGTTCCGAGCCCCGGCTCTGCGAGGAAAGCATTTTGTTTTCATCGACGACCGGGAGCGCCTCGGTCGTTTCCCTTTGTTCTTTTTCCTCCTTGCTCGGAGAAGCGAGTCTGGGGAGCGGGGCGGTCTGGGGTAGGGGGTTTTGGATTTTCATGGCGCTCTCCTCTTTTTCACTGGGAAGACGGACGAACGATAGCCTTCTTCATCGATGCCTGGCGTTCGGATCTTCGTTGTTCAAGGCGGCCTTTCCTTCGGAGGAGGGCAGGTCGTCTTGATTTCCATGCTTTCTCCTTTTGGGCAAACTCATGGATCTTATGGCGGGCTTCTCGCTGGATCGTGCTAAGAAAAAATATGAAAAAAGCCCCGGATACCCGGGGCGAAAAAACCGATGTTTTTTTTACTTGACGACGCGACGCTCTTTTTCCTTGATGCGGGTGGCTTTGCCCTGGCGCTCGCGGAGGTAATAGAGCTTGGCCCGGCGGACGTCGCCCTCGCGCATGACGTCGATGCGGTCGATGCGGGGTGAGTGGAGGGGGAAGGTCCGCTCGACGCCGACACCCTGGAAGGTACGCCGCACGGTGATGGTTTCGCCAACTCCGCTGCCGCGCCGTTTGATCACGGTTCCTTCGTAGGCCTGGATGCGCTCTTTGCCGCCCTCGATGATCTTGGCGAAGACCTTCACCGTGTCGCCGGGATGGATGGCGGGAAGGTTGCTCTTCATTTGGGACAGTTCGATTTCGCGGATGATCTCGCTACCGATTACGCGGTTCATGGTGCTCTCCTTTTGATACGAATTGCGATCGCCTATGGTATCAGAGCAGACGAGCGATCGCAACTCCTTTAGCGCTTCAGATTCCCAGACGATAGCCGAAACCGCGGACGGTTTGGACGTATTTCGGGTTGGAGGGGTCTTCCTCGATCTTTTCCCTCAGCCAGCGGATGTGGACGTCGACGGTCTTGGTGTCCCCGTAGAAGTCCAGGCCCCAAACCTGCTCGAGCAGTTCTTCGCGGGAGAAGACCCTGCCGGGAGCGGCTATCAGCATCGCCAGGATCTTGAACTCCTTGGGGGAAAGCTCGACTTCCCTTTCGCCGACCGATACCCGGTGCTCCGAAAGGTTGAGCAAGAGGTCGCCATGCTGGTAGACCTTGACCTGCTTGGTGTCGGCTTCGGTCGGCTTGGAGCGGCGCAGCAGGGCCTTGATGCGGGCGACCAGTTCGCGGAGGGAGAACGGCTTGATGAGGTAGTCGTCCGCCCCGACCTCGAGGCCGATGACCCGGTCGATCTCCTCGCCCTTGGCGGTGAGCATGATGATGGGGATGTCGTTCTGCTCACGGCGGAGTAGACGGCAGACCTCGAGGCCGCTGAGTTTCGGCAGCATCAGGTCGAGGACGATCAGGTTCGGCTTCGACAGTTGGACCTGCTGCAAGGCCTCCTGTCCATCCCGCGCCTTGGCCACCTCGTAGCCCTCCTGGAGCAGCGCGTATTCGATGGATTCGACGATCATCTCCTCATCGTCCACCAGAAGGATCTTATCGGCCATGCGTTCTCCTTTTTTTCTCTTCTTAAACGGCGGTTCTCGCCTGGAAAGCGTCTTTTTTAACCCTGATTCTACCCTGGCTTTTACTCTTTGACAAGGAATTTGCTAGAAGCGGTACTGCGTGGTCAACTGCAGCGCGCTGTTCAGCCCCATCTTCTGCTCCGTGGAAAGGGCGCCGGCATCGGGGCTGTCGTTCGGTTCGAGCGAGAATTGGAGTCCCAGGCTGCGGTTGAGGCGATAGTTCACGCCGGCCCTGAAGTAGTTGCGGTTCTGGTTCTGGACCTGGAACTGATGGCGGTAGGAGAGGGTGAGGTTGCCGAAAATCGGCTTGGTCTCGGCATAGAGGGAAAGATTGAGCCCCGAGAGAGCCAGTTCTTCCTGTTTCGAGGAATCCGAGACCAGGTCGAACCCCAGGTCGTCGAAGATGGGGAAAAGATCTTCCATCCGGTTGGTGATCGGCTTGACCATGTTTCGGGTCAGGAGGTTGTTGAGCCAGTCCGAACCCTCTCTGGTCAAGACCTCGCTGCCGGTGATCTGGCGGTTGAGGGTCTGCACGATCAACTCTTTCTTGCCGAGGATGTCCAGGATCTGTTCCTGGCTCAGAGGGGGGTCGCTCTCGAAGTCCAGTTTCATGTTGAGGAGGCTGCCCGAGACGTTGGCGGTCACGTTGTAATACTTGTTCGGATTGCTCGGGTCGTTTTTGTAGTCGTAGACCCGCGCCTTGGCCTTGATCTCGACCGCGGCGTCCATGGCGTTGGTGGAAGCGCTGTTTTTGTTGAAGCTGCTGTTGTCGGGGGTCCCGTTGAACTCCACCTTCCCTTCGCTGACGCTGAAGGCGTTGGTCAAGGACATGATGGTGCCCCCCCGGATCTTGATGATTCCTCGGGGGACCGGTTCCGCGAGGGTTCCGTTCACCAGCATCGCCCCCTGGAGGTTGAGGTCGATCAGGGGTTCGCTCTTCAGGCTGACGCCGGAGCCGAGGGAAACCGTCAGATCGCTCAGGGCGAGGGGGAAGCCCGCTTCCTTCTGCCCCTTCTCGGGGGTCTTGATGTTGATCACCCCCCGGCCGAGGAGGATCAATCCGCTCGCGACCGGCTCTTCCACGCTGCCGGTCAGGTGGACGTTGGTTTCGACCACCCCGTCGTAAAGGCCGTTCTCCAGCCTCAACTTGAAGGGTTTCGAATGGAGGTGGAGGTCGAGGGCCTTCGGGAGGTAGTTCTCGATCTGGATGCTTCCGTTGGCCTCGATGTCCCCGCTTCCGAAGCGGGCGTAGAGGGGCGAGACCTCCAGGCGATTGTCCTCGAGGGAGAGGGTGCCCCGGATCTTGGTGAGGGGATCGGTCAGTCCCTTGATTTTGAGGGCGATTCCCGCCAGCTCGGCTCGTCCCGAGAGGTTCGGGTGGTTGGGGGTCCCGGCCAGGTTCACCTCGACGAAGCCGCTGCCTCCGC
>DOBT01000207.1 GCA_003503675.1 Cyanobacteria bacterium UBA8530 | reverse complement strand
CGCCGGTGCCGAACTCCATCTCGACGCGCTCGTCGGCGACAACCGGGACGCGCCGCTCCACGTACGGAACGATGACTTCCTTGCCCACAAAACCGGCGTACCGCTCGTCCTCGGGATGAACGGCCACCGCGGCGTCGCCGAACATGGTCTCGGGCCGCACGGTCGCGACGACCAGGCCCTCGTTGCCGTCCTCGGTCGGGTAGTGGATGTAGTAAAGCGAGGAATCGCTTTCCTGGTAGACGACTTCCAGGTCGGAAAGGGAGGTCAAGCAGCGGGGACACCAGTTGATGATGCGGTTGCCGCGGTAGATGATGCCCTTTTCGAAGAGGTGGACGAAAGCGGTGCGGATGGCTTTGGTGTATTCTTCGTCCATGGTGAAGCGCCAACGATCGTAATCCATGGAGGCGCCCAGCCGCTTGAGCTGCCCGATGATGGTGTTGCCGTACTCCTCTTTCCAGGCCCAGACCTCCTTGATGAAGGCCTCGCGCCCGACCTGGTGGCGGGTCATTTTCCGCTCCCGGAGGAGTTTCTTTTCGACCACGTTCTGGGTGGCGATGNNCGATGCCGGCGTGATCGGTCCCCGGTTGCCAGAGGACCCCGAAGCCCATCATCCGGTGCGAGCGGGCCAACACGTCCTGGATGGTGCCGTTGACGGCATGGCCCAGGTGAAGGGCGCCCGTGACGTTGGGCGGGGGCAGGACCATCGAAAAGGGCTTCTTCGTGGGATCCTCGTCCGCCTTGAAGATCCCGCTCTTTAGCCAGGCTTCCAGCCACTTCCCTTCCACCTCCTTGGGTTGGTAGGCGGTGGACATTTCGCTCTTTTCCATTGATCCTCCCGATCGTGACTTCGCCCCGCAAGAGCGGGGCGAAGGTGTTGTTAGAAGGCGTTAAGCATTAACGAACCCAATAACATGAACATGTCTTTTCCCTAGGCGATCTCGCCTTTGGGCTGTTTGGTCTTTTTCGGAGCTCCGTTTTCCTTGGAACCCTCGCNNCTCCTCGACGATCGAGCGCAGGGCGCGGGCCCCGGTCTTTCGTTTGAGGGCTTCCGCGGCGATGGCCGTCAGGGAATCGGGCGTGAACTCCAGTTCGACCCCGTCCATGGCGAGCAGCCTACGGTACTGCTTGATGATGGCGCTCTTGGGCTCGGTCAGGATCCGAACCAGGGCATCCTGATCGAGGGTGTCGAGGGTGGCCAGGATGGGGATTCGTCCGATGAACTCCGGAATCAATCCGTATTTCAAGAGGTCTTCCGGAATCAGCTGGTTGTAGAGATCGGAGAGCTTTCTTTCGGAAGCCTCCATGACCTCGGCTCCGAAGCCGATCGATTTCTTGCCCACCCGGGCCTCCACGATCTTTTCGAGACCCACGAAGGCGCCGCCGACCACGAAGAGGATCTCCGAGGTGTTGAGCTGGATGAACTCCTGGTAGGGATGCTTGCGGCCGCCCTGGGGCNNAGGGTGGTGGCGTCGGCGATGGCGATGGGAACGTCCAATAGTTTCGCCAGGGTCTGGGCCAAGAGGGTCTTGCCCGAACCGGAAGGCCCGATCAGGAGGATGTTCGACTTCTGGATCTCCACGTCGTCCTCGGTTTTGGAGGCCAGCCGCTTGTAGTGGTTGTAGACGGCCACTGCAAGGATCTTCTTGGCGTGCTCCTGCCCGATGACGTGCTGATCGAGAATCTTCTTGATCGACTTGGGCTTGGGGATCTCCTCCATTTCGAGGGGAGGGGCGTCCGAGGTCTTTTGACCCTCGGCGAACTCCTCGTCGAGGATCTCGTTGCACAAATCGACGCATTCGTCGCAAATATAGACCCCCGGCGCCGCAATCAGCTTGCGGACCTGGTCCTGGGTTTTACCACAGAAAGAGCACTTGGGGTGCCCTTTTCCGTCTTCGTACTTAGGTGACATCACTACTCCCGCTTCCGGTGCCGGACACCGGGGGCATCGGAACCTTTTGATCCCCGATACGCGGGATCAACACCTCGTCGATGAGGCCGTATTCCTTGGCCTCGCTCGCCGACATGAAGAAGTCCCGATCGGTGTCCTTTTCGATCTTTTTGATCGGTTGGTTGGTGTGGATGGCCAGAAGCTCGTTGAGGCGCCTCTTCAAGCGCAGGATCTCAGCGGCCTGGATTTCGATATCGGTGGCCTGGCCTTGGGCGCCACCGAGGGGTTGATGGATCATGATCCGGGCGTTGGGCAGGGAAATCCTTTTGCCCGGGGCCCCGGCTCCCAGCAGGAAGGCGCCCATGGAGGCGGCCTGTCCGATACAGATCGTGGAGACCGCCGGCTTGATGTACTGCATGGTGTCGTAGATCGCCATGCCGGCGGTCACGACGCCACCGGGTGAGTTGATGTACATGGCGATGTCCTTGTTGGGGTCCTCGGCTTCGAGGAAGAGCAACTGGGCGACCACCAGGGAGGCGATGCCATCGTCGATCGGCGTGCCCAGGAAGNNGCTCCTTGAGGAGGCGCGAGAAGATATCGAAGGCGCGTTCGCCTCGGCTGGTTTGCTCGACGACCATCGGGACGAGACCACTAAAGATTTCCATTGGGCTATCTCCTCTTTTTGCGTTCATGTTACTCAGTTTACTGGAACTTATTTCAGGCGGCAACGTTGGCTTTCTCGAGTAGCCACTCGATGATTTTGCTGGAAAGGACTTCGTCGGCGATGGAGGCATAGCCGCCGTTCTTGATCAGCATCTTCTTCATCTCGGCGGGCGAGGTCTGGTAGGAAGCGGCGTAGTTGGCGACCTCCTCGTCGATCTCGCTTTCTTCGACGGCGATGTTCTCCTGGCGGGCGATCGCCCCGAGGGTGAGAGTGGTCTTGATCCTCTTCTCGGCCTCGGTACGGTTCTCGTTCCCGAAACGCTCGATGACGGACTGGTCGAGGACCTGCTTGGGATCGATTCCCTGGGCCTGCAGGTTGCGGGCGTACTGCTGGAGCATGAAGTTGACCTCGCGGCTCACCATGGATTCGGGCAACTCGACTTCGACGTTGGCCAGGACCTTGTCGATGAGTTCCTTGCGGAGGGCGAGCTGATACTCTTCCTCGGCGTCATCCTCGAGGTGCTTGCGAATGGCTTCCTTCATCTTCTCGACGCTCTCGAAGCCGCTCTTCTTGGCGAATTCCTCGTCGATGGGGGGCAAAACCTTTTCTTCGATGCTCTTGATGGTCATCTCGAAGGTGGCGGGCTTCCCGGCCAGTTCCTTCTGGGGGTAGTTCTCGGGAAAGGCCAGTTCGACCATCTTGGTCTCGCCGGGGTTCATTCCGATCAGGGACTCCACGAAGCCGGGGATGAAGCGGCCGGGAAGAACCTCGAGCTTGAAGTCGGTGGCGGAACCGTTCTCGATTTCCTTGCCTTCGGAAGAACCCTTGAAGTCGAGGAGGACGACGTCGTTCTCACGAACGGGCCGGGGCTCGACCGCCTGGGTGGTGGCGAAGCGGGAGCGCAGGCTGTCGATTTCCTTCTCGACGTCGGCATCCCCGATTTCCTTCTTCTGGGGGGCTGAGATCTCCAGGCCGAGGTAGTTGCCGAGGACGACTTCGGGACGGACCTCGATCTTGGCCTTGAAGACCAGGGAATCATCGGTGGAGAAGCGGATGACTTCGACTTCGGGCTGGGCGATGGGTTCGATGTTGGCTTCTTCGATCGCGGAGGAATAGGCCTCGGGGATCAGGACTTCGAGGGCCTCGTTCTTGACGTAATCGGCGCCGACATGGCGTTCGATGAGCTGACGGGGGGCCTTTCCCTTGCGGAAGCCGGGNNGGAAATCGGGATGAAAATATTCGGACATTATAACATAAAAGAATGCGGCCAAGGCACCGTTAAGGCGCGCTGAAGTCCCAGTCCATGAGGGGGCCCATGGCGTCGTAGCGGGTCAGGTCGTAGTGAATGGGGGTCACCGAGATGGCCCCCTCGGCCACCGCGGAGACGTCCGAATCGGGCTTCTCCTCGCAGGTGGCGAGCTCGCCCGAAAGCCAGTAATAGGGCCGTCCCCGCAAGTCGATTCTTTGCTCGAAGATGTCGAGGTAGCGACGTTCTCCGAGGCGGGTGATGCGCACCTGCGAAGGCGACTTGCCCGGCGGGAAGTTGACGTTCAGCAGGGTGCGCGGCGGCAGGGAAGCGATTTTCATCATATTGGCCAGGGAAAGGGCAAAGCGGGCAGCCGGTTGGTAATCATGGAAATCGAAGGAAGCCAGGGAAATGGCTATCGAGGGGATGCCGTTCATGGTTCCCTCGATGGCGGCCGAGACGGTTCCGGAATAAATGACGTCGGAGCCGAGATTGGCGCCGCGGTTGATCCCGGAGAGGACCAGATCGGGCGGGAAGTCGAGAATGGCGGAGAGGGCGATCTTGATGCAGTCGGAAGGGGTCCCGTTGACGGACCAG
>DOBT01000041.1 GCA_003503675.1 Cyanobacteria bacterium UBA8530 | reverse complement strand
AGGTCGGCAGGGAAACGTCGGAAACGGGGGGGGGAGTGGCGGAATCCCGTTGCCAGCGCTGAATGATCGCCTTTCCCTGGCAGGGAAGGGCGATAAAGGCAGAGGTCAAGACGGCGAAAAGGCTTACGAGCGGCCTTCTGGTGCGGTCGATGGCGATCGCCCTCCCTTTCAACAGGTGCCTCCAAAGCATAAAGGATCCTTCCATTTCTCGCTGTGACAAAGGCCCCGCTCTTTAATCCCCCGTAAAAAGAAAGTATAATCGAGTTCTACGAGAACAGGGGAAGTCTTTTGGCCAAGATAAAGAAAAAAAGCGGGGATTCCCCGCCGCCCAAAGAAACCAAGGGAAGCAAGGGACACAAGGGACACCACGAAAGCCCGAGCAAGGATCCCGCCGAGCTTTTCGCGAGTTACGGCAACAAGTACCTCGCCGCCGCCTTTCCCGTGGGGGACGAGCGCCTGAAGCGCTCCAAGCCACTCGACATCGTCTTCGCCTTCGACACCACCGGTTCGATGTACAAGTACCTCGAGGTGGTCTCCGAGCAGATCGCCGCTCTCACGGAGAGGATCGCCTCCGTCATCGAGGGAGCGCGCATCGGTCTGGTGGCTTTTGGAGACCACTGCGACGAAAAAACGACCTACCTCACCAAGGTCCTTCCCCTGACCCCCAATCTCGAACGCATCGGCCCCTTTCTCGGAAGCGTGGAGCGGACCCACGGCGGCGACGAACCGGAAGCGGTCGAGGATGCCCTCTGGGAAGTCAACGACCTCAACTGGCGTCTGAGCTCGATCCGGGCCGTGGTGTTGATCGGGGATGCCCCTCCTCACGGCGTGATCGATTCCAAGAGCGTCTGTACCAACCGAAAAGACTACGAACTCGAGACCCATGCCCTCGCCTCCAAGGGGATTCGTCTCTACGCCGTTCAGTGCGGGGGACAGGATGCCACCACCAAGGTCTTCGAATGGATGGCCAAGATGACCGACGGCCTGCGCCTCGACCTCGATAATGCCGATGACCTGGTCGATCTCCTGATCGGGGTCTGCATGAAGGAGGTCGGCATGCTGGACGAGTTCAGCGAAGAGCTTGCCGAGCGTCATGGCCTGAGCGAATCCAAGGACAAGCTCTTCAAGATGCTGGCGGAGAAGAACTAGATGGCAGAGTTCACTTATTACGATATCCTGGGGCTTTCCTTCAAGGCGAGCGACCTCGATATCAAGGAAGCCTACAAGGAGCGGGCCCGCTACTATCACCCCGACGTCACCAGCCTCGCCATCGAAGTGGCTCAGGCCCAGCTGAAGATCATCAACGAGGCCTACCGCGCGCTTTCCAGCGCCGAGAAGCGCAAGGAATACGACGCCGATCTGATCGCCCGCAAGGAGTTGAGCTTGCTGGGAGAGTTCAGCGAAGTGGTCGAGGACCTCTTCAAGGGGAAGTTCAAGCGAGCGGCGGTCACTCTCCAGGAAGTCGTCGCCAAGGCCCCCGAGAGCGACATTCCCCATGGACTGTTGGCCACCGCCTTCCACATGCAGGCGATATCCGCCTACGAATCCAAGAAGTACGAGGTGGCCCAGGGGCTTCTCAAGCAGGCGCTGGACATCGGTTTCGAGGACCTCTCCCTGCGCAAGTCGCTCAAGTACGACCTCGCCGTGGTCGAGCACCGCCTGCGGGCCCCGGTGCCCTTGACCGATCTGGGAACGATCGTCAAGGAAATGGCCGCCGTCAACAAGCACAACGCCATCCGGGCTCTGACCGCCCTCACCATCGGGGACTTCGAGGGGGATAGGGGGAAGGCGATCGCCGCGGCGGTGAATCTCGCAGGGCGCAGCCTTCACCGCGACGTGAGGGTCGTCGCCCTCAAGGCCCTTTCCGCGATCGACGAAAAGAACAAGGGAGTCTACGCGCTTTTTCTCGACCTGTATGGCCCTGGGAAGGAAGGGCATAAACTCGAAACCCTCGCGAAGCTGAAGGGCCAGAAAGTGCGGCCTCTCGCCTCCCTATTAATCCCTTTTTTCTGGGACACAAACGAGAAGCTTCGCCTGGCGGCCCTGGGGTTCTTCGGGAGCCTGCACCCCAATGAGCCTCTCGAGGAAGTCTTCCCCCTGCTTTGGAGCACTTCGCCCGAGATCCAGGGGAAGGGAGGGTGGATTCTCAAGCGCATGGGCGGCGGTCTCGGGGCTCTTTTCGCCTTCGAACCCGGGCCATCCTTCGTCAAGTCCAAAAAGGAAGAACTCTTGAAGGCCAATAAGGCAAAGGCGAAGCTGTATCAGCAAATCGCCCTCTTCTGGGAGCAGCCCGGCCGAAGGGGTGAAGTACTCCGCGATTGGCTCGATTCAAAGAACCCCGGGCTTTTCCTCGATTTCGCCATGGTCGCCTTCTACGCCAGGACGACCGGAACCAACGAAGCGGTGAGGGATTTCCTTTCGGCCCACGGGGAAGCCGCTCTCGGAATGCTCCTGGAGGCGACGAAGGACGAAGACTACATGATTCGCCTGCACTCCCTGGTCCTCCTCAAGGAACTGAAGCCGCCCGAAACGGTGGACGTCATGCTCGCCGCTCTGTCCGACGCCAGGCCACTGATTCTGAAAGAGGCCATCGAGGCACTGGGGGGGCTCGGTGACGGCCGGGCGATCGATCCCCTGCGCTCGCTCTTCCGCCATGAAGACGGCGAAATCGCCACCCTGGCGCAGGATGCGGTCAACAAGATCCGCAACTACACGCCCCCGACCATCAAAAGGAAGAAAAAGCAAGCAGAGAAGAGCTTTGACGACTGGACTGACTGAAGGGATTATCCAAGATTTTTAGGCGGTTGCCCAGGAAACCGAGGATTTTACGGCTTTCTTTTCTTCCTTTTTGCCGACCGCGGCCTCGGCAATCGAGGTGGCGAAGGAAAAGGCGGCACCGATCTGGCTGAGCCCCGGGATGTTGGTGGCGGCAATCACGGAGCCGACCGCGGTGGCGGTTGCCAGCCCTTTCTCGAGAACGCCGTTTTCCTTGGAGCTCAGCACCTTGCCGGCATGCAGGACATCGAAGGCGGCGAAGGCCACGTTGACTCCGACCGCAAAGCGGCTGATCCCGCGGCCGGCATGTTGGGCCGTTCCCTCGACGGCTTCGCGGGCGATATCGGCGATGCCCCCGCGGTTTCCCTTGAAACCCTCGATGATTTCGGTCGGCAGCTTTTTGGCGAAGTCCACCATCCCCTTGGCCGCATTGTCGGTGAAAGAGCCCGCGAAGGCGGCGACGTCGCCGATGTTGCCGAGTTGCCGATCGGCCAGCACCCAGTTCTGCTGGACGAAGGTTGCGACTCCATGACTGAGCTTGCTCGCCATTTGATAGGTGTCGGCGGTGGCGGCGGTGGCATCGAGTTTGGCCATGGCCTTGTCGGCAAAACTGGCGTTGGGATCGTCGGAAATCTTTTTGGCATTGTCCCATTTGTCCCAGAGATCCCCTTGCAGGACATTCGTATAGATCCCCAAAGATCGACCGAACTGGGTGCCGGAGGTGATTTCCTTGACGATGTTCGTGGCGTCGCCCTCGACGATGGCATCGCGCAGCCCCAGGTTTCGGCCCTTGATCGGGGCATCGATTTTTTTGGTGAGATCGCTCAGGACTTCTCCGCCGGCCGTGGCGACCTTCGAGAGATCCTGGACGGTTTCCGCCACCGCGTTCACCTTGTTGATCGGCGCAAGGAGCGTCTTGGGGGAAGGGGGGTCCTCTTTTTTCTCTGCCGCCGCGACCGACAGGACGAATTGATCCGGCGCCATGGAAATCCCCTCGGTCATTTCGGGGGGCGTTTCGTTTTCCTTCAAAATTTTGGGCTTGCGGTTGACCAGGAAGTCTCCCGCGTTTTTGATCGGATCCATAAAAGCCTCCCTTTGAGGAATTATACCCTCATTCTCTTGAAGGCTTGCTTAAAAAAAGGGACACCGAGCGGTGTCCCTGGATCGGTTCCGGAAATCTTAGGACTTGGCGACCAGCATTTTCTTTCGCAGTCCCTCGAGGTTGTAGTTCTCGATCGAGCGATTGGCGAAGTCGAAGGAGAGGTTGTTGTGGTAGGCCTGGAGGTACTGCTTCGAGTTGGAGTTGTAGTCGATGTAGTAGGCGTGTTCGTACATGTCCAGAATCACCAGGGGAACGCTGTTCCAGAGGCCGATCATGTGCTCGTCGCAGAGGACGTTGTAAAGACGGCCGTCCGAGAGGCTGAAGGCGAGGACGCACCATCCGCGAGCGCTCGCTCCGGTGGCCGTGAACCGCTCTTTCCAACGGTCGAAGGAACCGAAATCCTCGTCGATCCAAGTCTTGATCGTTCCGTTGGCCTGGCCGTTGCCCCCCAGGCACTGGAAATAGCCTTCGTGAAGGGTGATGGCGTTGAAGCAGCGCTCCTGCTCGAGCATCATCTCGCGCCATTCGCTGAAGTTGGGACCGCCGCTCGGCTGGGCATCCTGCTTCTTCTCCTCGATCTGGTTGAAGCAGTTGACGTAACCGGCGTATTTCACGTCGAAGTGGTCGTCGATCTGGTGTTTCGAGATGCCCTGAAGGGGCTTTGAAGGCTTGATTTCGGTCCTGACGTTCTTCGGAGTCCTGGTGGCCATTTTTCCTCCCCTTTCCTCGATATAAATATCTTCATAAATTCTATTTAAATATTAGCACCTTCGTTTTTTTCGTCAACCCCGATGGAGAGGACGCAGCCGGAGAGGGGAGGAATGAGCAAGGCCTTGGACGGATGGAGGGGACGGGCTTTTTTGGCCAGGGGCACGATATCCCGGGGAGAGATCGCTTCTTTTTTGGCGTTCACGATCACCAGGGTGTTTCGGCCGCGCAGGAAGGCGTAAACCCCGGGATCGAGGCTTTCGATCTCCTGGAAGTCGCCTTTTTTAAGGTCTTCCCTTTGCTTCCTCAACTGAACCAGGCTTTGGTAAAAGCCGAGCAGTTCTTCGTCGGGGGCATTCCAGGCCATCGTTCGGCGGTTATCCGGGTCCTTGCCCCCTTCCATTCCGATCTCGTCTCCGTAGTAGATGGTGGGCATTCCGGGATAGGTGAATTGAAGGAAGGCGGCGAGCTTCAGTTTTTCCTTCGAGCCCCCGCACTCGGTGAGGAAGCGGGAAGTGTCATGGCTACCAATCAAGTTGAGCAGAACGTCGGCCACCGGTTCGGGGTAATCGGCGCGGATCTGCGCCATTCTCTCCCCGAACTCCCTGCCGGAGATCTTCCCCGCCACCAGTTCGAGAAGGTTGTTGCGGAATCGGTAGTTCATCACGCTGTCGAAATGCCTGCCGTCGAGCCAGGGCGTGCCGTCCTCCCAGATCTCTCCGACGATCAGGGCCTGGGGGTTACGACGCGTGACTTCCCGGCGGAAGGAAAGCCAGAAGTCTCGGGGAACCTCGTTGGGGACGTCGAGGCGCCAGCCGTCGATCCCCCTGTCGATCCAGTGGTTTCCGATGGATAGCAGGTATTTTCTCACTTCGGGATTGAGGTTGTTCAGCTTCGGCAAGGAGGCATAGCCCCACCAGGCGAGGTAATTCGGCTTGGGCTCTTGGACCACCGGGAAACCATAGAAAGGATACCAATTCCAGTAGGGCGATTTCGGTCCGACCTTGGAAGCCTCCCGGAAGGCCTGGAAGGCGGTGCCGGTGTGATTGAATACCCCGTCGAGCATCAACTTGATTTGGCGTTGGTGGCAATCGTCGCGGAGCTTCTCGAAATCCCGCTCGTTCCCGAAGGAAGGATCGATTCTCAGATAATCCGTGGTGTCGTACTTGTGGTTGCTGGAAGCCTCGAAGATGGGGTTGAGGTAGAGGGCTTCCACCCCGAGGTGGGAGAGGTGATCGAGCTTCTTGTCTATTCCGGCCAGATCGCCGCCGAAGAAGTTGTCGGTGGTGGGGACGCCTTCCCACTTTTGGACGGGTTGCGGGTCGTTTTTGGGATCCCCGTTGAAGAACCTTTCCGGGAAAATCTGATAGAGGCTCGCTCCTTTGGCCCAGTCGGGAACCTTCACCTCAACCGACTTCGCCAGGTCGATTTTCCATTCTCCGGGCTTGTCCAGACCGGCGGGACCGAAGGAATGCCATTTTTTTCCGTCCCTGAGGCGGAAGGAATAGGAAACTTTTTTCCCGATCCCCTTCATTTCCAGGTGGAAGCAATCCATGGTCGAGGTTCGGGCGTAGAGGGAGAGGGGGAAGGTCTTGGAAGCGATTTTCAAGCGCACTTCCTTGAGGTCGCCCCTTCGGGCGTTCAGGCGGAAGAAGGCCTCATGGGGGCCGAGGGGAGTGAGATCGGGGAGCTTCGGTCGGTGGGACAGGGCTCGGGGATCCGTCTCTCCTCGGGGAACCGAACTTTGCTCGGAAAGGGAGAGGACCTCGATGAGGGAGTTTTTTCCGCCGAAGCCGTCGGTCGCGATTCTCTTGTTTTTCGGATCGGTCACCAGGCCGGTCCCCGAAACGAAGAACTTGTAGGAGTGCTCTCCCGGCGGCAATTCGATCTGGGTGCTCCAGGTGTCGTTTTTTTTGTCGAGGACCATGGGATGGGAAGAAGAGTCCCAGGCGTTGAAATTACCCACCAGGCTGACCGAGCGCACCGGTTGGGCGGGGTGGAAGGTGAAAGAGGTCGGGGTCCGCGTGGAAGCCGCGGCCAGGGGGCAGAGGGCGAGAATCAGACAAGGGCAGAGTACCCGGTGGATTGAGCGCATAGACACCTCCTTGCTTTCATTCTAGCGGATTGCCGAGGAGCTGTCGTTCGCCCTCTGGTCGAGGTATAATTTCTTTCTAAAGATTTTTGAGGAGAAAAGCGATGGGACCATTGCACGATCGAGTGGTGTTGGTAAACGGGGGAAAGAAATGGGGCCAACTACTGGATTTTCTGGTGGGAGCAGGGGCAAAGGTCGCCATGTCGCCTCCGGTAGAAGATCGGCCCGGCGCAAGGCGCCTCGTCGCCGAAGCGCTGCAGGCCTTCGGACGAATCGACATCCTGGTCAATGCCGATCAGGGCCTCCCCGGCGACGTCCCCTCCTGGATGCCGGTCATGCAGATGGTCCTTCCCTACCTTCGAACGGGCGCGTTCATCCTGAATCTTTGCCCGGAGGGGGAGTCGCCCCGAACTTCGATCCGGAAGTTCACCCTTCCTCTGGTGCGTTCCCTTTCCGAAGGAGGGATTCGCGTTTGCTTCATCGCCCGGGAAGACCTGTCATACGAGCCCTTGCTCGCGATCTTGAAGAGCGAACCATCGCTTTATTGGACGAGGGCTGCCTACTGATTGGTTTCCGGGACGGGGGCCAGAAATAAGCGCTGCCAGAAGAAACGAAGGATGGTACGCAGGACCGTGGCGGCCGGAACGGCCAGAAGTAGGCCGGCGGCTCCGGCGTAGTGCTCNNAGGACGAAGAGGATCAGGATGGGATGCAGTTCGGTGTGGTCCCCGATGATCTTCGGGTTGAGCAGGTTTGCCTCGAAGAGGTGGATCAGGCAGATCATGCCGACCACCTGGACGGCGGCCCAGGGGGACTGGGTGAGGGCGATCAGAACGGCCGGAATGGTGCTGATGATCGAACCGAAGACGGGGATGAGCGAGAAGACCCCGGCGATGATCCCGATGGTGACGGCGAACTTGATGTTCAGGAGCAGCAAGCCCAGGGTGGTGAGGACTCCGTTGATCAGGCAGATCATCAACTGCCCGCGGATGGCGCCGGCCAATCCGGAGTCTATCTCCCTGATGAAGGCCAGGAAGGTATCCCGGTTCTTGAGCGGAATGCTTTCCAGGAGGGCACGGTAGAAGCGGGGGAGATCGAGCAGTCCGAAGAGGGTGACCATGAAAATCAACACGATCGAGAAGATGGTGGAGAAGAGCTTCTTGATGAGCTTCTGGACGTTCGAGGCCAGATCGGCCGTTTTCATTTCTCCGAACTGAAGGGATGATTGAAAGACCGTCTTGAGGTTTTCGTTGAGATCCAGCGGTAGTCCGTAGGAATTGACGGCGGCCTGGGCCTTGACGACCGTCCGGGGGAGCAGGTCTCGCTCCATGATGTGGACCTGTTGGGGGACCTCCTTGGCGATCCGAACGGCCTCGTGGGAAAGCCGGGGGATCAGGAAGGAGCCCAGGATCCCGAGGGTGAGGAAGATGACGATGAAAACCGAAATCACCGCTCCGACGCGGCCGAGTCGGAGCTTTCCGAGGGAAAGCCTGGAAAGGCGTTCAACCGAAGGGTTGAGAAGGTAGATCAATACGGCGGCCGCCAGGAAAGGGGGAAGCATGCTGCGCACGGCGAAAAGGAGGGCCAGGGTCAGCAAAACCAGGGCGAACAAGAACCAGTGTTTCCAACGTAGGGAAAGGGCCATGGAGTCCTCCGATGAAGGCGGCAAGTCGAGCTTTTTCCTTTTTTACAGTTTACCCGATATCCCTGCTTTTTCCCATTTTTTCTCCCTTTCGCCGCTAGGAAGGGGGGACCGCTGTGTTAGAATGAGGGGAGACGGTTGCTTAAGGAGGCATCGAAGGAATGCAGGCTTCTGCCCTTTCCGAACTTGTCGATTCGCCCATCGAGGTCGAATTCGCAGGTCCCTTCTCGGCGGTCTTGACCCTGAGAGGGAACCGTCGCTTGGTCTCGGGACGCGAGGAGCGCGAACGCCTTTCGCATTACGACCGGGCCCTTTTTCGCCTCGATCGAGCCAGCGCTTCCCGAGCCTTCCGCTTGGTCGAGCGGAAAAAACAGCGCTTTCTGATGGAATGCGATCGCTCCCTGGCAAACGCCATCCTTCGTTTCGCGGCGGAAAACGAAGTCTTTTCCATTTCCTGCGCTCCCGCCATGCCCTCGTCCCTGCGAGCCCTCGTCGTCAAGAAGGCCAATGAGCAGGGATTCCGAGTTCTCGAGTTTCGAAATAAAGGGGGGGAGCCCTCACATCAGGCCGTTGGCACGGCTGTATCTCCACCGGAAAACCTGAAGGGGCAGGCCCCGGTGTCGAGAAGCGCACGCGCGCATGCCATCGCGACGCTTTGCAGCCCCATACTGGAGGATAAAATCGAAATGACGGATCTTTTGAAGGATTTGACCGAGTCCACCACCCAGTTCATCTCCGGCAGCCTCGACCACCTGAAGTCCGCGGTGGACCGCACTGCCAAGGAAATCGAGAAGACCGACCTCACCGGGATGACCAAACGAGTGATCGACAGCGCCATCGACAATACCAAGAACGTGATCGAAAAGGTCGCCGAGCCTCAAGGTTCGGATCCCTTCGGAAAAGCCAAGGCCCTGGTCGATTCCACCCTCGACGCCACCAAGCATGTCCTCAACACGGTCGCCGAAGAAAACAAGAAGGTCGACCTGACGGGGGCCGTGAACCGGGTGATTCAGGACGGTTTCGAAATCGCCAAGGAACAGGCCGATCTCACCATCGACACCACCAAGAAAATTGCCGACAGCCTGATGGGCGCCATGCCCTCCAAGCCGACGGCCAAATGCACGACTTCCAATACCAAGGTCGAAATCGAGATCGAAAAGCCCAAGAAAATCTAAAGGACGGACGAAAAAAAAGCGGGGTGAAAACACCCCGCTTTTTTCAGAGATGGATGGTGGGCGCCAGGCAGGAGACCGCCGCCGCGAGCATCATCGCCACGCCGAAGAGAACGGAGGCGATGGGGAGATGCCAGTCGGTTTTCTTTTCATTCTTGCCCAGAGTGGCGAACAAGGCGACTTGCAGAACGATCTGGAGAATCAGGGTGGTGAGCAAGAAGCCGCTGACGACGAGGCTTTTGCTACCCAGGCAGAGGATGGTCGCTCCCAGGAGGGCGGTGTCGATCAGCAAGGAGGCGATTCCGATGCCGACTTCCTTGCCGAAAACGGCGACCAAAGAACGGATCTCGACCCGGCGGTCGTGCTCGATGTGCGGCAGTGCGAAGAAGAGGTCGATCCCGATGTAGCCGAAGGCGAAGATGCCGGGAACGACCAGGGAAGGAACGCTCAGGGAAGCAAACAGGGATTGGCCGAGGATCCAGGGCAGGCCCACGGTGGTCAGGGCACAAGCAAGGGGGCTTATCCAGCTATTGCGGCGCAGTTGAACCGGAGGGGCGTCCAGGATCAAGTTGAGGAGAACGGCGAAGGCGCAGAGGCCAAAAGCGACGGGCCCCAAGAGCTGAGCGAGGAAGAGCCCGCCGATCAGGGCGAAGGCGGCCAGGGCCACCACGCGATCGAGCGAGATCGTTCCGGTGGGGAGCGGCTTGAAGGGGAAGTTGATGGCGTCCAGGTCCCGCTCGAAGAAAGAGCGCAGTAATTGGAAGGCGCTGCCCAGGATCGGCCCGACCAGGAGGACGGCCAACGCGATGCGCAGGAAACTGTTCAGGGTCGAGGGAATCTCGCCGCTGGCCAGAACCCCGCATAGGAGCGCCCAGATGGGCACCAGCCAGAAGGTGGGCCTGATGAGAGCGAGGAAATGGGAAAAGCGCGTCGGTGCCGGCTGGGACAGGCGGACCGGCTCCAAGGTGGGAAGGGATCTCAACTGCATTCTCTGCTCCTCTCGGAAAACCGGAAACATCGAGTAGAGTGCCAATTTCCTCCGTCGCCATTGACGGACAAGTTGTTATCCTGATTAAAGACATGTTATTCTAAGTTTAAGGAAAAGTAAAGAGGGGAGAGGATATTCCATGACCTTTTCGATCAGAAAAATGATCTTCGCCGCACTGGTCCTCGCCATGAGTCAGCCGGCCTGGGCCGATCAGGGGGAGAACCGGATCAATCAGACCTTCGAGAGGAGCATGGACCGACTTTCGGTGCTGCTCGATCGAAAGGATTTTCGCGATGCCAGGGCCGCCGAAGTGCGGGGATTCCTGCGCGCCCTCATCGACGAAGATTTCGACGCCTTCGTTTCTTCCCTTTCCCGGGACGATCGCGAGGACATCCTGGCCATCTCCCGGAAACCTTTCGAGATCCTGGGCCGGGATAAAAACTGTGCCGCTGACGACCCCTGGAAAACGAAGCAGGTCATGGAGGCCAAAACCCCCGAAGAGCTTCCCTCGCAGTACAAGTCCACTTTTTTGAAGAACTACACCCGGGCCTACGTCAGTTCCATCAATCATGCGAGCGGTCTCAAACTGAGGGAAGTCCAGTTGCTCGATTTTGACTTCAAGGTCTCGGATCCCTCCCGCGGCTTCCTCGAGATCGCCAAGAGCCTGAAAGGAAAGGAAATCGGCAAGCGCCTGCGCCTGGTGAAGGAAGAAGATGCCTGGAAGATCAATCTGGGCCTGCGCCCCCTGCTGCCCACCATTTTCCAGCAGATGCTCGAGATGATGGCAAAACCCTCAAAGTGAGGAGAAAAGCTCCTCGATCCTACGGGCGATCCTCACCGCGGCGCCGGGAAGTCCCAGCCTCTCTCGCCCGATCTCCCGCAGGCTCTCAATGTATTCCCCCTCATTCAGGATCTCGATGGCCTTCTTCGCGATCCCTTCGGGATCGTAGGGGAGCAGATTCAGGGCCTCGCCCAATAATTGCTTTTGCAGGAGGGCGAATCGCTTGCTGTACTGGGGACCTTCTCCCGGCCAGGAGATGACGGGTTTCCCCAGGCCCACCGCCTGCTCGTTGGCCGTCCCGGCCATCCCGATGACCAGATCCGCCGAAAAGAGCGATTGCCCGAAATCCCGCGAAAGGGCGATCGAAAGCTCTCCCTTGCCGAAGCCATTCCCGGCAGCGACCCAGCCCAGGGAAGAAAAAATGATCGCGAGCTCCTCTGAACGAAGGGACGGGGCCAGCGCCAAGCCAAAAAGAATTTTTGGATCTTTCCCGTGGATCCCCTCCACCACGGGGACCATGGCGCGGATGTTCCCGTAGGCCTCCTCCCGGCTGCCGGGCAGCAAGAGGACGGTTTTGTTTTTTTTGTTTTCGAATTCCTCGCGCCCTTCGAAGGTGTCCATCATCGGGTTTCCGAGATATTCGCTGTCCAGGCCCCTTTTCTCGAGCCTTTGCTGGGTTTTTTGGTCGCGCGGGAAAACCTTGACCTGCCATTTCTTCATGAGAGAGAGCTCGATTTCCAGGTAGCGGGCGCCCCGGTCGAGGTAGAAATCGGACTTGTTGGCCCCGATGAAGAAGATCTTTTTTTTCGTCAATTTGGCCGCGGCGATCGCCAGGAAGTCCCCCACCGCCACCACGGCGTCGGTTTGAACCTTTCTCAAGAAGCGGTATTGCCCCCCCAGTAAGGGGAAAAGACCTGCCTCGAAATCCCTCCTCAGGGCCGTGAAGTCATGGGCATTGAACCCGCCGGAGGGAAGCTCGAGAAGGGGGCCCACCACGGGGATCCCCGAATTCCGGTAGGCTTGGCCTTTTCCCACCAGGGGAAAGGCCAGGATTTCGAATTCCTTTTTCAGCTCCGCCGCGACCCGCGCTGCGATCGCGTCCTCGCCGTAGCCGTTGCTCAGAAATAATAACTGCTTCGGTCTTTTCATTTCCCGATTATCTTCCATCCAGGGACACATGGGCAAGCGTTGTGATCGGGCGCATTGTCGCCTTTTCCTCGACTGAGGTACAATCGGGTGGGTTACCTTTCGATCGAGACAGGGAGTGCATGCGCAATGTGCGGAATCGTCGGTTATGTGGGTGAGAGAAACGCGGCGGACATCCTTTTGGACGGTCTCAAGCGCCTGGAATATCGCGGATACGATTCCGCNNACAACGGCATCATCGAAAACTACCTTTTCCTCAAGAACCGCCTGCAATCCGAGGGACATGTCTTCCAATCCGACACCGACAGCGAGGTGATCGCCCACCTGATCGAATCCCGGTACCAGGGGGATATCCTGCAGGCCGTTTTCAGCGCCATCGAGCAGTTGGAAGGGGCCTACGCCCTGGGAGTC
>DOBT01000096.1:7478-7746 GCA_003503675.1 Cyanobacteria bacterium UBA8530 | reverse complement strand
TGGCGGCAGGCAACAGCACCAGGAAGTGGTAGGCTGCGACGATCGACGGGAGAGCGGTCAGTAGCAGAGTCGGGGCATCGACGTGGCCCAGGTTCATGGTTCCACCGATGGTGCAGAGGGAGATCAACAAGGCCCAGGCGGCCAGGATCCAGGAAACCGGCCTGGCCCATAGGCCCACGATCAGCAGGGCGCCCAGGACGATTTCAGCGACGCCGAGGTAGGGCATGAAGGCCAGCGAAGGTCCGAAGGCGAAGCCCAGGGGGGATGC
>DOBT01000096.1:0-7428 GCA_003503675.1 Cyanobacteria bacterium UBA8530 | reverse complement strand
CCGATGCGGAGCGCGAAGGCGGCGTTCTGGACGTCGCTTCTGTCTCTCAAGTTCCGATTCACGGCCATGCTCAGCACCTCCTTTCTTTACGGCCCCATCCTAACGCCGCGGCCCCCTCAACTCAACAACCAGGCCGATCTTATCGGGTGAAGGAAAAGAAAGGGATTCGCTTCGAAGGGGGCAAGGCTCGCTTGACGGCTAAAGCCTAGCTTGGTAAATTGGTTGCTAGTCGAACCAAGGTATTTCACCTATCTATTTGGAGGAACTCATGTCGAAAATCGCAATCAATGGCTTCGGANNGCATCAACGACCTGACCGACGCGAAAACCCTCGCCCACCTCTTCAAATACGATTCCGTCCACGGAACCTACCCGGGCGAAGTCAAGGCCGAGGAAGGCGCCATCGTCATCGACGGCAAGCGCATCCCCATCTTCTCCGAGAAGGATCCCGCCAACCTGCCCTGGGGCAAGGTCGGCGCCGAGATCGTCGTCGAAGCCACCGGTCGCTTCAGGGACAAGGAATCCTGTTCCAAGCACCTGCAGGCCGGCGCCAAGAAGGTCATCATNNCACGCCTACACCAACGACCAGGTCATCCTCGACTTCCCCCACAAGGACCTGCGCCGCGCCCGCGCCGCCGCCCTCTCCATCATCCCCACCACCACCGGAGCCGCCAAGGCGGTCGCCCTCGTGCTTCCCGAACTGAAGGGCAAGCTCAACGGCTTCTCCATGCGGGTCCCCACGGCCGACGTCTCGGTGGTCGACCTGGTCTGCACCCTCGAAAAGGATGCCACCGCCGAGGAAATCAACCAGGCCCTCGCCGAAGCCGCCCAGGGTCCCCTCAAGGGAATCCTGCACTTCAGCGAAATCCCCCTCGTCTCCATCGACTACCGCGGCAGCAACTTCTCCTCGATCGTCGACGGCGAGCTGACCATGGTGATGAACAAGCGCCTCGCCAAGGTCATCGCCTGGTACGACAACGAGTGGGGCTATTCCGTCCGCGTCGTCGACCTCGCTTCCCTGATGGGCAAGAAACTCTAGTCCTACGCCCCCTTTCGAGGGGGCTTTTTTTCTTTTTAAAGGAGCCGATGAAATGAAAAAGACCATCAAGGACTTGTCGGATCTCAAGGGCAAGAGGGTTCTGGTAAGGGTCGATTTCAACGTTCCCCTCAAGGAAGGGCGAATCACCGACGACACCCGCATTCGCGCCGCCCTCCCCACCATCGAGCATTTGCGCCAAAAGGGCGCCAGGGTCATCCTGGTCTCCCACCTGGGTCGTCCCAAGGGAGTGACGGAAAATCTGCGGCTGGACCCGATCGCCAAGCGCTTGTCCGAGCTGCTGAAAAATGAAGTCAAGAAGGTCGAGGACTCCGTCGGTGCCAGCGTCAAGGCGGCGGTCGATTCGATGAAGGAGGGGGAGGTCCTCTTGCTCGAGAACATCCGCTTCTACCCCGAAGAAGAGAAGAACGACCCCGAATTCGCCAAGAAGCTGGCCGAAAACGCCGATATCTTCGTCAACGACGCCTTCGGCACCGCCCACCGCGCCCATGCCTCAACCGCCGGGGTGGCGAAATTTCTCCCCGCGGTCGCCGGTTTCCTCATGCAGAAGGAGATCGAAACCATGGGCAAGGCCCTGGAGAAACCAGAGCGGCCCTTCGTGGCCATCATCGGCGGGGCCAAGGTTTCCTCGAAAATCGGGGTCATCGAGAACCTTCTCGAAAAGGTCGACTACCTGGTTCTCGGCGGCGGCATGATCTTCACCTTCTACCGCGCCCAGGGCTATTCCACCGGAAAATCCCTCGTCGAGGAGGACAAGATCGAGCTGGCGAAGAAGCTGCTAGCGAGCGGCGACAAGCTGGTTCTTCCCGTCGACGTGGTGATCGGCGATTCCATCGAAGCCGACCATGCCGACGGCATGGTGCCCCCGGCTAACATCCCCTCGGACAAGATCGGGCTCGACATCGGGCCCAAATCGGCCGCCCAGATCGCCGAGATCCTTTCCAAAGCCAAGACCGTGATCTGGAACGGTCCCATGGGCGTCTTCGAGAACCCGGCCTTCGCGGCCGGCACCGAAGAGGTGGCCAAGGCCCTGGCCGCGGCGACCGCCCGGGGAGCCGTCACCATCGTGGGCGGGGGGGATTCCGTCGCCGCCGTCGAGAAGATGAAGGTGGCCGACAAGATGACCCACGTCTCCACCGGGGGAGGCGCCAGCCTGGAGTTCCTAGAAGGGCTCGAATTGCCCGGAGTCGCATGCCTGGAGGATAAATGAGCAATCAAAAGCGGGTGCCGGTGATCGCCGGCAACTGGAAGATGTACAAGAACGTGAACGAGACGCGCGATTTCTTTCGCGCCCTTCCGGATTCCGTCCGGAGCTGCACCGATCCCATGGTGGTGATCTGTCCCCCCTTCACCGACCTGCATTCCGCCAAGGAAAACATGGGCGGGAGCACCCTCCAACTGGGGGCCCAGAACATGCACTGGCAGGACGAAGGCGCCTTCACCGGGGAGATCTCGCCCCTCATGCTGAGGGACATCGGCTGTTCCCACGTGCTCATCGGCCACTCCGAGCGGAGGCAGTATTTCGGTGAGACCGACGGAACGGTCAACCGCAAGACCCTCGCCGCCCTGCAATGGCAGCTGATCCCCATCGTCTGCGTGGGGGAGAAGCTCGAGGAGCGGGAAGCCAAGCTCACCGACAACGTCGTCATCGTGCAGGTGCAGCGTGCCCTCCTCAACATCAGCAAGGAATTGATTGCCACCATCATCTTCGCCTACGAGCCCGTCTGGGCCATCGGAACGGGGAAGACCTGCGACTCCGCCGAAGCCAATCGCGTCTGCGGGATCATCCGCGAAACCGTCGCCATGATGAGCGACAAGGAAACCGCCGAACAGGTGCGCATCCTCTACGGAGGAAGCGTCAAGCCGGATTCCATCAAGGAACAAATGAGCCAGCCCCACATCGACGGGGCTTTGGTGGGTGGAGCGAGCCTCGATCCCAAGAGTTTCAGCGCGATCGTCAATTTCCGCTAATCTATTTTTCGGGGGCGCCTCTTTTCAAAAGGGGCGCCCCTAGTTAGGATCCAAGCCATGAAAAAACCGCTCGCCTTGATCATATTGGACGGATGGGGGCTCTCCCCCGAAACGAAGGGCAACGCGATCGCCGCGGCCCGGACCCCCAACTTCGATCGTTTCTACTCCGAATTCCCCAACACCAGCCTCGCCGCCTCCGGGAGGGCCGTCGGCCTGCCCGAAGGCCAGATGGGCAACAGCGAGGTCGGCCACCTCAACATCGGAGCGGGCAGAATCGTCTACCAGGACATCACCCGCATCTCGAAGTCCATCGAGGACGGGGACTTCTTCGAGAACCCCGAACTCAACCAGGCGATGGACTGCGCCTTCCAGAACGGAAGCCGGATCCACCTGCTGGGGCTGGTTTCGGACGGTGGGGTCCACAGCCTGTTGGACCACTCCTACGCTCTCCTGGAAATGGCCAAGAAAAAAGGGGTAAAGCAAACCTACTTCCACTGCTTCACGGACGGCCGGGACGTCCCCCCCACCAGCGGGGAGGGTTACCTGCAGCAAATCGAAGACCGCCTGAAGAAAGAGAATTACGGCAAGATCGCCACCGTCGCCGGTCGCTACTGGGCCATGGACCGCGACAACCGCTGGGAAAGGGTGGAGAAAGCCTACCGCCTCATGGTGATGGGAGAAGGCCTGACGGCCAAGGACGGACCCTCCGCGACGCGGGAATCCTATCAAAGAAACGAGACCGACGAGTTCTTGCAGCCCACCGTGATCGATCCCGAAGGGCTCATCCAGGAGGGCGATTCGATCATCTTCTTCAACTTCCGGCCGGACCGGGCCAGGGAAATAACGAGGGCCCTTACCGATCCCCACTTCGACGGCTTCCCGAGAGAAGTCTTCCGCAAGGTCTGCTATTGCTGCATGACCCGCTTCGACGCGACCTTCGGGCTGCCCGTCGCCTACCCGCCCCAGACCCTGGAGCACATTCTGGCGGAAGTCCTCTCCGAGGCCGGCCTGCGCCAGCTCCACATCGCCGAGACCGAGAAGTACGCCNNCCCACGTCACCTTCTTCTTCAACGGAGGAAGGGAAGCCCCCTATCCGAACGAGCAGAGGATTCTCATCCCCTCCCCCAAGGTCGCCACCTACGACAAACAACCTGAGATGAGCGCCTCCGAGGTCACCGACGAGATCCTGAAGAGCCTCGAAAAGCAGGAGACCGACGTCCTCATCGTCAACTACGCCAACCCCGACATGGTGGGACACACCGGGGTCATGCCGGCAGCGGTCGAGGCGGTGGAGACGGTGGACGCCTGCATGGCGAAGGTGGTCGAGGCCATCCAGAAGGCCGGAGGGGTGGCCATCATCACCGCCGATCACGGCAACGCCGAGAAGATGGAAGAGCCCACGGGCGCCCCCTTCACGGCCCATACCACCAATCCCGTCCCCTTCATCCTGGTCGGCTTCCCGGCCGAACTGAGGAAAGAAGGATGCCTGGCGGATATCGCCCCCACCATGCTCTCGATCCTGGGACTCCTCCAGCCACCCGAGATGACCGGAAAAAAACTGATCCTCTGAAAAATAAAAAAGGGCCCGATCGAACGATCGGGCTTTTTTTTGCGCAAAGCCCTCCGATGGTTTAAGATAATTCTTTACCATTCATTAAGACAAGGATCAGGAGGGAAAGATGATCGAGAACGTGGCCGTGATCGGGATGGGAAAGACGGGCGCCCATATTGCCCGCTTGACAGCTTTGGCGGGATACCGGACCACCATCCGCGACCTTTCCCGAGACCTGCTCGAGGCGACCCTCCATGACATCGGGGAGAGCTACAAGAGATTGGTTTCAGCAGGCTTGCTCGGGGATAAGGAAGCGGACGCCGCCCTCAAACGCCTCTTTCCCGAAGTGGTGATCGAGAAGGCCGTCATCACCTCCGACCTGGTCTTCGAGGCCCTGCCGGACCTCCTGGAACTCAAGCGGGAACTCTTCGTCGAGCTGGATCACCTCTCCCCCCCGCACTCCGTTCTGGTGACCACCACGGCCATCCACTCCGTCTCCGAGATTTCGGCGGTCACCAAACGGCCCGAATCGTGCCTGGGGATGCACTGGATGGGCGACCCCCAGGTGACCAGCCTGGTGGAGATCGTCAAGGGCTTCAAGACCGCCACGGCCACCCTCGAGATCGCCCAGGGAGTGGCGGAAAAAATGAAACAGGACTGGCTTTTGGTTCAGGATGCCGAAGGCTTCGTTTGCAGCCGCCTCCTGACTTCGCTCATCCTGGAATGTTCCCGGCTGACGGAAGAAGGCGTCGCCACGATGGAGGACGTCGACCGCGCCATGTCGGTCATCATGGGGCTATCCCCCCTGGCTCTGGCCGACAGTCTCGGGCTGGACAAGATTCACGCCGCCGCCTTGCGCCTGACCGAGGCCTACGGAGAGCGTTTTCTGCCCACCCAGGACCTCGAAAGAAGAGTCAAGGCGCGCTGCTACGGGAAGAGCACCGGCTGCGGCTTCTTTCCATACGGCACCAATGTTAAATGATCTTTAAATCCGTTCAGTATATTGATTAAATTCGGTATAATATCTATTATCAAGTTTCCAGACAACGAGGTCACACACCCCCAATTGACGGAGGAAAAAAGATGTCGAAGACGGCGAAATTCATTGCCAGCACCCTGCTCGTCACCGCGTTCACGGCCGGTTGCTCCAGCCAAGTGCCCCTGAGCACCCTCACCCTCAATTCCACCAAGGCCTACAAGATGGACATGAGCGAGTTCGGAGCCAACGGGATTTCCAAGAGCCGCATCTCGATCAAGTTCAATAAAACCACCGACCTTTCCGCCTTCGCCGCCAAATACGGCCTCACCCTGAAGAAGACCATCAACCCCATCAAGACCTCCATCTTCACCGTATCCGGGAGCACCCCCGAAGCGGCGATCGCCAAGATCCGCAAAAACGAAGGCGCCAACATCGCCTTCGCCGATACCGTCTCCGTCGTCAAGCTCGAGAAGGAAATCAACGACCCCCGCGCCAAGGAGCAGTTCGCCCTCACCGTCACCAACTCCCTCAAGGCCTGGGACGTCACCATGGGCGCCATGACCACCCAGATCGCCGTGATCGACACCGGCATCGACCCCGATCACCCCGACCTCGTCAACAAGGTGGTCGCCAAGTATAACGTCTTCACCAAGGACGACAAGGTCAAGGACGGCGCCGGCCACGGTACCCACACCGCCGGTATCGCCGCCGCCGAAGCCAACAACAACATCGGCATCGCCGGAATGGCTCCCCAGTGCGGTCTGATGATCGTCCAGGTTCTCGACGCCAACGGCAGCGGCTCCGAAGAAACCATCGCCGACGGGGTTACCTGGGCCGCCGATCACGGCGCCAAGGTCATGACCATGAGCCTCGGCCTCTACAAGCGCAGCCCCATCGTCGAAGCCGCCCTGCAATACGCCCTCGACAAGGACGTCGTTCTGGTCGCCTCCGCCGGCAACAGCAACAAGAAGAACGACCCCATCACCGCGCCCCACCTTCCCTCCACCTATCCCGGCGTGGTCGAAGTGGCCGCCACCGATAAAAACGACAAGAAGGCCTCCTTCTCCAACTACGGCAAGACCGTGACCGTCGCCGCCCCCGGCGTCGACATCCTCTCGACCGTTCCCACCTACAAGACCGATGATGCCGAAGGCACCAACTACGCTCTGATGAGCGGCACCTCGATGGCTTCCCCCTGCGCCGCCGGCGTGATCGGCCTCATCCGGGCCCAGCACCCCGACTGGAAGCGCGAACAGGTCGTCGAATCGCTCAAGAAAGCCACCAACGACCTCGGAGGCGCCGGTTTCGACGAACTCTTCGGCAACGGCCGGGTGGATTCCCTGAAAGCCGTCAATCTTTAAGGAAAACCAGAAAGGGCGCCTGAGGGCGCCCTTTTTTATGAGGAAAAGTAATGAGAAACCTCTTCTTGCCGATCGGCCTGGCGATGCTCTGCTCCCTGGCTTTCTTCGAGAGCGCCGATGGAACGCAAAAAAATACCGACAGGCTGACCTCCCCGGTCGGGAAAGCCTTCCAAATCAAACTTCCTTCCTTGTCGACCTCCGGCTACGAATGGCACCTCGTTTCCTACGACAAGAAATTGGTCGCCTTCAAGGAAAAGCACCTGGAAGAATTGCCCGAAAATGCCCCACTCGGTCGCTCGGCTGCCGAGATCTTCGTCTTCCAGGGCCTCAAGCCCGGAAGCAGCAGGATCGCCTTCGCCCAGTACCGCTCCTGGGAAGGGCCGGAAAAAGCCAGCAACAAACATGAGGTCGAGGTCAAAATAGAGCCCTGAAAATCAAAAAAGGCTCCGGATAAATTCCGGAGCCTCTCGTGTTTGGCCTTTTCGAGACGCGAAGAATGGCTCAGTCCG
>DOBT01000262.1 GCA_003503675.1 Cyanobacteria bacterium UBA8530 | reverse complement strand
CGGCGGTGCCGATGGCGGCCAGGTCGCCGTCACCCTGGTAGGTGAACACGATCTTGTCGGGATGGGTGCGCTTGATGCCGGTGGCGACGGCGGGGGCCCGACCATGGGAGGCCTCGGCCATGTCGCAGTCGAAGTACTCGTAGCCGAAGACCGAGCAACCCACCGGGCAGACCCCGATGACCCGATCGTTCATCTTCAGCTCGCCCAGGGCCTCGGCGACCAGGCGATGGATGATGCCGTGGCCGCAGCCCGGGCAGTAGTGGAATTTCTTATCGGTCAAAAGTTCCGGTTTGGCGAAAACGGTTTGCATTCCAATAACCTCCTACACCAGCGCGGGCTGGAGACGCAGCTTCTTGAGGGCGTCCGTGACCTCGTTGGGGGTGGGAACGATGCCCCCCATCCTTCCGTAGAAGGAAACGGGAACCTTGCCCTCGACCGCCAGGCGAACATCCTCGATCATCTGTCCCGCGCTCAATTCGACCACCAGGATATTCTTCACCTTTTGGGCGAGAAGGGCGATCTCTTCGGTGGGGAAGGGATAGAGGGTGATGGGGCGCAACATCCCGACGCGGGAATCCTTGCCGAGGTTCTCGATGGCGGAGCGGGCGACGCGCGCCGCGATGCCGTAGGCGACCACCAGGGTTTCGGCGCCTTCGAGGTTGTAGCCCTCGAAGCGGACCTCTTTTTCCCTGATCTCGGCGTATTTCTTCTGGAGGCGGTGGTTGTGGGCCTCGAGGTCGCTCGAGTCGATGAAGAGGGAGTTGGCGACCTGCCTGGCCTTGCCGCGCTTGCCGCCCGTCAGGGCCCAGGGCTTGGCGGGAATCGTTTTGGGATCGATCGCTTCGGGCAGGACCACCGGCTCCATCATCTGGCCGAGGACGCCGTCCGAGAGGATCATGACGGGGGTGCGGTACTTGTCGGCCAGTTCGAAGGCCAATATGGCCTGATCGGCCATTTCCTGAGCGGAACCGGGGGCCAGCACGATGCAGTGGTAGTCGCCGTGGCCGCCGCCCTTGGTGGCCTGGAAGTAATCCGCCTGGGAGGGCTGGATCGAACCGAGGCCCGGACCGCCCCTCTGGACGTTGACGATCACGGAAGGCAACTCGGCGCCCGCCAGGTAGGAAATCCCTTCCATCTTCAGGGAGACGCCGGGGGAGGAAGAGCTGGTCATGGCGCGGGCGCCGGCGGCGGCCGCCCCGTAGACCATGTTGATGGCGGCGACCTCGGATTCGGCCTGCATGAAGACGCCGTCGACTTCGGGCATGCGGAGGGCCAGGTGCTCCACGATTTCGTTTTGGGGGGTGATGGGGTAGGCGAAGTAGTGACGGCAACCGGCGGCGATCGCCCCCTCTGCCAGGGCTTCGTTCCCCTTGATCAGGATCTTTTTCCCTTGGTTCGTTTTCATCATTTCGGGGTTCTCCTCGTTATCCTTGCAATCAACGGAAGACGGTGATGGCCACGTCCGGGCACATCATCGCGCAGAAGGCGCAACCCTTGCACTTCTCGGGCTCGAAGCACTCGATGGGATGATACCCCGAGGCGTTGATCCGCTCGGAAGGACGCAGGATTTTCTGCGGGCAGGCCGCGACGCAGAGGGTGCAGCCCTTGCAGATTTCGCTGTTGACCTCGATCTTTGCCATGGATCCCCACTTTCTTATGAGAAGGAAAGACGGGAGCGCGCGGCGGGTGCAGAAAGCCGCTATGGCAAAGCGCTGCCTGGTGACGCCATCGTCCCGTTGTCCTTAAAGAACACCAAACAATATTCTAACACAACTGACCGGTCTGACAGCCGGTGATCCCCGCCTTTCCTTTTGCGTTAGAATGAAGCATCGAAAGAAGGGAGAAAGCACTTGGAAGCCGTTCAAACCATTTCCAAAAGCCTGCTCGCCGCCGTCATCTCGGTCTCGCTGCATCACCCCGGCATGCCGAATTGGGCCCCGTCGAACTTCGACAAGGTCAATGACGGGCTTTATCGGGGAGGAAAGATCGAGGATTTCGCGCAACTGAAGCGAATGCGCGATGAACTGGGAATCAGCGGCATCGTCAACCTCGCGAAGGATTCCCTGGGGCCCAAGGGCGACAACGAGATCCTCTGGGCCGAGAAGCTGCAGATGGCCTATTTTCCCTGCTACCTCGGGACCGAGCCCCCCTCCCCCTCGAAGTGGGCGAAGATCAAGGAATTCCTGAAAGAAGGAAAAGTCTACGTGCATTGCCGGCACGGGGCCGATCGCACCGGGGCGATCGTCGCCAGGTACCGCGTGGAAGTGGATGAATGGAAAGTCGATCAATCCTATCGGGAGGCCAGGAAGTACGGCTTCAAGCCCTGGCTCTCTTCCTTGAAAAAGTGGATCGGCGTGGAGAGATGACGCTTTCGAGCAAAGAGCCCCGGATGAGCAGGAGGAGGGAGACCGACTAGCCCCTTTCCTCTCTCTTTTTAGCCACGAGCTTCGGCGAAAAAAGACTACCGAACGGCCCCGATTTCTTTCAAGATCCTCCCGTGGCACGAGGAGGAAATTTTGGATACCTTCCGAGAGCTCCTGTTGATCGCCCTGTTGATCGGGATCAACGCCTTCCTGTCGGCCTCCGAGATGGCCATCGTCTCGGTCCGGCGCAGCCGCATCCAGCAACTGGCGGACGAGGGAAATCCCGCCGCCTTGACGGTGCAGGAACTCCTCGAAAACCCCAGTGCCTTCCTGGCGACCGTCCAGATCGGAGTCACCTTCTCCGGCTTCTTCGCCTCGGCCGTTTCGGCCGTCACCCTGGTGCGCAGCCTGGAAGGACTTCTGAGGAACATCCCCTTCTTCGCACCCAGCGCGGCGGCGATCGCCCTCATCGCCGTCACCCTCCTCGTCACCCTGGTCTCCTTGATCTTCGGGGAACTGATCCCCAAGCGCCTCGCCATCGCGGAGGCCGAAAAGATTTCCCTCAGGGTCGCCGGGCCCATCGAATGGATCTCGCGGGCGGCCCATCCCCTCATCCGATTTTTGTCCAAAATCACCAACATTTTCCTGGCTCTCCTGGGCAGCGATCAAAGGGTGAAGTTGCCGAGCATCACCGAAAACGAGCTGCGCTCCCTGGTGGAGTCGGCCGCCGACGAGGGGGTGATGGAACGGTCCGAGCAGGAAATGATCGACGGCATCTTCGACTTCGGCGACACCACCGTCCACGAGGTCATGACCCCCCGCATCGACATCGTGGGGGTGGAGAAGAGCACCCCGATCGAGGAAGCCATTCCGAAATTCTTTTCGAGCGGCCACGGGCGACTGCCGATTTTCGAGAAGAACCTGGACTCCGTGGTCGGCATCCTTTTCTCCCAGGACGTCCTGCAGTACCTCTTCGAGGGCGGGAACAAACTATCGCCGGTAGCCGTTCTGGGGCGGGCCACCCTCTTCGTCCCGGAAACGAAGAAGGCGAGCGAATTGTTGCCGGAGTTGAGGGAATCCAAGGTCCAACTGGCGATCACCGTCGACGAATACGGGGGCACCGCCGGCCTGGTCACCATCGAGGACCTGCTCGAGGAGATCGTGGGGGAGATCCGCAGCGAATACAACATCTTGCCGGAAAGCCAGATCGAGTTCATCGGAAAAGAAGAGGCCCGCGTCAGCGGCCGGTTGGGAATCGAGGACCTGAATCAGCTCTTCTCGCTCGACATCCAGTTTCCCGGGGTCGACACGGTCGGGGGAATCATCTACGCCCAGCTGGGACGCATCCCCCACAACGGAGAGCAGGTCGAGCTACCCGAAGCCATCTTCAAGGTGGAGGAAATGGCCGGAAAGCGCATCCGCAAGGTCATCGTCCGCAAGAAAAACTGAATCAGCTTTCTTCCTGCCACCAGTTGGGGGAAAGGCTGATCGAGCCTCCGTTGTTGCAGAGGGTGCAGCGCCAGAAGACGCGATCGCCCCTTTCGCCGGGATCGACCGACACCTCGATGTTTCCCTCGCATCCCGGATAGAAGCAAATATGTTCCGTGCAGGCCTTGAGGGGACCGTCGTTTTTCGCGTTTTTTGCGTTCTCTTTCAATTCTTCGGCCAGGGACTTGGCCAGGCGCAGGATTTGATGGCGATGATCCGCCAGCCAATTCATGAGGAAACACCGCAGGCGACGGCCAGGGCCCCCAAAAGGCCGGCGTCGTTGACGTTCTTCGCCGGAACGACCTCGATTTTCTCCAGAGGGGCCACGCAGACCCGCTTCTTCAACTCCTCCCGCAGGGGAAGAAACAATAGATCTCCCACGTTGGCCACGCCGCCGCCGATCACGATGCGCTGCGGCGCCAGGACCGCGATGATGTTGCCGATCCCGCAGGCCAAATAAAAGATCGACTCTTCCCAGATCCTCCGAGCGAAGGGATCGCCCGCCCGCACGGCGTTCGAGATGGAGAAGGTGGAGATTTTTTGGCCCCGCAGGGAGGATTTCTCTCCTTTTTCCAGACCTTCGCGGGCTCTGCGGGCGATCGCCGTTCCGGAGGCCAGGGCCTCGAAGCAGCCATGGTTACCGCAGTTGCAAAGGGGGCCGTCGGGCAGGATGGTCATGTGGCCGACCTCTCCGGCCGAGCCGCGCACCCCGCGCAAGAGCTTGCCGTCGGTGATGACGCCGCCCCCGATACCGGTGCTGACCGTGACGTAGACCATATCCCTGACCCCGCGACCGGCCCCGAAGAGGAATTCCCCCATGGCGGCGGCGTTGGCGTCGTTCTCGATCAGCACGGGCACTTTGAGCGAATCCTGGAGGATGTCGCGAATAGGCAGGTCGGCCCAGCCGGGAAGGTTGACGGCGTTGAGGATCAAGCCGGCCTCGGTATCGAGGGGACCCGGAACCCCCACCCCTACCCCGGAGAAGGAGCGACCGGAGGCCAATTCACCGAGGCGAAGCGAGACTTCGGCCAAAAGCTCCTGGGCCGATTTATCGGGATCGACCAGGATGCGGTCCTGGGCCAGGATGTTGCCTTCCCGATCCCCCAACCCGATGGCGATCTTGGTGCCCCCGATGTCGATGCCGCAGAGCAGTGTCACAATGGCCCTCCCATAAAAAGAACGATTCATTATAACATCCCGATCCGGGGCACAAGTTGAATCTTTGGGCAAATCAGCTTACCATGGGGCCTTCGAAGAAAAGGAAAGGGGCGAAAAATTGAAACATCCCTGTCAGAAACAAAACGAGAGCCATGAATGCCGCCAGAAGCAAGAGCATAAAAACGACTATCTCTCCGGGAAGGCCATCCGGCCGGACCGCATCCCGCCCAACGCCCGCATCGATTTCCTGGTGGACGAGGCCTATGGCGCCTACAACGCCGCCCGCCTCTCCGAGGCCAGCCGCCTCTACGCCAAGAAGATGCTCGCTCCCGAAGAAAACGTCACCGTCGGCCTGACCATGGCCGGCGCCCTCCCCCCCGCCGGTCTCGGCGGCGCGGTGATCTCCCTCCTGGAAGCGGGCTTCGTCGACTGGATCATCGCCACCGGCGCCAACCTCTACCACGACCTCCACTTCGCCCTCAACCTCCCCCTCTTCCGCGGCGACTTCCGCATCGACGACGTCGACCTGCACGATCAAGGGGTGGTGCGGATCTACGACGTGCTCTTCTCCGAGGACGTGCTCCTGAATACCGACCGCTTCGTGCGGGAAGCCCTCCAGGAATGGAAAGACAAGGGTGGGATTTCCAGCGCCGAGTTGCACAATTTCTTGGGCCACAAACTCTTGAAGCTGCCTCATGGAAAGCATTCCATCCTGGCGACGGCCGCCAAACTGGACATCCCCATCTACACCTCGAGCCCCGGGGATTCCTCGATCGGCATGAACCTGGCCCGCTTGGCCCTCGAAGGCGGCAGCCTGCACGTCGATCCCAACAAGGACGTCAACGAGACCACGGCCCTGGTCTACGGAGCCGAGAAGAACGGCGCCATCCTGCTGGGCGGAGGCTCCCCCAAGAACTTCTACATGCAGACCCAACCCCAGCTCTGGGAAGTCCTGGGCATCAACAAGGGCGGGCACGACTACTTCATTCAGATCACCGCCGACGCTCCCCACTGGGGCGGGCTTTCCGGAGCGACCCCCAGCGAAGCCGTTTCCTGGGGCAAGATCAACCCCGAGGAACTGAATCAGACCGTGGTCGTTTACTCCGATACCACCATCGCCTTCCCCATCATCGTCTCCTACGCCCTGGACAAAGCCGCGGCGCGGCCCCAGAAGAAGCTCTACCAGAAGAGGGAAGAACTGCTTTCCCGCCTCAAGGAAGAATTCCTGGAAGGGCAAAAATAATTCGGATGGCTGATACGCTGCGCTTGTGGGGGGCCTATCTGCTCGTCAAGGCCGTCAAGACGGCGACGGCGCTCATCGGGCGGGAGGGAACCGCCCTTCCCGGGGCTCTGGCCCTGCGAATGATGCCGAAAGCACTGAAGGAAGTCCGTTCCCGCCTGACGACCGTGGTGCTGGTGACCGGGACCAACGGCAAGACCACCNNTGATCACCAATTGCCTGGGAGCAAACCTCAAGCAGGGCATCGCCACGGCCTTGCTCGACTGCCTGCCTACGATGAAGAAGAACGAAAATAAAAAGACCGTCGCCGTCATCGAAGTGGACGAGGCCACTCTCCCCAAGGTGATCGAGGACCTGCAACCGCAGATGGTGATCGTGACCAATTTCTTCCGGGATCAAATGGACCGCTACGCCGAACTGGACCACGTGGTGGCCACGGTCAAGAGGGCGCTGGACTCCGTCCAAACCAAAAGGGTTCTCAACGCCGACGACCCCCTCACCCGCAGCCTGGGCGAAAAAGACTCCGAGTTTTTCGGCCTTTC
>DOBT01000248.1 GCA_003503675.1 Cyanobacteria bacterium UBA8530 | reverse complement strand
ACATGGTGCAGGCCAACTCCATCTCCACTCTGGTCAAGGCCACCTTCCGGGTCGATCCCTGGATCACCGGAGTGGTATTGACCCTGACCGTCGCGGTGGTCATGCTGGGCGGCATCAAGGGAATCGCCCGCATCTGCGGGATGCTGGTGCCCTTCATGGTGGTCACCTACGTTCTCGGCTGCCTGCTCATCCTCTTGAGGGACTACTCATTCATTCCCGCCACCCTTTCCTTGATCTTCCGCTCGGCCTTCACGGGGCATGCGGCCGCCGGGGGCTTCGCGGGGGCCACCATCATGGCGAGCGCCCGCTACGGGATCGCCCGCGGCCTCTTCTCCAACGAATCCGGAATGGGCTCGGCCCCCATCATCGCGGCGGCCGCCCAGACCCGAAACCCCGTCCGACAGGGCCTCGTTTCCGCCACCGGCACCTTCTGGGACACCGTNNGCGACCATCATCGGTTGGGCCTACTACGGAGAGCGAGCGCTGGAATACCTCTTCGGCCTGAAGGCCATTTTCCCCTACCGCGTGGTCTGGGTGGTCGCCGTCATGGTCGGCTCGGTTTGTTCCCTCCCCCTGGTCTGGAACTTCGCCGACGCGGCCAACGCCCTCATGGCCATCCCCAACCTCATCTCCCTCCTTTTCCTGAACGGAGTGGTGGTCGCGGAAACCCAAAAATACCTCTGGTCCGGCAAGATCGATGAAGAAGAACTGAGCTTCAGCCCCTCCTAGAAAAAGAGGAGAGGAATTATTCCAGCGTGCCCCCGTCCTCATTCGTGGACGTAGGCCCATTTGCCGACCCGGACTACCCCGCCGCCATGCGATTGCTTTGGATAGCGCTGGGTCGGCCAGTAATAGAAAGTGTCCCAGTTGAGGATCCCCATGGGGCAATCGATGCGAATCTCCCAGCTCGCATCGACCAAGCAGCGGGTTCCAGCGGGCTCACCGAGGATTTTTTTCAACTCACCGAGGGTACGTCCCTTCAAAGAGTGGGTTTTGGCGAAGAGCCGGACCATTCGCATCCTTTCGACTCCGGACTTCCATTTGGCTTGGTCGAAGGCAACATCGAGAACTTGTTCCGGCATCCGATCCATCCGGGCATCGAGAACTTCTCCCCGTTCGCTGAGGGTCAGGGCCATGATCGCGTGCTCGGGTTTACCATCGGGATAAACCCAAAGACCGCGCATCGGCAGGCCGTTTCTTGAGCCCAAATCCCAGAAGGCGAGAGACTGGCGACCAGGGAGTCGTTCATACTTGAAAGTCGGATAGGCGGGAAGCCCGGTGGTCGGGATCTCCCTGATGTAGCGGGGCAGCAATTCGGAAAGCTTTGCCGGAGGCCGCCCCTGCTCCTTGGTGAAGCGTTCGAGTGCGGAGATCAGGGGATCCGCACGATGGGAGGCCCGCTCCAAGCCCCAGTAACGAACCGGCCAGTAGTACTGGATTCCGACAAAGCCCCATCCAATCCAGAGAAGGCAGGCCCAACCGGCAGAGGCGTAGGTCCGTGAGGTCCACTTGCGCATTTTCCCGAAACTCAGGACAACCAAGAGCAAAATGAGACCGAAGAAAAACTCGAAAGCCCGGAACANNCAGCAAGGTCAGCCCCATCGTGGCAAAGGCGGCATCCCACAAAATGAGGGCCTCGAGGCAAAAAAGCATCCCCAGGATCGACCATGCGGGGAGAAAAGGGTTTCTTTTCCGATTCTGGGCAGACATTGTGGAGTCCATGCAGATGCCTCCTCTTATCGATTCATCTTTCCTAGAACGAGGTAATCCCCATCTCGCAGGGGAATTTTGACCACTGCGGCTTGCTCAGAGGAGACATAGTCACAAGGCTCGAAGTTTGAAGGAAGACGGTATCTTTTCCTGTTTTTGATCGCAGTTCGCCCATTCATGGTAGTCAGTCGATAAGAAGTGGAAAAACTCGTCAGGTGAAGGCCGTCACTCGCCAGAAACACGATGGAATTGCGATATCTAGCCCCCGAGTAGCGGGCTTCCTTCAGCAAGGCGTTGATTTTTTTATAATCCGGATTATCTTCTCCCTCTTCGGCATCCAGGCCCTGCAGCAAACACACGCTTTGAAATGGTGCCTTTACCAGGCTCGAGAGTGGAATAACCTTGTCCACCTCAGTAGCTGAAGCAAGTTCATCCCTGGATATCAATTCACGGTAGCCAGAGATCGGATTTGAGAAGGAATCGATTAGTCCAACCATATTCGCCTTGGCTGAAATGAAGCAGAATACGAGGAGGGGCAAGGACAGCAATATCGTGGCGAGCTTGATCTTGCCGCGGGGAAACCAAAAAGAGGTGGCGAACATGGCAGCCGGAATGGAAAACACGGCCAACTCGAAGAAACAGTAGGGCACGGGGAAATCGAGATGCCTGAAAGCAAACTGGAGATTGAAGTATCCCACTGCACAAAGCGCTCCGAGTGCCACAAAGGCATTCGCGGCCCTGGATTTTCTTGCCAACCTCACCCAGAACAAGGCCATCACCGGCAGGAAGGCGATTTTCAAGGGATAATAAACAGCGGCCGCATAGAAATAAATAAACAGAACAGCACAAAAGACCGTTAGCAAGAGGGCTTTTTCGCTCATATTCCAGAAAATATCGGCCGCATCAACAGCGGGTTGATCGAGCTTCACCTCCGAAATAACGACGCCCTCATTGCCTTCATTCATGAAAGAACAACTCCTTAGAAAGACCATTCTTTGCCAAACCTTCAGGCGGATACCCCATTTGGAAAAGATGCTGCTCAAGATACCCCTGGCTCAAGGCAATGCCAGTGCGCCCCTTACTAATATATCACAATAGGATCATTTTCAAGGCCGAGGAATGAAAGCCGCTCGTTATCCCCGCCATAATAGCCGCATGACCTAGCTCCAAGCCTTGCGTTTTAATGAAACAGAGCCAGAGAAAAGCAATACGAGAAGGTGACATGATGAGTAGTGCATGCTGGGGATAGTTGAGAAGCCCTAATTTTCGACCTGGCGGCTTTGAGATTTCATTGAATTTCCATAAAAAAAGGACCTGACACCTTTCTCTCGGTGCTTTTCCGTCAAGTCTCCTCTATCTCGCCACATCTCAAGCCCCGTTCTTCGGACCGCCTCCTCGAGCCTTGTTTGCCCGTTATTTTCGAGTTAGAATTACTTGGAATACCCACTCGATGCCCCAAGTCCATACTTATCGATAGCCTGAGGGTAGTGAAGGCTGAAATCCTCTTTGACCATCGGTTCCTCGGGACGCAGGATACGAATCCAACGCTTTTGACCTTACTGATCGATTCTCTCAGGAGGCTATATGAAAAAAATATTGCCCATTCTCCTCGTCGTCTTGCTGACGGGGAGCTGCGCGACTCCCAAGAACCTCGCGGGGGTCGCCGACAAGGGGGCTTCGGCCGGTGCCCCCGCGGTTGGCGAGAAAATCCACGCCAACGAGGAGCCGGTGCCTCCCCCCAAGGTGATGGGCACCACCAACTGGGGAGGCTACGGGACAGCAGAAGGGCAATTCCGGCAGGCTGGCGCAATCGCCATGGATAGCGACGAAAACTGTTACATCGCTGATTCCGGCAACGACCGGATTCAAAAATTCACCTTTCAAGGCAGATTCATCCTATCTTGGGGGGAGTGCGGCGGCGGGAATGGACAGTTCAAGCATCCGACCGGCATCGCCGTAGCCAAGGACGGGAGCGTCTACGTCTCCGACACCCTCAACCACCGCATCCAGAAATTCGACTCCTCGGGAAAGTTCCTGCTCACCTGGGGGGAGCAGGGGATCGGGGACGGCCAATTCGACAACCCCGGTGCCCTCGCCATCGACAGCGCAGGAAATCTTTTCGTGGCCGACACCGACAACCATCGCATCCAGAAATTCGACTCGANNACGGGAATCTGCAGTTCAATCGTCCCGGTGGGATTGCAGTCACCCCGGATGACAAGGTCTGGCTCGCCGACACCCTCAATAACCGTCTCCTGAAGTTCGAGCCCGACGGCACCTTCATCGCCAAGGTGGGTCGCTTGGGGAACGGGGACGGGGAATTCGATCAACCCGGTGCGCTCACTGCCGATACTTACGGGAACATCCTCGTCGCAGATTCCGGGAATAGCCGCATCGAGTGCCTGGACCGAAATGGAAACCTGCTCAGTGTATACGTGAGCCCCTTTTCCCATCAACCATTCGATCGGATCTCGGGGCTCGTCGTCAACAAAACAAACTGGTTCTTCTATTCAAATCGGCTCACCATCGTTAACTCGGGATACGATAAGGTTTTACAACACACCGCTTTATCGGTCCTTCCTCGAATTCCCCTGGGCAGCGAGGCCGTTCCCTTCGCCTTGGCGACCGACGCCAGCGACAACCTCTTTGTCGGCGTCAAGGGCGAGCTCAATATCAAGAAATACAATCTCCGGGGGGATTGCCTCGCCCAGTTCGGCTTCCCCCGAACCCAATCCTATGAACCATTCTTCATGACCACGGGACCCGACGGCTCCCTTTTCGTCACCGAAATCAATAGTCCTACCGTGTGGAGATTCGATGCCGATGGCAAATCCCTGCCTTCATGGCGATGGGATCCGAAGAAAGTTTATTATGCTGGGGGGATCGCCGTCGATTCCAACGGGGTGGTGTGCATCTCGAATCCTATCGGCACCATCCTTCGCTACACCTCCGACGGCTCCCCCTTGGCTTCCTATTCCTTCGTTCACCCGGACAATAGACCTGTGGAGTTCAGGAATCTGACTTTCGACGGAGAGAACAACCTGTTTGCTTATGACACCCGCCATGACGAGGTCGCAAAATTCGATTCGACCGGTAATTTCATCAAGAAATGGGATGTTAGGGGGACTGACAAAGATTATTGGGATAAATCCTGGGGTTATCTCGGGATGTCCTGTGACGAGCAGGGAACTCTCTATATATGCAATCAGTTAGAGAGCAACATCCGAGCATACACAAATAACGGAAGTTATTTGGGGAGATTTGGCTCTTATGGCTATGGCCCCGGGCAGATGGTTTGTCCGGCGGGGATCGTCGTGACTCGCAATGGAACGGTGGCTTTCGGTCAAAGTAGCAGCTCGGAGCTGCGCCTTATGCGCATTTAATCCCCAACTTCACCTAGGAGAGAGCATGAAAAGACGTTTTCTATTGCCCATAATCACCCTTGCCCTGTTGGGCTGCAAGCCGACCATCCCCATGATCACCTCTGCCCTGTCATCGCCTTCACCGACACCGGTAACCGCCGAAAAAATCAAAATCGGGGCCTTGCTGGACCTCACGGGCAGCTATGCCGACGGGGCCGAGGCCGTGAAGGTCGGCCTGGAAGTCGGCCTCGAGGACCTCAACAATCGGGCGACGGGCTCTTTCTACGAAATCGTCGTCAGGGATGCCGGAACCAACCCCGAGACGGCGCTCAAGAAACTCAAGGAACTGGATGCCCTGGGGATCAAACTGGTGGTCGGCCCCACCACCAGCGCCGATTTCGTCGCGGTCAAGGATTACGCCCTCAACCATGACATCCTGATGATCAGTCCCTCCACCACCGCCTCTTCCCTGGCCTTGCTCGACAACGTCTTTCGCTATTCGCCGGTCGACACCCTTCAAATCACCGCGCTCTGCAACTACTGGCGAGAAAAAGGAATCAAGGCCGTCGCCGTCCTCTTCCGGGACGACGTCTGGGGGCGAGACTTCGAAGAGGAAATCGGGCAGGCGGCCGACTTCTACGGAATCGAATACCTGGGTGGGGAAAGATACGCCACCAACGCCAAGGATTTCAACGTTCCCGTCGCCAACCTCGCCCGGAAGGTCGATGCGGCCGTTGCCCGTCACGGCACCGCCAAGGTGGCGGTGGAACTGATTTCTTTCAACGAACTGGGCGATGTTTTCCCGAAGGCCATGGAAAACGCCACCCTGTCAGTCCTTCCCTGGTTCGGCTGCTCCGGGAACGCCCTGATCCCGTCCCTGACGCAGGATTCTCCCGCGAGTCGGTTCGCGGCCGGCACCGGCTTCACCTGTAGCGCCTTCCTGAACTCCTTCGAAGCCGGAGGCTCCGCGACCCGTTCGCTCCTGATTCCCGGGCAATCGGCGATCCAGGCGCGCATCTTGCAAAAGCTCAATCGGACCCCGATCGAGTATGCCTACACGGCTTACGATGCCTTGTGGGTCGGGGCCCTGGCTTACGAGAAGGCCGGCGGCTTCGGAAACATCGAAAACCTGAAAAAAGCGCTGCTCGAAAGCAGTGCGGACTTCGTCGGAGCCAGCGGCAAGGTGGTGCTCAGTGCGGCCGGAGATCGCACCACGGCTTGCTTCGGCTTCTACCAGGTGGTTCCCGCAGGAAGTGGCTTTGCCTGGCAGAAGAAAGCCGTTTTCAACGGGGAAAACTATTTCGGTGCCACCAGTTCGATCACCTATCTCACTCCCTGATCTGTCGTCGAAAAACCGATAAGTATTTTCCCCAAGAGAGCGACCTTTCAGGAGGATAAATGAAAAGAATATTGCCCTTTTTCCTCATCGCCTTGCTGACGGGGAGCTGCGCGATGCCCAAGAACCTCGCGGCGATCGCCGACAAGGGGGCTTCGGCCGGTGCCCCCGCGGGTATCGAGAAAATCCACGCCAACGAGGAGCCGGTGCCCCTTCCCCAGGAGCAAGTGCCCATCTCCTGGGGGGGCTACGGGACAGAGAAAGGGCAGTTCCGCCAGCCCGGCGCAATCGTCATGGATGGCGACGAAAACTGGTACATCGTGGATTCCGGCAACGACCGGATTCAAAAATTCGACACTTGGGGCAAATTCATCCTGTCTTGGGGGGAGTGCGGAGGCGAGGACGGTCAGTTCAGGGGGCCGAGCGGCATCGCCGTGGCCAAGGACGGGAGCGTCTATGTCTCCGACACCCTCAACCACCGCATACAGAAATTCGACTCCTCGGGAAAGTTCCTGCTCACCTGGGGGGAGCAAGGGATTGGGGACGGCCAATTCGACAAGCCCGGTGCCCTCGTCCTCGACAGCGCTGGACGGCTTTTCGTGGCCGATACCGACAACCATCGCATCCAGAAATTCGACTCGAGCGGAAAACATCTGCTCACCTGGGGAGGCCAGGGCGACGGGAATCTGCAGTTCAATCGTCCCGGTGGGATTGCGGTCACCCCGGACGACAAGGTCTGGGTCGCCGACACCCTCAATCACCGCCTCCTGAAGTTCGAACCCGACGGCACCTTCATCGCCAAGGTGGGCAGCGGTAACGGGGAATTCAATCTGCCCGGTGCGCTCGCTGTCGACGATTATGGGAACATCTATATCACGGATTCCGGGAAGAATAGCATCAAGATCGTGGATCGAAATGGGAACCTGGTGCTTGCCATCAATAACCACAATTTTGGGGGGCTATATGAGGGGATCTCGGGGATCGCCATCTATCATACAAAATGGAGCTTTTATTCAAATCGGATCGCCATCGTCGACCCGGGATACAATCGGGTTTCGACTTTTACGGCCTTACCGCCCCTTCCTGGAATTCCCCTGGGCAGTGTGGCCGTTTCTTTCGCCTTGGCGACCGATGCCAGCAACAACCTCTTTGTCGGCGTCGAGGACTATCCCAATATCAGGAAATACAATCTCCAGGGGAATNNCCAGTTCGGCTTCCCCCGAACCCAACCCAATCGACCGTTCTTCATGGCCATGGGACCCGACGGCACCCTTTTCGTCACCGAAATGAATAATCCTACCGTGTGGAGATTCGATGGCGAAGGCAAATCCCTCCCTTCATGGCGATGGGACCCGAAGAAAGTTTATTGGGCTGGAGGGCTCGCCGTCGACTCGAACGGGGTGGTCTGCATCCCGAGTCCTGTCGGCACCATCCTTCGCTATACCTCCGACGGTACCCCCCTGGCTTCCTATTCCTTCGTGCGCCCGGACAAAAAAAATGTGGAGTTCAACAATCTCGCTTTCGATGGCGAGAACAACCTGTTTGCTTACGACACCCAAAACGACGAGGTCATAAGATTCGATCCTTCCGGCAACTTCGTCAATAAATGGGATATTAGGAGCGCCGACAAGGCGTATTGGGACAGAACTATCACTTATCTCGGGATGTCCTGCGACAGCGATGGCGATCTCTATATCTGCAGTCAATTCGACAGCAACATTCGAAAGTACTCAAATGGCGGAAGTTATTTGGGAATATTTGGCTCTTATGGCTATGGCCCCGGACAGATGGTCAGTCCGGCGGGTATCGTCGTGACTCCCAATGGAACGGTGGTCTTCGGTCAAAATAGCAGCTCGGAGCTGCGCCTTATGCGCTTTTAACAAACTCGCCCCAACTGCACTCAGGAGAGAGCCTGAAAAGACTTTTTCAATGGCGAAGCCCTTTCAACCGCCACGAGCTAACCTACGTCACTCCCAAGTAAATAGGCCAGCACCAGCGCGTGGCCAAAAAGAGAAAACCGAGATCTTTTCTTTCCTCGCCCCTCCGGGGATAATGAGCTATAATCCTCCTTAAACTATCTTTACAATAGAAGGGGGCTTCGCCATGAGGACTCTGCGAGAAAGAAAATTTTTCTTCTTTTTCTTCTTTTTCCTGTTCTCTTTGGCAGGGGGAGCCGAGGCGCACCGCCCCGTCGCTATCGGGAAAGAGCTGAAGAATCACGATTTTTCCTCGGCCAGGGTCCTCAAGGATCCCGACGTTTCTCAGGTCCTCTACGCCGAATTGAAGAACCCGGGTCAGGTCGATTTCCTTTCCTTCGCGGGAAAAGAAGGCGAAAGGATCACCGTGCAAATGGGGGTTCCGGAAATCCCGAGATTATTGAAATTTCGGCCGGCGGTGGCCTTGATCGGTCCCGGCCTGCCGCCTTCCTCGGAAAAAATCCCCTTCTTCCTGCCCGCCGGAATGGGCGCGAAGGTCCTCCATTTTCTGCCGGGCGACAAGGTGGTCTTTTTCGAGCCCTTCACCCGGACCAGCTCCTGGCGATCGCCCACCCTGAAGGTCACCCTATCGAACGATGCCAAATATTATCTCGCCGCCTTCGCCCCCAAAGGGGGGAGAGGGAAGTACTGGCTCGCCATCGGGGAAAAAGAGGAGTTCGGACCGGGCGACTGGCTGAGGATGCCGCGGACCATCTGGCAAGTGCGGAGGTTCCACGAGATCGAGAGCTGGAAAGACGCCATGGCGGCGCTGCTCTTCCTGCTTCTCGGATTATTGCTCTACCGGATCTGGCTACGTCGCTGAAGCCAGCTCCGCGCCGATCTCGAAGGCCGCGTCCTGAAGATCCTGCCGCCCTCGATGTCCTCGACCCCCCCCTTTTTGATTGCGCCACCGATCCCCCTCGCCAGGCAAGCCGACCTCAGGAAAGATCGAGCAGATTGTTTTCCCTCAGGACTTCAAGCGGAATTTCTCCCGCACTTCCATCCCAGACGAGAAGATGGTCCTCCGAAAAGACCAGCGCCCGATCATAGTCGCGCTCCAGGCCCGTCAATTCATGGGTCGCCGTGATCAGCGTCTTTCCGCTCTTCGCGAGGGAAGCGAAAATTCTTTTCAACTCGGCCCTGCTTCTGGGATCCAGCGCGGCAGTGGGTTCGTCGAGCAACAATACACTCGGAGCAACCGCCAGAACAGCGGCCATGACCACCCTTCTCTGCTCTCCCCCGCTCAATTCCCCGGGATAGCGCTCGAGCAAGGATTCCAGGCGGGAGATCTCTTCCAGATCGATCAGCCTTTCCCGCACTTCCTCTTGGCCGAGCCCCATCTGCCGGGGACCGAAAGCGATTTCCTCTTCCACCGTGGGACAAAAAAGCTGGGCCTCGGGGTGCTGAAAGGCGATCCCCACCTGGGCGCGAAAAAAACTCCGAAAAGAAGAGTCATCGAGGGTATCTCGGGAAAGTGGTTTGCCGAAGTAATGGATTTCCCCCAGGGTCGGGAAGATCAATCCCGCCAAAAGCCGCAGCAAGGTCGTTTTTCCGCAGCCGTTGGCCCCGAGCAAGGCGACTCTTTCGCCTTCGCGCAGGGTCAGCGAAAGGGGCCGGAGGGCATTCCTTTTCCCGTAAAGGAAGGAAACGTTTTTCAACTCGAAAAGGGGATGGCTCAATTCTCGAATTCTCCTCGGTAGCCACGGGCCTCCATGGCTTCGCCCACGTCCCTCCCGAGGCGATCGGCGGTGCGGTAGAGGGAAATCAAGGCCGCCCCCAACCAGCGGTGCCCCTCCCCCAAGGTTTCGGGAACGAGGAGGCGGCTGAGACGTCCCAGGTGAAGGGCCTCCATGCGCCGGGACAGGGCCAGCAAGTAGCGCAGGCAAATCGCGAAGACCATGACCGCACCGGCCGGGAGACCGAGGCCGGCTGCCCCCCTCAAAAGGCGATCCCAGGGCGTCGTTTGCACCAGCAGCATCACCCAGGACAAACTCGCAGCCACCCGCAAAGCCAGAGTCAGGGCGATGAGGATGCCCGCCTTGGTAAAGAAAAAGAAGAAGGTCTCGCCGGGACTGATCCAGGAGGTGGCGGCGGGAAGGGTCGCCAGCAGGGAAAAGAGGGGGAAAACCAACCAACCGGAATAGAAGGAAAAAGGGGGGATCCCCGAAAGTCCGGCCAGGAGGCCGGCAATAATGAAGAGCGAAAGCGCGACGACGGGGCCCGTCCAGGCGGCGAGGCAACAGGCCCCCAGTGCCACCAGCAACTTGATGCGGGGATCGAAATCCTGGATGAACCCCTCGCTCCTCTTTTGCCGGAGCAAGAACTTTCCCTGAAAGGCGGAAAGAGCGGAAAGAGTCTTGAAAAGAGGATTGCCGCGCTTTCCCGATGATCGGAAAGAGAAAGCGGGCTTCTCAATGAGCCAATCCGGCAAATCCTTCATGGTTTGAGCAGGCAGCGCCCCAGGAGCCACCCGAGACCAAGGATCGACAGGCCACCGGCCAGGGCCGAAAAAACCAGCGCGAGCCCTTGTTGCCAAAGCGGTACGTTTTGCCAAACCGCGAAAGAGTAATCGGGAAAGGGGGCCTGCCAAAGGTTTGAAAAATGCGCCAGGCCCTCGGGGACCCTGCCGGTCATCTTCAGGATCTCTTCGGGCGACCATTCGCCCCAGGCGCTGCCCGCCTTGAAGAAATGGGGAAGCAGGAGACCCACCGGCGAGAGGATGGCCATGGCGAAAAGGGCGGCGATCGTTTTTTTAGGCATAAATTTCTTCCCGGGTTTGGGCGAGGAAGCGCAGGGCGGCCGCGGTGGCGATCGCCTCCACCCACCCGAACAAGAGGAGATGCTCGCCCAGCATGGCGGGAAGGGCCACGGCCAGCGGGAAAGGGCAAAAAGAGGGATGTCCCCCCTGAGAGGCGATGAGGGGCTGGATACCGAACTCGATGCCGGCGCAGAGGGCCGCGAGGCCAAGGCTGAAATAGCCGGCGGCTCCGGCGGAAAAATAAGAGCGACGGCTGCCCGGCAAGGAATTACCCTTCAGAAGTTGGAAGATCCCCCAGGCCGAGAGCGGCATGACGAAGGCCATATTGAAGCAGTTGGCCCCGATGGCGGTGACCCCGCCGTCCCCGAAGAGCAACGCCTGAACGACCAGCGTGACCGACAAGGCCAGGACGGCAGGCCAGGGCCCCAGCAGGATGGCCAGGAGCGCCGCTCCCACCGCGTGCCCGGTGGTCCCCCCGGGAATCGGAATGTTGAACATCATGAGCAAGAAGGAGAAGGCCGCCCCCATCGCCAACTGGGGAATCCTCCGCACCGACAGGGTCTCGCGGGTCTTTTTCGCGGCATGGCCCCAGACGGGAACCATGATCGCGAAGAGCGCCACGCAGGTGAGCGGACTCAAGTAGCCGTCAGGAACGTGCAATTCTTTTCACCTTTTCGCCTTTTCATCGACCGAGAAGCTTCAGGAGGCCGTCCAAAATCGTCAGGGGATGAGGAGGGCAGCCGGGAACATAGAGATCGACGGGAAGACCATCGACCCCGCTGCCGCTTTCGGGCAGGCCGCGGAAGGGCCCACCCGAGAGGGCGCAACTTCCGACCGCGATGACGAGCTTCGGCGAGGGAACGGCGTCATAGGTATCCATCAGCGCCGCCTTCATGTTGGCGTTGACGGGCCCCGTCACCAGGAGGCCGTCGGCATGGCGGGGAGAAGCCACGATCTGGATTCCGAAACGGCCGAGGTCGTAGCCGATCGTTCCCAAGACGTTGATATCGGCTTCGCAGGCGTTGCAGCCTCCCGCGCTGACCTGACGCAGCTTGAAGGATTTCCGGAAAAGCCTTTTTCTTCGCTCTTCGAGGGCCTGGGCGAACTTGAATTGTTCCAGTTGCAGGTCTTCCCGGGCTCTGACGGCCAACCGGTATTCCTGGGTGAAAACGATCGCCTTGTTGGGACATTGGTCGGCGCAGTCCCCGCAAAAGAGGCAGCGGGAAAGATCGAGCCGGACCGTCCCTTTTTTCTCGATCGCGCCGCTCGGGCAGACTTCGCCGCAGAGGCCGCAGTTCTCGGAACAAAGGGAAGGATCGATTTTCGGGAGCCCCCGGAAGCGGTCGGGCAAAACCGGTTGTTTACTGGGATAAGCCATGGTCCGGTGGCCTTGGCGCAGGCGCGCCAGAAGGACGTTCGTCAAAGCGGGATTAAACATCTTTATTTTTCTTTCTTCAAAGGTCGTGGCCGCAGTAAGAAAGGTTGAAGCTCTTGTTGCAGA
>DOBT01000006.1 GCA_003503675.1 Cyanobacteria bacterium UBA8530 | reverse complement strand
CTGCCACATCGGCGGTTCGCAATCCCTGCTCTCGATCTTCAATACGGCGGAACTCAAGAGCCCCTTCACCCCGAGCCTCTTCAAGCCGCTCATGGCCACCATCGCCAAGGAACTGGGAATCAAGTGAGCTCGAAGACGCCGCTCTCGATCCTTCTGCTGGCTTTTCTTTCGGTCGGATGCGCCGATATGTCGGCCGTGAAGAACATGGAAGTGGTGATCCAGGAGACCCATTCCAAATCCGCCCAGAAAGTGGAGGATCCCCTCAGGCTTCGGCTGACCGTTATCCTTCCGAAAGGAAACGACGTCAATCGAAATGCCCTGGTCTGGTTCTTGAAGAACTTCAAGCTGGGGAAGTTCGAAAGCAAGTAAAGAAGGTTTCGAACCTTTCAGGGATTCGCTTTCCCGTAGAGGAAAATTTCTCCTTCACCGAAAACCTCTCGATAGCTCGATTGCGGGCTATCGAGATTTTTTTTGGCTTTCTCCAGCTTTTTGCGGCTCGTTCCCCAGCCCGGATGGGCGAGGTCGATCAAGATGAAGTCGCTGTGCCAGCTTTCGGGCGGGCGATCGTCGTTGAAAAAGAAGATTTGCCGGCGATGGCCGAGGTGCGGAGCGATCTCGTGGTTGGCGACCACCGAGCTTTCCGCGGGAATCAGAACGATCGATCTTTCCAGGGATGGGGCGCAGCGGGAAGCGTCGACCCAAAGGGGGACGAAGCGCCAGGCCCCCAAAGCGAGAAACCCCACGGTCCCCCAGATCACCCAGGTGAGCGGTTTGATGAAAGTCTTTCCTTGTCCCCGCAGGGCGCCGTAGAAGAGGAAAGGCAAAATGGGCAAACTGTACTGGTGCAGGAGGTCGCGCTGGGTGGCGGCCGCCGAAAGGATGTTCAAAAGAAAGGTCGGGAGGATGGGAAAGACAACCAGGGGGTTTCGGAAAGATCTGACGGCCAGGCCTCCTGCTATGGGAAGCAAGAGCATGAGGGTGTAGCCGAGGACCTCGGGGGAGAAAAAGCGGGAAAAGAAGAGCGACGGATCCTGGAAGACGCCCTGGTAGCGGGCGGCGGCGGCCACTCCCTTTTCGCTGAAATGGGGGATCAAGAAGCGGGTCGAGAAAACGAACCAGCTCCCCCCGAGGAAAGTCGCCGCCAATCCTTCGCGCCAACGGCGTTGCAAAAGCAAGGCGAGCCCCAGGAATAGGACGGTCAAGGAAAGCACTTCCTTGCAACTCAAAACGACCAAAATGGCGAGGAGAAAGGAAAAAATCTCTTTTTTCTCGAGGAAATGAAGGGCCCAGAGCAGGGCGGGAACGGCGATTACCTCGGGGTGGAAGTCGTAGATGGCCGCGTTCAGCAGGCCGGGGGAAACCAGGTAGGCGAAAGAAATGGCCGCCTTCGAGGAAATATCGAGCTTTTCCGCGAGTTTGAAAAGGGGGACGACCCCAGAGGCCAGGGCGAGGGCCTGGATAAAAAGCAGGGTCTCGACCCGGGGGAAGATTCCGTAGAGGAAGCCGAGGGGATAGAGGATGAAGGCGGCGTGGTCGCCCAGGATGTGGAAGCCCATGAAGCTGCTGATGGGGGAAAAGCCCCTGGAAATCAGCCAGACTGCCTGATCGAAGATCCCCAGATCGAAGGCGCCCGACTGGAAAGCGCGGTGGCGAAAGAAACTCCAGGCGAAGATCCACATGGTTCCCGAGAGCCAGAGAAAAATCGAAAAGCTTTTCATAGAAACATGTTTTTTATCGCCTCAGGCTTTGGCGGGGCGCAGTTGCTGAAGGATGGGGACCTTCCAGAGCCAGAGGATGGCCGCGTAGCAGAGCAGGAAAAGGGTTCCCAAAGAGGCCAATTCGGTGATTCCGGCGACGAAGGTCGGCGGGAAGTGGGCGATCCGATCGAGTTGCCAGATCAGGAGGCCCGCGAAGAGGGAGGCGAGGAAGGACTTCAGGACGGTCGAGACGGAGGGCCCGAGGCCGAGGGTTCCCAGGCGGCGGCGTAGCCAGAAGGCCATGAGAGCGAGGTTGACGAGGGTCACCAGGGTGGTCGAGATGGATAACCCGATCACCCCGAGGGGAATCACGAAGAGCCAGTTGAAGAGGAAGTTGGTCGCGATGGAAAGCAGGGCGATGAGCAGGGGGCGTCGGGAATCGTTCATGGCGTAGAAGACCCGGGTGAGGAGGTCCCTCGCGGCGTAAGGGGCTATCCCCAGGGCGGCGTAGACCAGGACCAAAAAGGTGATCCGGGTGGCCTGGGCATCGAACTGCCCGCGCTCGAAGAGGACCCGCACGAGCGGAACGCCCAGCACCACGGTGAGGGCGGTCATGGGGAAGGTGGCGATCGCGATGGTCTGGATGCCGCGATTGAGCCAGAGATGGAGGGTCTTCCAGTCATTCCTGACCACCGCCCCAGTCAACAAGGGAAAGATGGGAATCAAGAGGGCGGTCAAAAGGACGCCCAGCGGAAGTTGAATCAATTTGTTGGCGTAATCGAAGGCCGAGATCCCACCGATGGGGAGCATGGCGGCGAAACCGAGTCCGATGGCGGCGTTGATGGTTCCGATCGAGGAGGAGAGCATGGCCGGCAAAAGCAGGATCCCCATCTCCCGCACGGCCGGATGGTTGAGGGGAACGAGGGGGGCTCGGTGCAGAGAAGGAAGGGAGGGAATCAGCTGGAGAACGAATTGCCCCACCGCGCCGATCAGGGTTCCCCAAGCCAGGGCCAGCGGGTCCGGCCAGAAAAACACCGTCACCATCACCGCCAGGGAGGCCACGATGGGCGAGAGGCTGGGAAGGGCGAACTCCTGGCGGGAATTGTTGAGGCCGCAAAGGCAGCCGATCAGGCCGCCCAGGAAGAGCAGGGGGGACATGATCTGCAGTTGGCAGATGGCGAGGGCACGCACCGCGGGCTTGGCGGCGGGCGCCAGGACGGAGAGCACCGAGGGGGCTCCCCAGGCCACCAGAATGGTCAGGATCCCCATGAAGAATCCGGTCCAAAGCAGGATGGTATTGGCGACCCTGGGGATTTCCTCCGCCTTGTCCTCGGCCTGCAACCGGGTGATGGCGGACAAGGTGCTGGTGTGAAAGGGGCCGTTCAGGCCACCCAGGAGGATGAGGGCCATCGCCGGCAGGATGTAGGCGATGGCATAGGCGTCCTTCGGAACCCCCGCCCCGAAGTAGTTGGCGATGACGACCTCTCGGAAGAAACCGATCCCCTTGCTCAGGACCGTCAGGACCGCGATGAGAGTGGCGATCCCCAGGACGCTCCTATTGGAGAGTTTCAAGGTCGTCGATGATCCAGTTGACGGCGTCATAGAGGTCTTCGGCGACGTGATCGGGCTTGACCATCCACTGGTAGGCGCCGTTGATCACCATCTCGCCGTAACCCGAGCGAAGCAGGACCGAGCGACANNCCGACATTCTGCGCCAGCTCGACATCGGTGGCCTTGTCGCCCACGACGTAGCTCTTGGCGAGATCGACGGAATAACGTTCCATGGCCTGTTCGATGAGACCCGTGGCCGGTTTGCGGCAGCCGCAGGCGAGGGTGTATTCGGGAACCACCCCTTCCGGAAGGTGCGGGCAGTAGTAGATGGCGTCCACGTGGGCATCCTCGGCGGCAAGCANNTCGTTCATGCGAGCGTGGAGCTGGTGGACCCAGGACTCCTCGTAGAACCCGCGGGCGGGCCCCGATTGGTTGGTCACCACGATGGCGAGGATGTCCAGGGCGTTCAGTTGCTTGATGGCGAAGGCCGCGCCGGGCATGAGCTTGAAATCGTCGAGGTTGCGGATGTAACCAGATTCGATGTTGATCGTGCCGTCGCGATCGAGGAACACTGCAGGCTTCTTCAAGGAGACCCCCTTCGAGTACCGGAAAAACGATGGCCCATTATAGCATGGCCGCTGCGATCGAGGCAGTGACTAGCGCCCAACAAAACAGGAAAGCTTTCGGGTTTTACCCGCAAGAGCGATCATCGATTGCCTTAGCCACCTTTTATCCGGGTTTCCCCCTGGATTCCCGNNAATGACGGTTGGTGTTTAGCCCATCAGAGAATTGCCTGAAGCATTGAAAGGTCGGCCCTCCCTCATCCTGAGCCAATAGAGCGAAGTTATTCCCCAAAAGTCGTGTTGTTGCCCAAGAGGGGGCGAACGGCTATACTTCTTCCCGTACTTTGGGAAGAAGGGGGATTTTTTGTTCGAAAAGCTTTTCAAGCTGAAGGAAAAGGGGACCGACATCCCCACCGAGGTCCTGGCGGGGCTCACCACCTTCTTGACCATGGCCTACATCCTGGCCGTCAACCCATCCATCCTCTCGACGACCGGCATGAGCCGGGATGCCATCTTTTTCGCCACCTGCGTGGGAGCGGGGCTGGTCACCATCCTCATGGGGCTTTTCGTCAACTTTCCCCTCGCCCTGGCTCCCGGAATGGGGATCAACGCTTATTTCGCCGTGGTCGCCTCGCCCCACGGGGGGATCCCCTGGCGGGTCGCCCTGGGGGCGGTCTTCATCTCCGGCCTGATCTTCCTGGTCCTGACGGTCACCCGGGTCAGGCAAATGCTGGTCGAGGCCATCCCCAATTCCCTCAAGCACGCCATCACCATCGGGATCGGCCTCCTCATCACCATGATAGGGGTGAAGCTCTCCCACCTGACGATCGCCTCTCTCCACCTCGGCCCCTCCCTGGCAGAGGTGACCGCCTCCAAGGGCTTCGGAGCCCTGCGCTATTTCGAGTGGGACCTGACGATGGGGCGCATCACCCAGCCCGACACCCTGCTGGCCTTGATCGGCCTCGTCCTGACCGCCCTCCTCATCGCCAGGAAGGTGCGCGGCGCCATCCTGATCGGCATTCTCGCCACCACCCTCCTGGGCATCCCCCTGGGCGTCACCAGGATCGACCAATTCGCCTTCGCCTGGCCATCTTTTCAGAACCTCAACGTCGGCGCCCTGGATCTCAAGGGCGCCTTCGACCTGGGGATCGTCTCGGTGGTGCTCACCTTCACCTTCGTCGAGCTCTTCGACACCTTCGGGACCCTGATAGGAACGGCCAACAAGGCGGGCTTGCTGGANNGGGGGCCTGCCTCGGGACCTCGACGATCACCTCCTACGTCGAATCGGCGGCGGGAATCAGCGCGGGCGGAAAAACCGGACTCACCGCCGTCACCACCGGCCTGCTCTTCCTGGCGGCCCTGGTGCTCGCCCCTTTCTTCATGCTCGTCCCCGACGCCGCCACCGCTCCCGCCCTCATCCTGGTGGGAGTGCTCATGATGTCCTCCGTCCGAGCCATCGACTTCGAGGACTTCACCGAAGCCTTCCCCGCCTTCCTGACCTTTACCCTCATGCCCTTCACCTACAACATCGCCAACGGCATCTCGGGCGGAATCGTCTTCTACACCCTCCTGAAGGTCGTCACCGGCAAGGCGAAAAGCGTTCACTGGATGATGTACGCCCTCAGCGCCTTGATCCTTTGGCGCTACCTCACGCTCGGAACGGTATGAAGAATCAGGCCTCGACCGCCGCCCCCACCCTGCGCCCGAATTCCCGGCACTTCTCGAGTTCTTCCTCGTCGGGCCGGTAGCAGAAGGTCAAAGCGGGCTCGGCGATCTCGACCGAACTCGCCTTCAGGGCCTCTCCCAATTTCTTCTCGGCGCCCCCGGCCCAGCCGAAGGAGCCGAAGACCGCGCCCATTTTCCCCTTGGGTTTCAGGTCGTGGAACTCCTCGAGGAAGGCCGCGAGGGTCGAGAGCGAATCGTTGTTGATGGTCGGAGAGCCGACGAGGATCGCCTTGGCTTCCAGGGTTTCCTTGATGATGTCGCTGCGATCGGTGACCGAGGCCCGCAGCTGCACGACGGAAAGCCCCGTCTCGATCAGCCCCTCGGTGACGGCTCGCGCCATCCTCTCGGTGCTGCCCCACATGGTGTCGTAGACCACGACGGCCTTCTTTTTCGAGATCCCCTTGGCCCAGCGCATGTAAGCCTCGAGGATCTTCGAGGGATCGCCCCAGATCAGCCCGTGAGCGGGCGCGATCGTTTTGATCTCGAGGTTCATCCCGACGATCTCTTCGATTTTCCTGAGCACCAGAGGGCTGAAAGGCCAGAGGATGTTGGCGTAGTACTTTGCCGAAGCGTCCAGGACATCGTGCAGGAGTTCCTGGCTTTCCTCGGCGAAGCGCTCCGAGGTGGCGAGATGCTGCCCGAAGGCGTCGTTCGACAACAACAAGGATTCTTCGGGGTGATAGGTGAACATGGAGTCCGGCCAGTGCAGCATGGGGGCCTCGATGAACTGCAGGCTTTTCTTGCCCAGATGAAGGACGTCGCCGGTCTTCACCACCTTGAAGTCCCAGTCCCCGCCATAGTAGCGGGACAAGCCCTCTTTCCCCTTCTGGGTGCAGAAGACCTTGGCCTTGGGGATGCGGCTCATGAGCTCGGGCATGGCGCCGGAATGGTCCATCTCGACGTGGTTGGAGACCACGAAGTCGATCTTTTCCAGGGGAACGACGCTCTCGATCCGCTCGATCATTTCCTTCGCGAAGGGGGCATGGACGGTGTCGACCAGGGCGATTTTCTCGCCGACGACGAGATAGGCGTTGTAGGTGGTTCCGCGGTGCGTGGAGAAGTGGTAGCCGTGGAAGTTGCGCACGTCCCAGTCGATGGCACCGACCCAGTGGACTCCCTCGGCGATGGCGACGGCCTTTTTCATTTCTTGCCTCCTTCGTTCTTCTTCGTCAACTTATCTTAACACAGAAGGCGAGAAGGCGGTCCTTGGGGGGAAGTCAGTCGAAATCGGTGGGCCAATCGGGATGGCGGTGATGCTCGAAGAGCCGGCGGATCTGAGCCGGGGTGGTGCGCCCCAGGGACAACTCGGGGATTTCCCCTTCGCGAAAGAAAGCCGCTCCATCCGTCTCGATGCTCGCTTTCGCCTCACCGCCCGTCAAGGCGCATTCGACGAAGAGCTTGTAGATNNCTTTCCTTGACCAGCAAGAGGGAATCGTTTTCGAAGACCACTCCGCGCACGTCCACCTTGGGGGTGGCGTAGCCGACCTCGCCCCTGAAAAGAGCGAGGATCGCCTCTTTTTTTTCTTCGGACACTTTCGAGAGCATCTCGGAGGCTATCGCCCTGAGCTTTTCATAGCGCTCGATATCGAAGGGGTTTTCGGAGTAGAGCAGGCCGTTTTGGGCAATAGCCGCCAGCTTCTTCGCCCAGCCGAGTTGATTTTCCATGAGGCCTCCCTTCACGATCCATGCCATCCTAGCCGATCCTTTGCTAAAATGTCGAAAAGAAGGGAAGGGAAAAATGATGGAACGCGCCGCGCTCTGGGACCTGGACGGTACTCTGCTGGACTCCGCCGAATTCCACTGGATCTCCTGGCAGGAAGTCCTCCTTGCCGAAAACTTCGAACTTTCCCGCGAGCGCTTCTTGGCATCCTTCGGAATGCGCAACGACGCCATCCTTCGCGACTACTTCGGCGAGGACATTTCTACGAAAGACATCGCCCGCATCACCGATGCCAAGGAGGAAAAATACCGGGAAATGGTCAGAGAGGCTGGAATCGAATTGCTGCCCGGAGTCCTCTTCTGGCTGGAAAAACTCTAGAAAGCGGGCTGGCGGCAGGCGATCGCCTCCTCGGCCCAGGACGTGCAGCGGGGCAAACCGGACCCCGAGACCTTCCTGGCCGCCGCGAAGAAAGTCGCTGTCTTCCCTTCCCGCTGCGTGGTCGTCGAGGATGCCCCGGCCGGGATCGAAGGGGGAAAAAGGGCCGGGATGCGCACGATCGGGGTATTGTCGCCCCATCCCTCCCTCCAGGCCGACCTGGTGGTCCGAAGCCTGGAAGAACTTCCCCTCGACGCTTTCGAGAAATTGCTTTCCTGATTCATAAGACCGGCAAGGCTACTCGAAGGACCAGCACGGGGCAATCGGCATGTCGGATCACTTCCTTCATCGTGGCCGCCTTTTCCTTTTCCAGTATGCCGTGCCAGGCGAGCACGATGAGGTCGACCTCGGGGTGCTCTTTCGAAAAGCGGACGATCTCGGCCCCGGGCTCTCCCTTGGCCATAAAAAGCCTGGTCTTGATTTCGGAGGGCACGCGACCCACGCCGCGCATCCGGCACAGGAACTCTGAAGCCCAGGCCGGCCATTCGTGTTGAGGCTGGTCCATGTAGCGGGGCGAGGAGTAGCTGCCGGCTTCATGTTTGCTTTCGGCCATGTTCATCACGTAAAGGACCAGCATCTCCGCACCCGCCTGTCGGGCCATTTCCACGGCGGGATGGATCGCCTCCACCGTCGCGGGACTGCCGTCATCCGGAAAAAGAATGTTTTTCAGCTCCCATTCCCGCCCCCCCCTCTCGGGCTGAACGAAGATCAGGGGGATATGCGAGGTCCTCAGGATTTCCCCCGCCACCGAGCCGAGGTGGCCGCGCGGGTTTTCCTTTTTGGTGTGGGTGCTCAAGGCGATAAAAAGGCTGTGCAGTTCTTCGGCCAGGTGAACGATTTCCTTCGCTTCCTCGCAGGGGCATCCGGCGAGCTGGTTGAAGACCAGGCCCGCCGCCTCCTCGGGGGTGAAGCCCAGCTTTCCCAGGACTTCGTCGGGGGGAATGGGGGGCTCTCCCACGTACACCACGTTCAGGGTCGCCCCGCTCAGCTTCGCGATCTTGCCGGCGATGGGCAAAATCGCATGGGCCTGAATCGAACCATCGAGGGGAACGAGAATATTGGGCTGTTTTTTATCCTTCATCCAGTTCCCCCTTCCGGCAGCGCTCCCCCGCGGAAAGGGAGAACTTTTCCTCGTCGATGGCCACCGAGCAACTTTCGCCCCTCTCGAGCAGGACTTCGGCTGCTTGGGGCAGGATTCTCGCTGTCAGGTGGCGTCCCCGCCATTGAAGGGGCAGGGATAGGTTTTTCCAACCCTCCGGAAGGCGTGGCTCGAAAGCGAGACCTTTTCCTGACGCCCTGAAACCGCCCAAGCCGAAGACCACCGCCTGCCAAAGTCCCCCGAGAGCCCCCATATGGATTCCCCCCGCGGCGTTGCCGAAGTCGCGGGAAAGGTCGATTTCGGCCGTCTGCCGAAAGTAGCGCTCGAAAAGGGGAAGATTGCCCAAGCGGGCCGCGAGCAAGGNNTAGCGCTCCCAGAGGAGAAAGAAGAGCATGAGGACATCCGCCTGCTTGTTGACCTTGGAGCGCTGAATGCGCTCCACCCCGAGAACCACGTCGATGGGCAGGCCGCAGTCCCGGTAGTCCACCGGATCGAGGTCCTCCAACTCGAAATAGCCCCTGAACTGCTCGAATAACCCCGTCTCGGAATCGAGCCCCGTGTACATCCTCGCCGCCGCCTCCCGCCAGGAAGAGAGCTCTTCGGGAAGAAGGGAAATTTTTTCGATCAGCCCCTTCCATTGCTCCGGATAGCGAGCGGCGAGGATTTCCGCGANNCAGTATTGCCAGACGGCATAGGCGATGTCGGCGCTGATATGGTGTTCCTGCTCCCCCGACGAGACCGGAAGGATCTCCCCGTCGGGGGCGATCACGAAGGGGGGAGTGGCCTCTTTCCCGTCGTCGGTGGATTCCCAGGCGAAAAGGGCGCCCCGGTACCCCTTCGAGCGCGCCTTTTCGAGGGCGGCCGGCAGGGTGTTGAAACGGTACATGAGAAGGGAACGGGCCGCAGGGGGCCAGGTATGGAGAAAAAAGGGAAGCATGAAGATCTCGGTGTCCC
>DOBT01000263.1 GCA_003503675.1 Cyanobacteria bacterium UBA8530 | reverse complement strand
AACAACCTCAACCAGTGCATCGACGAACTGACCCGGGTGGCCCAGGCCATGCAGACGGCGGCCGATCAGGTGGTCACCGGCAGCCGGGACATGAACCTTTCGGCTTCCGAAATCTCCAAGGGGGCCAATGCCCAGGCATCGAACATCGAGGAGATCTCGAGGGAGATGGCCGGGATGAACAACACCGTTACCCAGAACGCTCAAAATGCCAAGCAAACCGCCGAAATCGCCAAGAAAGCGGCTTCCGACGCCCAGGAAGGCGGGCAAGCCGTTTCCGAGACGGTGGTTGCCATGCGCAACATCGCCGAGAAGATCGGCATCGTCGAGGAGATCGCCCGCCAGACCAACATGCTGGCCCTGAACGCCGCCATCGAGGGAGCCAGGGCCGGGGAACACGGCAAGGGGTTCGTGGTGGTGGCCGCCGAGGTCAAGAAACTGGCCGAACGCAGCCAAGAGGCCGCCAAGGAAATCAGCGGCCTCGCCAGCTCTTCCGTGGAGATCTCCGAGAAGGCCGGTGAACTGCTGAAGGAAATCGTTCCCGGTATCCGCAAGACCGCCGAATTGGTCCAGGAAATCAACGTGTCCTCCGCCGAGCAAACGAATGGAATCGCCCAGATCAACAAATCGGTCCAGTTGCTGGATCGAGTCATCCAGCAGAACGTCTCCACCACCGCCGAAATGGCCTCGACTTCCGAAGCCTTGTCGGACCAGGGGGCGCAACTCGAGGAAGTGGTCGCCTTCTTCAAACTGACCGGGCAGGCCATCAACCGGGCCAAATCCATCACCAGGGGCAGCAAGGAATTGACCAAGAAGGTCGAGTCTCTACCCGAGCGGGTTTAGGAGGAAAAGATGTCGCAAGAAGAAACGATCGGAACTTCCGAATATTTCTCCTTCACACTGGGCGAGGAGGAGTTCGCCCTCGAGATCACCAAGGTCAGAGAAGTGCTGGATTACACCACCATCTTCAAGATCCCGCGCATGCCCGAATTCATCCGGGGGGTCATCAACCTGAGGGGTGATGTCGTCCCGGTGGTCGACCTGCGCCTCAAACTGGGGATGTCGGCCATCGAGAAAACCCTCAACACCTGCATCGTGATCGTCGAGGTCGGGATGCAGGAGGAAACCGTGTTGATGGGGGTCCTGGTGGACTCGGTGCAGGAGGTCTTCACCCTCGACGCCGTACAGATCAAACCTGCTCCCAAGCTCGGCACCAAGCTGAATACCGAGTTCATCCGGGGAATGGGGAAGCGCGACGAAAAATTCCTGATCCTCCTCGACATCAACCGCGTCTTCACGAGCAAGGAGCTCGAAATGGTCTCTCAAACGACCGAAGAGAACGGCGTCCATACCTGACCAAAACCAGAACCGCGGAGGAAGAGGACTTCCTTCGCGGTTTTTCTTCGCTAAAAAAGGTTGTTATGGAAAGTTTCGACAACAGCGAGCTTCTACAGCTCTTCGTCGTGGAGTCTATGGAGTACCTGGGCGGGATCGAGAGCGATCTCCTGCTCATCGAGAGCAATGGAGAGGATATCGATCCCGAGCTGGTGAACAAGGTCTTCCGGGCCGTTCACTCCATCAAGGGTTCGGCCGGTTGTTTGGGCTTCACTCGCATCATGGAACTCGCTCATGCCATGGAAACCATTCTGAGCCTCGTTCGAGAAAAGGAGCTGTCCCCGACCCTTCACGTCGTTTCCGTCCTCCTGGAAGGTTTCGACCTGCTTTCCCAAATGATCGGGAGGGCTTTTTCGAGCAACGAGATCGATGTTTCCGAGCAGGTGGCGGTCCTCGAGACGCTCGCCAATGAGAGCAGTCTGAAGAAAAAGATTCAACCCTTATCTCGAAAACAGAGCAAGCGACTGGATGATGCATCGGAGGCTCTCGTCCAGGAATTTGAGCTGGAAGTGTCCCAGGATAAGTCCACTCCGTTCAACGAATCATCCTCGAAGCAAAAATCCGCTTCCCAAAGCTCCATTCGAGTGGACACCTCGAAGCTCGACCAATTGCTCAACGTCATCGGAGAGGTGGTCATCTCTCAATCGCACGTCCTGCAATTGAGCGGCCAACTCGAAGGGGCCGTCGCCGACGAGCTTCGCTCGGTCTTGGCCCGCCTGGAGCGAAACACCCGCAGCCTTCAGGGCCAGATCATGAACATCCGAATGATCCCGATCGGTCCCGTGCTCAAACAATTCCAGCGGTTGGTTCGCGACCTCTCGATTTCCCAGAATAAAAAAATCAATCTCCTCATCCAGGGGGAAGAAACCGAAATCGACAAGACCATCATCGAAAACCTCGGTGACCCCCTTAAACACATGATCCGAAACTCGGTCGATCACGGCATCGAATCGGCCGAAGCCAGGCGGCAAGCCGGGAAAAGCGAGACGGGAACCCTCGTCTTGAGCGCCTATCAAGAGGGGGGAAACATCGTCATCGAGCTCTCGGACGATGGGATGGGGCTCGATCGCGACGCCATCCTCCACCAGGCCAAAAACAAGGGGCTCGTCGGCGAAGAAGCCCTCACCGATGATCAAATCAATGCCCTGATCTTTCACCCCGGATTCTCCACCTCCGCGGTGGTGACGGACCTTTCGGGCCGCGGGGTGGGGATGGACGTCGTGAAAAGAAACATCGAAGCCCTCAGGGGCAGGGTGGAAATCATCAGTGAAAGAGGGATGGGAACCACCTTTCGTTTGAGGCTGCCCTTGACCATGGCCATCGTGGAAGGTTTGCTCGTGCGGATTGCCGAAAACCACTACGTGATTCCCCTGGCCCATGTCGAGGAATGCCTCGAGCTATCCCAAGTAGAGGTCGAGGAGGCGCACGGACGCTATTTCGTTTCTCTCAGAGGCAAGCTCATTCCCTATGTTCGGCTGCGCGAATTCTTCCGAATAAAGGAAACTCGGCCCCGAGTCGAGCAGATCGCCATCGTGGGGGAGGAAAGCGATAAAGTCGGGCTGGTCGTTGACGAGGTCATCGGAGACTTTCAAACCGTCATCAAGCCCCTCGGCAACAGCCAGATGAATAGCGAGCACTTCTCGGGAGCCACCATCATGGGAAACGGCGACGTGGCCCTCATCCTCGACGTGCCCAACATCGTGCGCTCCGCCCAGGAGGAAGAAGAAGAAATCAACAAGAACTAGGGCAGTCAGCAGCTTGCATTGACCTTTTACGTCGTTCCCGCGAAAGCGGGAATGAAGATCGCCGAGTTGATACCAGGCAAGCTGAGGATTTCCGAGACACTTCACTCGTCGTTGAGGATGGCTTCGACTTCGGAGACCTTAAAATTCACTTTTCGTCCGAAGTAATGCCATCGAATAGCTCCCCGGTTCGCGCCTCCTTTTGGTTTCCGCCTGTTTTCCGAACCCGCAAAGCCATACAAAAGGCGCTTTTTTGCCGCAATATCACTTGCCCTTCGGCGACCCACACCCTTTTGCCGTTCTTCAGCGAGGGGTTGCCGTAATCGATCTTTACCTTTACAGTATTTAAGTAATATTTGCAATAAGGTTCGCTCCGGTTCGATGTTTTCTTAGAAAAGTGGGAGAAACCTTTGTTGAAGAAAATGAAGCTTGGGATGAAGCTGGCGATCGCCTTCTGCGCGTTGGCCCTGATCGCGGTCATCATCGGTGCGGTCGGGATAAACGGCCTCAATTCGCTCATGAGAAACCTCGACGAGATGAAGGAAGCTCTGGGCGAGGTCCTGGTTGGCGAAAGGGGCCTCGTCAACCGAAGCATGATGCGGTCGGATCTCCGGAAGTCCCAGTACTCCTTCATCGACGGTGCCTTGAAAAAAACCGATGAGGGCTGGAAGCGCTACGAGACCCTCCCGAAAACGGTGGAGGAAGCGAAGATCTGGTCCGAATTCAAGCCGCTGTGGAAAACCTGGAGAGCGAAGCATGAATACGTTCGCAGGCTTTCCGAAAAGAAGAACGAACTCGCAGCCGCCGGGGTCGAACTGGGCGACTCTCGCCTAACCGAGTTAGACGAGCGGGCCTTCACTGCCTCCCTCGCAGCCAGAACGGATTGGCTCTCCCTCAATAAGAGCTTGCAATCCCTGATCGAACTCAACGGGAAAGCCGCGCTGAGCGAAGGGAAGGCCGCCGATAGAACCCAGGCTTCCGCTTTGGCGACTTTGATCGTCGCCATCCTGATCGGGAAGAAGTGGTCGCCACGGGACACCGCGTTCAAAGGGCCAGGGCACTATCGAAAGAAGGCAAGGAAATGAGCAAGGAGATCGATTCTCTTCCCGAACGGGTATAGGAA
>DOBT01000227.1:2315-11115 GCA_003503675.1 Cyanobacteria bacterium UBA8530 | reverse complement strand
TGCAAAAGCTTGGCGGAACGGGTGATCGAACGGGCGGTGAGCGAGGCCTTCTCGTAGTCGCCCGCGGTGATCGCCTCCCGTACGGTATTGATGCTCTGGTTGAAATCGGTTTTCAGGCTCTCGATGGCCCGGCAAAGGGGAATCACATCCTGCTGGAAGCTTTTGGCCAGCCGATTGATCTTGTCGGAATCCCGGCGTCGAAGGGCCTCTTCCAGCGGGACGGCCGCCTGAATCACGGCCAAACCCCGCTTGGAAAGGGGATCGTAAGAGCTACGGATCTCGATGGTCAACTGCTCGGCGAGCGCGGCGGCTTTCCCGCTCGCCCCCGCCTTGATGGCCTGGATCAGGGGATGAAGGTTCACTCCCATTCCTAAGCCCCTCTGAGGACGGATTCGAACTGGAGGTCGCTGGCGAGCTTGTGGGCGAGATTCTCGGCCAGGGCGGGCTTCCCTTCCAGCAGGGACCCTTCCAGGCTGTTCAGGTTCTTGCCGATGCGCTCGTGGAGGTCTTGCTTGAGGGAACTCAGGTCGGGAATCCGATCGAGCGAGAGGTTGCTCGCCAGCTTGAGCGCTTCTTCGCTATTCCCGCTCTTGACGGAATCGAAGATTTTTTGGAACTGCTCCGCGCTTTGGCCCAAATCGCGGACTTCCTTCGAGGAGAGCATCCCGGTGAGCAGGGAGAGGTTGGAGGAGGAATCGAGGATCTTGGCGAAATCCCCGCTTTTCCCGGCCTCTTCGAGGCGCTTGAGCTCCGCTTTCGCCTGGGATAGCCTTTTCGCCGTCTCCTTTTCGAGGACCTTCCCCATGTCGAGGCCCGGGGCGATCATCTCGAGCAGTTTCTCCTGGTTGCCGAGCTTTATCGCCTCCTTGAGGGAGTTTTGATCCTTCAAGAGCTTTTCGGCGATTCCGGCCGTCTGCTGCCGGACGATCGTTTTGAGTTCCTCGGGGGATTTGCCCGAGATCGTCGCGGCGGCTCCGAGAAAGTCCCCCTCTTCGACGGCTTTTTCGGCTGAAGCGAGCTTCTGCAAGGGAGCGAGCGTTTCCTCCTCGATTCCGAGCGCCTCCGCGACTTCGAAGTATTCCTTCTTCTGAATGGAGTCGGCGATCTCGTTGGCCTGGGCTAGCGCCTTGCCGACGCTTCCACCCATCGCTTTTCCCAGCATGGCGGAGGCCCCGGCATAGTCCTTGTTTTCGACGGCTTCGGCGATCTTCCCCGCCTTCAGGAGGGCCTCCCCGCTTTCACCGCCGAGGGCATTTCCGGCGATACTGGCGAGTTTTGCGTAATCCTTTTTCTCGAGGGCGGCGGCGATGTCCTTGGATTTGGCGAGAAGTTGGTTGGAGGAATCCCCCAGATCGATTCCAAGGGTGTGGGCGATTTTTCCGTAGTCCTCGTTCTCGACGGCTTCGGCGATATCCCCGGCCTTCTTGAGGGCTTCGCCGAAATCGCCACCGAGAGTGTCGTTCAGGATGCCGCCCAATTTCCCGTAATCCTTGTTTTGGACGGCCCTGGCTATGTCCCCTCCCTGAATCAGCAGTTTTCCGGCATTTCCGGGGATCTCTTTTCCGAGGATGGAAGCCGCGGAGGCATAGTCGCCGTCCTGGACGGCACCGATGATATTGCCGGCCTTGGAAAGGGTTTCGCCGGCTTTCCCGGGAATGTGGTTCCCGAGGATGTTGGCGATTTCCGCGTAGTCCTCGTTCTCGATGGCATGAACGGCGTGACCGGCCTGGGAGAGAATCTTCCCCTTATCGCCGCCGATGGTGTCCCCGGCGGCCGCGAGCAATCCGCCATAGTCCTCGTCGTCGATGGCGTCCTCGATGGCATCCGCTTTCTTGGCGTAGCCGGCGAATTGGTCGAGTTTTTTCGTAACCTCNNAAAACCTCGGCATCCGCTCCGGCGTCTTGCGAAACGGTCGAAGCGAGGGAAAGTCCGGCGGCGAGGCCGTCCGCGATATCCCCGTCCTTCCAGGCATGGTAAGCCGCATTGGCGCCCTTGGCGTAGTCCGAGACCTTGTCGGCGATGGCGGCGATCTTGTCGCCCACGACGTCGGCTCCATTGGCGAAGGCTCCGGCCACCCCGCCGATCGCCCCGAGGATGTCCCCGCTCTTGGCGGCATCGATCCCTGAGGCCACTCCCCGCGCCACGTTTGCCGCCGTCTTGGCGATCTTGGCCGCCGTTTCGAGACCCTTGGCGACACCGGTCGCCGCGGCTCCCAGGGCTCCGTTCGCCACCGCGCTGACTCCTCCGGCGAAGGAGCCGGCCACGGAGACCACTCCCATGAGGGCCTTCTTCCAGTCACCGGTCTTGATCCCTTCGTAGACGTCCATGGCGCCCTGGGCGGCCTGATAGACCGCGAGCGCCAGACTGACGACCTGCAGGCCGGGGACGAACATACAAACGACCTGGACGGCCGCGATGAGGTAGCTCGAATTCTCCTTGACCCAGTCCCAGGCCTTTCCGAGGCCGTCCTTGACCTTTTCCCAGGCCTTCTCGACCTTTTCTCCGACTTCCTTGACGGTGTCCCCGACGGCGTTTCCGACGGCCTCGATTCCCTTGCCGATGGCATTGCTGAAGGATTGGAATCGGCTCCCGAGGGATTGCAACCCCTGACCGAGGGGGCCGGGGATGACGCTTCCGACGGCCTTGAGGGTTCCGCCGACGGCCTTGCCGACGGACTTGACGGCACCGCCGATCGCCTTGCCCACCGAAGAAACGGCCTTCCCGACGGACTTGCAGAGTTTCTTGAACCAGCCGGCCGCCAGATTACCGCGGCCTTGCTCGGCTTTGACCTGCTCATCGAATTTCTTGAGCGAAGGAGTCAGGTATTGCTTCGGAAGGCTGACGGAATCGATTTTGGCCTGGAACTCCGCCATGGAAACGGTTTTTCGGCCTTCATGGGGATCGAGGTAGGTGACCTTGCCGTCCTCGATCTTCTCGACGCTCACGGAATGGCCGATGACCTTGCCGGTATTCGGATCGGTCACCTGGAGGGTGGCGGCGATCGAATGGCCGTCCTTGGTGGCCTTTTCGAGTTGGTTCATCAACTCGCCGCTGTTGCCGAAAATCGATTGACGGTCTTTTCCGGTGAGGGCCTTGAGCAATTTGTCCTGCTCATCGGCGTAAAGGCCCTGCCCCGCTCCGTCGGTCCGGGAATCCGTGGCGCTGTCGTAGCCGCCGCTCGCGTATTGCATGAAGGCGGACTGGGTGAGGCTGGCGGTGATCGAGCGACCACTGTTGTCCTGTTTCCAGTTCTTGTCCCTCTCGAGGGTAGCGCCGTTGGCAAGAACGACCTTGCCCTTGGGGGAAGCGAGGCCCGCGACGATGCGGGCGTATTCGGCGGGGTCCTCCTTCGCTATGAGGATCTGCCCCGTGGCGGCGGCGCAAGTTTGGCGATTGCCCTGGTTGATGGAAGCCGGATCGGCTATCTCCCTGACGGTGGAAGAAAGCAGTTCGCCCCGCTTCATCCCCGCTGCCAGGGGCTGGGTCGCTATTTTCGAGAGGTTGTCGAGCAGTCCCGCGCTCATTTTGCCGTCGAGCAGAAGACCTTTGAGGGCTGCGCGCCCCGGGCCGTCGAGTTGGGCCGCCAGGTCCAGATATTTGCGCTGCTGTTCCGGCTTCAATTCCCGCAGCGCGTTGCCTTCCTGGGTGGGCAAGTCCATCTTGGCCGCCGTCAACTGGACGCGCAGCCTGAGGACGAGCGGCAGGCCATCGAAGAAACGAGGTGCGATCAGGGTCTCCCGGGAAGGAAGCGACAAGCGGGTTTTCTTGAGCGCTTTTTCGAGGTTGTCCGGAGTATCCGACAGGGGCTGTGTGGCGTTATTATTAAGATTGGCGGTCTTTCGAAGTGGCGACGTCCCTTTCGGCCCGATTCGCATACTCATCGCAGCTCCCCTCTCTCTCTTTCCTTCTTTATGGCTCGAAGAAGGAGAAACCTTTTTCGAATCAATGAAGATTTAGGGAGCTTTTAAAAAAATCCGCTGCAATGGGGGCAGCGCCTGGCCTTGCGCTGGGCAAACTTCTTGCAAGTGGGGCATTCCTTCATCTGGGCGGCGAAAACTTTGATCATTCTTCCCAAAAACCAAAGGCCCAACGCGGACCAGAGGAAGATCCAGACGGCGAGCTGATACTGCGGTGGAATGGCCGGTAATTGGAAGGGCATCGAAAATTCAGGCATAGGTGCTCCTTGTTTGACATACTGTTTTTTCATACCACTCAATTCATTTAATTACACCCCCTCGCTTTCCCTTGGCAGGGCCGAACAAGGATGTTAGCCTGATAGGACGGAGGAAAAAATGAAAAAGGCAATTTACATGAAAACGATCTCGCGTTCCTTATCCATGGGGGTCGCTTTGCTCTTTCTTCCCGGTGCGGGAACCCTGATCGATGTCCGACGCTATCCACCCGCCACGCCCCCCGAAAAAGCCCGGGTGATCCGCGCTTTTCGCGATGCCGCGATGCGCTCGGTGGGGCCCCGATCGGGAGATCTCTTCGCGCTCCCCGAAAAATACAACTACTTCATCGACAAGGGAAACAACAAGACCGCCACCGCTTCGGTTTTCATCGGGGGACGCCGGCAGGAACTCGCGACCCTGGGAACTTCCCATGCCACCTCCTGGGACTACGACGCCCGCCTCCCCTTCAAGNNCCCGCCTCCCCTTCGTCCTTTACGGCCCGGGTTTCGTGAAAAAAGGGCAGGTGTTCGATTCCCCCATCGCCCAGCAGGATCTCGTCCCCACCTATGCGAAGTTGCTCGGAATCCAACCCCCCGAAGATGCCGAGGGACGCCCCCTGACCGAGGCCTTATTGCCGGGCGCCCACGCTCCCAGGGTTATCTTGACGGTGGTCTTCGATCAAGTCGGGAGCGATTTCCTGAATTTCCATCCCCGGGCCTATCCCTTCGTTCGCAGCCTGATGCAGCGCGGGTCGAACTTCACCAACGCCCGCATCCGCCACGCCGACGCCGAGACCTTCGTCGGCCACATTTCCATCGGGACCGGGGCCTACCCGGGTAAAACGAGCGTTCCCGCCAACCGTCTCTGGCTCAAATCGCGAGGAGAGACGCTCGATACGGTGAACGGCGAAACGGTTCCTTCCCCCATCCTGATCGAGAGTCCTTCCCTCGCCGACGTCTGGCTCGATCACACGAAGAACGAAGCGATCGTCGTCGGGCAATCCCTGGCCGATCGAGCCGCCATCGGCATGGTGGGTCACGGAAGCCTTTATCGGAAAAACAAGAAGCCTTTCCTCAACTTCTTCGATTCCCAGAGCGGCGGCTGGACGACCAACGAAAAATACTACTCCTTGCCCGAAAGCTTGAAGGAAATGAATTTCAAGCCCTATTCCGAACGGTTGGGCGGAGCATGGCTCGGCCATTCGATCGCCCAAGCCTGGGAATTCCGTCGTTCGGCGGCCGTCAGCGCCTTCGAAGGGGAGGCCTTCTTCAGGACGATCGAGCAAGAACCGGTCGGGCAGGACGAAGTGACCGATTTGCTTTTCCTGAGTTTCAAGGGAAGCGACTACGCCGGACATGCCTTCGGCCAGGAAAGCCTCGAGGCCGAAGAAACTTTGAGGGCTCAGGATTCCCAGTTCGAGAGAATTTTCGAATTTCTCGAAAAAAAGGTCGGGAAAGACAATTTGCTGGTCGCCTTCCTGGCCGATCACGGGGGAGCCCCTCTTTGCGAGCTTTCCGGCGGAACCCGCCTCGTGGATCGCACCTTGCTCGGGGACCTGGACAAGAAGTTCGATCACCTGGATAACGGGGTTTCCCTGGCGGAGCATGCCGGTGGAACCCAGATTTTCCTCAACGACCGCGAGATGAGCGCCAACGGGGTCACGCTCGCCCAGGTGAAGGAATTCGTCGCGGGCTATCGGGTGAAGGGGCGCCTCTTCTTCGCCCAGGTCTTCTCGAAAGAGGACCTGAAAAAAAATAAATAGAGTCGAGCGACTCTATTTATTTTTCCTTTTCGGGATCGGCGGGGTTCACGTTCTCGTTGAGGGAGCCCACGAAGGTTTCCGGTAGGAGAGCCCTTTGGGAAGGCGGATCGAAGGAGATTTCCTGTCTGAGAATGATCCTCCCGGGATCCCGGACCATCCAGAAGTCCTTCCCCAGGCCCTCGGCATCCCGGATCAGGAGGGAGTCGAAGCCCATTTCAGACATGTAGCGAGGGATGAAGCGGTTCCAGCTGGTGTCGATCAGAGGGTTCAAGGGAACCGAGGGATTGGCGTAAAGCTTGTTGACGGGGTCCTTCAGGTCGGTGGGATTGAAGCGGGCCTTGGCCCACTTCAAGAAGGCCTCCTTCTCGCTCAGTAGGTCCATCACCTTCCCGGTGGCGATCTCGGCGGTGTAGACGGTGGGTTTGACGGAAGAATCCAGGGAGCGCGAGATGGTGACGTCGTCGGCGTAGACCAAACCCGTCTTGGCCGAAGCCGCCAGATAGACCCCGCTGCCGAAGTCCCCGATCTCGCTCCTTTTGAGGCCGTTTTGGCGAACGAGCTCTTTGACGTCGCCACGGGTGCCGTGGAAGGCCAAGCGGCGATCGCCCACGTTCTCGAGTCTCTCGAAGCTGCCCCGATCGAGATTCAGGGTCTCGATCGCTCGTTCTCCCTGCACGCTCCATTCGAGGGCTTCCTGGACTTCCTTGAGGCCTTGCTTGCGAAGTTGTTCGACGGAAAGGTTCCCGACCGCCGTGCCGCCATGCGGTAGGGACTTGTCGTAAAGCCCCAGTTTCTTCTTGACGAGATCGGCCCCGGCATCGGCCGTGCGCTGTAGGGAAGAGGGGTTGATGTTCTTCGGAACCCGCTCCAACCCCTTCTCTACCCCCTTGCCGAGGACCCCGGCGACGACTTCCATTCCCGCGCTGGCGAAATCGTTGCCGAGCTCCTGGCTTTGTTTTTCCAGTTCGCCCGGGGTCTTCGCCCCGGCGATATCCGACTGGTTCTTCAGGATGGAGGCGCCCAGCGAACCCAGCCCGATCACCCCGGCCACGGCTCCGACGCTTCCCGCCAGGGGCAGCAGGGCCAGGGAGGTCCCCCCCGTGAAGGGCGCGGCCAGGAAGGCGCCGGCGGTCAGGGTGATCGCCCCGATTCCGGTCACGGAAGCCCCCAGGTTGCTGGCCGCGATGGCGCCGTCCACTTTCGATTTCCCGTAACGCTCCGCCACCGAAGCGAGGGCCCTTTCGGGATGAAGCACGGTTTCAGCCACCCCCGAAGCCATATCCTTCAAGGTGTCTAAGGGATGGGTGACGGTCTCCTTCAGGGATTCGGCGGCGTAGCCGACCGCCCTTTTATTCCCTTCCTTGCGNNAGCCCTTTTATTCCCTTCCTTCAATTTTTGAGCCGTGGACAGCTGAAGGTGATCGGAAGCAATTCGTGCGCCCTGCTTGACGACAGCCGAAAGCTGAGCGGTGCCGCGCTTGAGGGCGTCCACCGCGCGATTCGGACGAATCGAAGGGGCAATCCCTTTTNNCATTTAACGATCATTTAATGTTTTGATTGTATTGGCCTTTTCCTTTGAATGGGGTAGGATTCGGAAGGGATGAGGAGGGATTTTGGACAAGGAACTTCGCAGCGAAACGCGCGCTCAGAAGCGCTTCAAGGTCGAGTATCTGGTTGAAACCGGTTTCGGTTCCCAGAGCCTGATACGCACCAACACCACCGACATCTCCACCACCGGGATGCGCCTGGGAGCCAGTCGCCGCCTTCCCGACTCCCAAAAGAAAATCGAATGCCGCATCTTCTTCGACGACCGCATCATCATCCTGGAGGCCGAGATCATCTGGCGCCGGGATACCGTGATGGGGGTTCGCTTCCTGAATTTGACCCAGGAACTCAGGCTGACGATCGCCATCTCCCTCGGGAAGCGGGTGCCCCATCACGTCGCCCCCGCCGAGGCCCCCCCACAGCCGAAACCTCTTTACAGCCGGGCCGCCGTCCCCAAGGCCCCAGCCCCCGCTGCCAGGCTCACCCAGAACAAGCCCCTTCTTCCCGAGCGCCCTGATTTATCCGAAAAATGGCTCTCGAGGACCCAGAGGGGGGGCGACCCTCATGATAAGTGGATCGATCGCCGCCCGTTTTAGCTTTTCAGAAATCCCGGTCAATTTTATGATAAGTGGATCTTTTCCGCGACGATGAGGCGATCCCTTTTTTCGGGAATCGAAACCCTTCGGCCAGGGACTCGAGTTCAGGGCGCGAGAGGGGGCGGAGTTCGCCCGGCGCCATTCCTTCCGATTCGAGCGGTCCGATCCTCGTCCGAATCAGGCGCAGTGTCGGAATCCCGACCGCCGCCGTCATGTGGCGGACCTGCCGGTTGCGGCCTTCCCTGATCGTCAGTTCGAGCCAAGAAGTCGGGATGGCGGCCCGAAAGCGGATCGGCGGGTCGCGAGGCGGAAGCGCCGGATCTTCGATTCTTTCCGCCCCCGCGGGAAGGGTCCTTNNTAATCCAGGCGTCCCACCGGATAGATTCCCGGAACATCGATGTAGTCCTTCAGGGTGGCTTTGTTCTCGCAGGCACTGAACTGGCAAAGCACCCGAAAGGGCTTGAAAAACAGGAAGTAGAGAAAGTTTTTTCCCGGCTCCCAGGATTCGTTCATTGCAGGAACTCCGCCAGAGCCTCTGCGCCGGGGATGGCGTTCTGGTTGAGGTCTATCGGTCCCATCGAGGCGAAGGCGCGGAAAAAGGCGAGGACCAGGCCCGGATCGAATTGCGTTCCGCTGCAGCGTCGCATTTCATTCAGGATGTCGATCATGGGGCGCCGTGAGCGGTATTTTCGGTCGCTCGACATGGCGTCGAAGGAGTCGGCCACG
>DOBT01000227.1:0-2304 GCA_003503675.1 Cyanobacteria bacterium UBA8530 | reverse complement strand
CGATCTTGCCGATGTCGTGGATGAGGCCGGCCAGGTGGATGCGGTCACAGAAGTCGGACGACATCCCCAGTTGCTGGGCGATGAGGAAGGAATAGCGGGCGACGTTCGCAGAATGGTTGTTCGTGTACTTGTCCTTGGCGTCGAGAGCGGCTGCCAGAGACTTGATCGAAGAGAGACCGGCTTGCTGAACCTGTTCCAGGAGTTCGTTGTTGGCCAGGGCCAGCGCCAACCGATCCATCACCTGTTCGATCAGATTGATCTCGTGGGAAGTGAAGTCTTTGCCGTCCTTGCGGTTGAAGACCTCGAGGACCCCGTAGAAGCGCTTCTTGTTGATGACGGGCACCGCCACCACCTGCCTTCCCGTGCAAAGGGGGCGGTTTTGCCCGATTTTGGAGATGGATTCCTTGTTGTAGATCAGCGTGATGCGCTTGGCGCGGATATCCTCCGCAATGCGTGCGCAAGGCTCGTCCTCGAGCGTGCCCTCGTTGGCATAGGGGCAGCCCAGGGCACAGGCGATCGCTAGTTTTCCCGATTTTTCGCCCTCGCTGGTGAAGAACATGGTCCGTTCGACTCCGAGCGCTCGGTGAATCAATTCGGCGGCCATCCCCATGGATTCGGCCCGGTCCCCTTGCAGGATGGCGTGATCCAGGGCACGAAGCACCTTCTGGTGCACCGACTTGCGCTTGCTTTCCTTCAGAAGGGTCTCGGCGTCGGTGAGGGTGATGAGTTGGGGGACCAGGGCCTCGATCAGTTCGGACTCCTCGGGGGTGAATTCCCGTGCCGCGTTGGAGCCCAAAACCAGCATCCCGAGGACGAAATCCCGCACGATCAGGGGAATGAACAGGAGGTTGGGGAAGCTCCAGCCATTCAGCTCGGGGGGAAGCACGTCCTGATCGGAAAGGTTGACCGCGACGGGGCAGCGCTGGAGGGCGAGGTACTCGAAAAAAGGGATCTTGTTTCGCCCGGGGGCTTTCAACTCTTCCATCGGGCGCTCGATCGGGAAAAAGGCCACGCGCTCCATCCCCAGCACTTCCTTGAGGACTTCCTGGATATATTCTAGACGCTTGTCCGTGGGACAAGAAAGAAGCTGTTTGGTGGCGGTGGCGATCTTCTTCCAGGATTCGTTCATGAAAAGCGGTCCTATCGCAGTTCTTCGAGCAGGAGGCGGTTGACCATATCCGGCTTGGCCAGCCCTTTCGATTCGCGCATCACCTGGCCGACCAGGAAACCGACGACCTTGGTTTTGCCGCCCCGGAATTCTTCGACCTGACCCGGGTTCCGGGCGAGCACCTTTCGGATGATCTCCCGCAAGGCGCTTTCGTCCCCGATGGGCTTCAGTCCCAGGGAATCGACGATCTCCCGGGGCTCTTTTCCATTTTTCAGCATTTCGGCGAGTACGGTCTTGGCGATCGTGCGGCTGATGATTTCCTGGTCGAGCAGCTCGACCAGTTTGGCCAATTGATGGGGCTTGGTGGGAAGTTCTTCGATTGCGAGCTTGGTGACATTGAGGAAGGCGGTCACTTCGCCCGTCAGCCAGTTGAGCACTCCCTTGGGATTATCGGTGTACCGCAGGGCCTGATCGAAGTATTGCGCCAGCTCGAGGTTGTCGACCAGAACCGAGGCGTCGTAGGAAGGCAGGCCGAGCAGGTCGACGTAGCGATGCCATTTTTCTTCGGGCAACTCGGGCAACTTCGAGCGGATCTCCTCGACCCGCTCGCTCGACACCAGGAGGGGAACGAGATCGGGCTCGGGGAAGTATCGATAGTCATGCGCCTCTTCCTTGGAGCGCATCGAGAAGGTTTGGCCCCTGGCTTCGTCCCAAAGCCTGGATTCCTGAACGATCCTTTCACCGGATTCCAGGAGGGCGGTCTGGCGCGAAATTTCGTAGTCCAGCGCCCTCTGCAAGCCCCGGAAGGAATTCAAGTTTTTCACTTCGGTTTTGGTTCCCAGTTCCTTTTGTCCGGGAGGCCGCAATGAAATGTTGGCGTCGCAACGCAAAGAGCCTTCCTCTAGTTTGCCGTCGCAGACCCCGAGGTAATAAAGAATGTTTCGGAGATCCTGCATGTAGGTTTTGGCTTCTTCGGAGGAGCGCATGTCGGGTTCGGAGACGATCNNGTGCTGTGATCGGCCCCGGAAAGCCCGGCCGCTCCGACGTGCACCAATTTGCCCGCGTCCTCCTCGACGTGCAGTCGGGTGATCCCGACTCTCTTTTTTCCGCCTTCGATTCGGAGATCCAGCCAACCCTTTTCCGCGAGGGGTTGATCGAATTGGGAGATCTGGTAGCCCTTGGGAAGGTCGGGGTAG
>DOBT01000085.1 GCA_003503675.1 Cyanobacteria bacterium UBA8530 | reverse complement strand
CTTGATGGCGTTGTTGACGAGGTTGGCCAGAACCTGGGCGATGCGCTGCGGGTCGGCATTCACGTTCGGAAGAGAGGGGGGAACCTCGTTCAAGAGAACCTGTCGCTTCTGAGCCGCCAGGGGGTTTAAGTTTGCCAGGACATTTTCGGCCACCTCGAGAAAACTCGTCGCTTGCAGCGAGAGCGCGAATTTTCCTTNNTCGTCGTCGAGGATGCTGCCGAAGCCGGAGACGACGTTGATGGGGGTTCGCAGTTCATGGGAAAGGATGCTCAGGAACTGATCCTTGAGGGTGTCGGTCTCCTTCAGCAGCACGATCTGCTCCTGCTGCCTGGCCTTCTCTTCCGCCGCCAGGCGACGTTCGGAGGAAACGAGGGCTTCGTTGGCCTTTGCCAGTTCTGCAGTCCTTTCTTTTATGCCTTTTTCCAGCTCTTCCGCCTGGTTCGCCAGCAGCCGCTCTCTTTCCTGATAGAAGTCGATCTTGCGGCCCAGTTCTTCGGGCGTCACCTTCAGCTGGGCGAGCAATTTTCCGTAGGCCTCGGAAAGCTCCCTGGTTTCCTGGGGGGCGAAAAGCGAGGAGTTGTAGATCGCCTTGTAGGCCTCGGCTGCGCCGATCGAGCCTGCCAAAAGTTTTTCGATCTCCTTCCTCAGTCGGGCCAGTTCGAGGATGGAGATCGTTTCCTTGTCCTCGACGCCGGCTGCGCGGAGGCTTTCGTCGGCCTTGGCCGCCGCTTCGGGGAGCCGGAGGTATTCTCCGAGCAGCTTCAGCGTCAGCGCGATCTTTTCGGAAAGGGATATGTGCGCTTCCATTGCGATCTGCGGGGCGGGCGGGGCGAGCGACAGAGCCTGCAGGAACTCGTCGCGCAGAGATCTTTCCTCTTCCTTCGCCTCGCAAAGCAGCGATACCAAGGCGTAAAGGCCGGCGTTGACGAGGAAGGACCAGAACAGGGTGTGGCTGATGGGGTCGAGGCCGGTCATCCCGAAAAGCTGTTGAGGCCTCAAGAGTGCCAGCCCCCAGGGGCCGTTCGCGAGCAAATGATGCCCGTTGCCGGTGGCATGGAGCCAGGCGGGGAGCAGGGAGGTGTAGAGCCAGACCAGGCTGCCGCCGATCATTCCGGCCAGAGCGCCGCTCTTGTTGCCCTGCTTCCAGAATAGCCCCCCGAGGGCGGCCGGAGCGAACTGGAAGGCCCCCGCGAAGGCGATGGTCCCGATACCGACCAGACTGGCGCTTTCTCCTATTTTTTCCTGGAAGAAGTAGGCGCCGAGCAAGAGCGAGGCGATGGCCAGCCAACGGATCTTTAGGAGGTGGCGCTTGAGGAAAAGCAGTTTTTGGCCCTGATTCAGGCAGGGCAGGACGAAATGGTTGGTGACCATGATCGAGATAGCCATGGCGGAGATGGATATCATGCCGATGGCGGCCGAGATCCCCCCTAGGAAAATCAGGAGGACGAGCCAGGGGGGGCCCGCTTCGAGCGGGAGCCTCAGGACGAAGGTATCGGCTTGTCCGAGGGGAAAACCCCTTTGCAGCCCGGCCATGGCGATGGGGAAGATGAAGAGGGTGAAGATGATGGCGTAAAGCGGGAGCACCCACCCGACGGTCTTGATGTGCCGCTCGTTTTTGCTCTCCACCACGGCCAGATGGAACTGGCGCGGGAGGAGCAACACGGCGAAGAACCCCAGCACGAAATTAGAGAACCACTCGCAGTAGTAGTGGGGAGAGAAGTGGTGAATCCCCGTCATTTGTGAGAAGGAGAAGGACGAGAGGCGGCGGAAGAAATCGCCGCCCCCTCCCGGTATCAGGAAAAAGACGACGAAGACGGCCACCGCCAGAAAGGCGGTCAGCTTGAAGATCCCTTCGAAGGCCACCGCAGCGACCATGCCGGGGTGCCGTTCGGTCGGATCCAGCCTTCGTGCTCCGAAGATGACCGTGAAGAAGATGAGAGACGCGACCACGAGGAACTCCGTCGTTTGTTGCGTCGACGTCCCCGAGTCGGACAATAGGGCGAAAGCCGAAAAGATCGCATGCAGTTGTAGCGCGAGGTAGGGGATGGTGATGACCAGCGATAGTCCGGTTGCCACCACGCCTACGCTCCTCGATTTGCCGTAGCGCGCCGACAAGTAGTCGGCGAGAGAGGTCAATCGGGCAGCATTCTTGAGCCGCACGAGCCTGCGTAGGATCGTTCCCCAGAGGGCGGCGCAGGCCGTCATCCCCAGATAGATGGGCAGAAAGGCCATTCCTTGACTGGCGGCTGTTCCGACGGATCCGAAATAGGACCAGGAGGTGAAGAAGACCGTGAGGGACAGGGCATATACGAGGGGATGTTCGGCTATTTTGTTGTGGTGCTTCCGCTCGGTCCAGAGGGCGAGCCCGAACAGCCCCGTCATGTAGAGGCAAAAGAGCAATAGCAAGGCTCGGGAGTCAAACATCGTCTTCTTCCTCTCCCGAAAGGAAAAGCAGAAGGATGACGAGGGCCCAGGCTGCAAAGATGTAGAGAAAAAGGCATCCCTGGCGATCCAGAGGGATGACCGTCAACAAGGGCCAGTTAAAGAGGATCAGGCAGAGAAAGAAAAGCCAGATCTGAAAGGCCGTCTGCTCTGCCAACTTTTTGAGGCGATCCACTGCGGCTGGCCCTCCTGCCATCATGGGCGAGCCTCTCAGCATAGGGCGATCGCTTCCTGTGGAATAGCCGGGAATCGACAAGACTGTTTTGCGTCGGGGGCGAAAGAGGGGCCCGAGGTAAAAAAAGGGAGCGTGGAATTTTCCACGCTCCCCCATTCTTTTTTAGTGCCTCAGCAGTGGCCTGTATTTCACCCGGTGGGGCTGTACCGCTTCGGCGCCCAATCTCTTCTTCTTGTCCTCTTCGTAGTCCTGGAAGTTCCCCTCGAAGAAAAAGGCCTTGCTGTCGCCCTCGAAGGCCNNCGCCGCTGCGCAGCAGCTTGGCGAGGTGGACTCGGTTTCTTTCACCGCCCGAAAGGTCCCCGACCCTTTTCTGCTGGTCGGTACCGCGGAAGTTGAAGCCCGAGACGTAGGCGCGCGAGTTGATTTCCTGCTTGCCCATCGTGAGGCGCTCCTGGCCGCCGCTGATCTC
>DOBT01000265.1 GCA_003503675.1 Cyanobacteria bacterium UBA8530 | reverse complement strand
TTGGCGCAACAGCTTGATCCGGCTTTCATGTACGGAGGGGACTACTCCTTCCGGACGGCCGCCAGCGACAATGCTCGCCGAGGAACGTCCTTTTTCCTCCAGGCATTGGAAGAGGTCGCGCCGAAGCGCCGTTTTCGCTGCGTGTTGGAGGTGGGGTGCAACGACCTTTATCTGCTCGAGCAGTTGAAGGAGCGCGCGGACAGGCGAATCGGGATAGACCCGGTTTGGGCGGCGAGGGAGTCGAAAAACCTCTTGACGAACGATCTCACGGTCATTGGCCAAGCCATTGAAGAGGTCGATCTTGGCTCTCTCTTGCCGGAGGCCCCCGACCTGATCCTTTGCCGCCATACCCTCGAGCATCTTTTCGATCCCAAGGCGGTGATTCGGCGATTGTTGGATATTGCGCTTCCCGAGACCATCCTGTTGTTCGAGGTTCCCGGCGTCGAGGCTCTCTTGAACCGCAATCGCTTCGATCAGGTTTTCCATCAACACCTGCACTACTTCGGGATGGACAGCCTGATCGGGCTGTTGAACGAGACCGGCGCGGAGCTCATCGCCTCCCGCTGCAACTACCTGGATTGGGGGGCCTTGCTCGTGGCCTTCCGGAAGGGGAAGCCTCAGGCCCGGCCCGAACCCGCTTTCGGTTTCGAGGAAATCCGTGAACGCTACCGCCTCTTCCAGCAGCAGGCCCGAACGGTCGCCGGGGAAATCGAGTCGATGCATCGGGAAAGGCTTTTCGGTTACGGCGCGGCGCAGATGCTTCCGGTACTGAACTTTCATTTGGGCGGTGCCTTGGAGCGATTGGAGGCCGTGCTCGATGACGACTGGGGCAAGGATGGTCTTTTCTACCAGAACGTTCCCTTGATCATCCGGCATCCCAGCCAGGTGGGATCGCTTCGAGACTCCACCTTGGTCCTAACGGCGTTGGATGGCTTTCGGTCCATCATGAACCGGGTTCTGGACCTTGGTCCGCGGCACGTGGTTTTCCCTCATTCCATTCTTTAGTGAGAAGGCGAAGGCAAGATGATACTAGGCATTGAAGGCAAGAAAGCTCTGGTCACCGGAGCAAGCAGGGGTATCGGCAGGGCGATCGCCTTGAGCCTGGCCCAGGAGGGTGCCCAGGTCGCGGTCGTGTCGCGTTCCCAGGGGCAACTGGAGGCCTTGGTCGAAGAGATGGGGGGGAAACAGGCCGGCCATATCGCTATTACGCTCGATCTCGTGGAGGAAGGTGCGCCGAAGAAGCTGTCGGATGAATTGGGCGCTTGCTTCGGCCATCCGGATATCGTGGTTCACAACTTGGGCGGCACCCTCGACATCAACGACCCCTTCTGTTCCATCGAGGATTGGCGTCGCGTTTGGCGTTTCAACCTCGAGGTCTCGATCGAATTGAACCTACTCCTTTTGCCGCACATGCAAGAGGGGAGTTGGGGGCGTATCGTTCACATCTCTTCGATCGCGGCTCTGGAGAACCACGGTCCTGTTCCTTACTGCTCCATCAAAGCGGCTCTCACGGCTTATACCAGGAGCATGGGAAGGTTTCTCGCGCCGAAGGGAATCGTGATGTCCGCCGTTCTGCCCGGCGCGGTGCTCACCGAGGGCGGCTACTGGGACAACGCCTCCCGGGAGAGACCGGAGCACGTCGAGAAATATCTCAAAGACCGGATGGCCATCCAGCGTTTCGGCGAATTGGAGGAGGTTTCGAGCGTCGTAACCTTCCTTTGTTCCAAGCAGGCGTCTTTCTGTATCGGCTCGGTCTTTCCTGTCGATGGTGGGCAGGGCAGGGGGTATTTTGGATAAAAACAAAGAGCGGTTTCCTACCACGGAATTGAACCGTGATCTCAGGCGCCTTATCGTCGAGATGGTCTACAAAGGCAAGGATGGCCACATTCCGAGCGCTTTTTCCATTATCGATGTCATCTCTTTCCTTTATGACGACTTCCTGCGCTTCGATCCCGAGAACCCGGGATGGGAGGGGCGAGATTACTTCATTCTCAGCAAGGGGCATGGCTGCCTGGCTCTTTACGCGAATCTCTTCAAGCATGGCTTCATCTCCAGGCGGGACATCGAGCTTTTCTGCATGCCGGGCGGAATCTTGGGCGAGCATCCGGATTCCACCAAGATCCCCGGCGTGGAGGCCTCTACCGGTTCCCTCGGCCACGGTTTCCCCTTCTCCATGGGCATCGCCCTCGGACAACGGATCAAGGGGGGGGACAACCGGATCGTTGCTCTCATCGGTGATGGCGAGTGCCAGGAAGGGACGATCTGGGAGACCGCCCTCGTAGCCGCCTACCGAAAACTGGGCAACTTGTGCTGTATCGTGGATCTGAACGGCTCTGCGGAGCAGATCCTTCCCCTGGGGGATCTCAAGGCCAAATGGGAGGCCTTTGGTTGGGAAGCCCATGAAATCGACGGACATTCCCAAGAGGAGCTTCGTCGTGTCTTCGGCAAGCTGCAATTCGCTTCCGAGGGAAGACCGAAGGTCGTCATCGCTCATACCGTGAAGGGAAAAGGCGTGCCAATGATAGAGGGCCACGGGGTATGGCATCATCGCATCCCCAGCGAGCAGGAATACGGTCATTTGATGCAGGTGTTGAGCGATGAAAGCAGATAAAGACATCCGGCAGCAGTTCGCGGACACCATGCTGGAAGTCGGGCAAGCCGATTCGAGGTTGGTGGTGGTCATCGGGGACATTTCCCACTTCAAGTTGCAACCTTTTGCCGAGGCATGCCCCGGGCGCTTCTACAACATCGGCATCCTGGAGCCCACCATGATCAGCATGTCGGCCGGGTTATCGAAAGTCGGTTTTCTCCCCGTCGTTCATACGATTGCTCCGTTTATCGCGGAGAGATCCCTGGAGCAGTTGAAGCTGGACTTCGGCTATCAGGCCTTGCCGGGAAACATCGTGACGGTGGGCAGCGCTTTCGATTACTCGAATCTCGGCTGTTCCCACCATTGCTACAGCGATTTCGCCCTCTTCAAATCGATTCCCACGGTACAGGTCACCTTCCCGGCGAGCGCTCTCGAATTCGACCTGTTGTTCAAGCAATCCTTCGACAACGCTTTCTTGACGACCTTCCGCATTCCTGCCCAAAGTCATGGAGTGGAATGGAAGCCGGAGGAGGTCAAGTTCGGTAAGGGAATTCGGGTGACGGAGGGGGCGGATGTCACCGTCGTGGTCACCGGCCCGCAGCTCAAAGGTGCGATCGAGGCTCATCGTTCCCTGGCCCGAAAGGGCTTGGGGGTCGAGATCGTTTATCTGCACACGATCAGGCCTTTCGACGGAGAGATCGTCGCGAGCAGCATCTCGAAGACGAGAAAGGTCGTGGTGGTGGAAGAGCATCAGCGCACCGGCGGTATCGGGCAGGAAGTTCTCGAGATCGCCCATGGCATCGGTGGAGTGCGTTTCGCTTCCCTTTGCTTGCCCGAGGCCTTCGTCAGGGAATACCGTTCCTATGAAGGACATTGTAGCGGACTAGGTCTGGATGCGGAAGGTATCGTGAATTCGATTGAAAGCCTGTTGAGGTAAGTGGTTTTGAAAGCATTGGAAAGCCAAAATCAGCCCCAGTTCGAGGAATATCTCTCTCGAGGCGGAGTAGTGTTGGGACCCTATTCTAGCCACATTTTCCGCAGCGATCCGAGGCACCTCCTCTTCTTGCTGGCCAGGTACAAGTTCGCCGCCAAGATGCTCGACGGCAAGAGCAGGGTCTTGGAAGTCGGGTGCGGAGATGCCTTNNTGTTCCTTTGAGGTCTTGGATATCACTTTGCGGCCCACGAAGGGGATTTTTGACGCGGCCTTTTCCCTCGACGTGATCGAACATATTCCGGCTTCCCTTGAAGAAGCCTACTTCAGCAATATTTGCCGCTCTCTCGAGAGGGATGGAATCTTTGTCCTGGGTACTCCCAACAAAGCTGCGGATGCTCATGCCAGCGAGTACAGTCGGATCGGTCACATCAACCTCAAGGGTTTCCCCGAGTTGAAAGAGGTGATGGAGAGGCATTTCTTCAATGTGCTGCTGTTTTCCATGAACGACGAACTCGTTCATACCGGTTTTTATCCGATGGCGCATTATTTGATCGCGGTCGGAATCGGGCCGCGCAACAGCGCGCCGTCCAAGCAATAGGAAGGGTCTCAATGCCAGAACTCACTTGTCTTGTGACAGGTGCCGCCGGTTTCATCGGCAGTCACCTTTGCGACCGTCTCCTTTCTCTCGGTTATCGTGTGATAGGCCTGGATAACCTGAGTACGGGACGTCTCGCCAACCTCGAGGGCGCGTTGATCCAGGGCGGATTCTCCTTTCTGCAGAAAGACGTTGCCGAGGT
>DOBT01000242.1 GCA_003503675.1 Cyanobacteria bacterium UBA8530 | reverse complement strand
GCGGAAGGAGAACCGCGTCTCGATGGCGTCGAAGTGCGACGAAACGCCCGCGTCGGCCTCCAAGAGATAGTGTTGCCGCTCGTCATAGGGAACCCACTCTTCGTTAAAGAAAACGGATTTTTCGAGCACTCCGAGTTCTTCGGACAAACGNNCATGGGTCTTGGCGACCTCCGCGACGGCCCGGATGACCGTGAGGGGATCGAACCAGTCCCAAACCCCACCTCCCCACAGCAGGAGAAAATCGTTTTTCTCGATACCGGGACGAATGCCCTTCAGGCGTGCCTCGGAAGAAGAGGGGGGAGTTTCGGGCAAACCGAAAGGAACCACCCCTATCAAAGCGCGAAAAGAGGGGTCCTTCGCATACAAAGCGGGGGAAAGGCGGCCCAAGGCACAGAAACGCCCCAGCCACATATCGCGCTGTCGCTCGCTGGCGCAGAGGAAGTAATCGCCGACGAGCATCTGGTGGTTCATGATGCCCCAGTGCTCGCTGAAAAGGGCGGCGTCGGGTTCCTCGAGATAGCGGGGATAGCTTTCGAAAAGGAAGGGGTCGTAAAGATCGACCACCAGGTATTTGTTCAGGCGCTCCAGGAAAGGGAAGCGACGAAGGATCAATCCCTGTACCAGGATAATATCGTGGCTTTGGGCCATTTCTTTGAGGAGGCGGGCCTGGTCGAAAAAGGAAAGGATGCGGAATTCCGGATGGCTGCGTTCGACGGGGAGCGGACTGGCCAAGGTGACGTCGGCAATCCCCGCCAGCCGAGCGGAAAGCTCGAAGGCCCGGATGGCCGGTCCCACCATCAAGGGACCGATGAGCTCATGGGTCAGCACCAAGACTCTTTTTCTCATGGGCGCAGCTTCGGAATATCGAAGACTCTTTCGATTCCCCAGGAGGAAAGGAAGGCCTTTTGGGCCTTCAGATAGGACGGATTCCCGTCGATGGCCCGGAGAGGCTCCAAGAATAAGGGAAGGACCTCACTATCGGGGCGGCGGCGGCATTTTTGAATGACCGCGCGTTTTGCCAGCAATTCGTCCAGGTGATCGGCGACCTCCTCCAGAGCGATCGCGGTGGCATAGGCGGAACGATCGACGAGCACCCCGCCTTCGGCGAAGGGAGGGCGTCCCCATCGCTTCAGCACCTTGGTGGCGAGCGCTACGGCGACCTTTTTCAAGAAAGAGGAGAGCCCCTTCCGATAAAGGGAACGCCAGGCCTTCGCCCAGGGAATTTCATTTTTTTCTGAAATTTCCTTTTTTTTCGGAAGTCCCGAAAGGCTGAAGATGAAATCCTTTTTTTCGACCTGGGATTCCTGGCACATCCGCTTGTTCGCGAGCAGGAGGGCCGCCGGTAGGATGCGCAGGAGATTTTCTTCCTCGTAGTTTTTGATGGCCGAAAAAAGCGCGTTTCGCTCCATCAGAACCTTCTTCTGGTAGGCGGGGGCCTTTTTCGAGGTGGCGTTGTGGCGATGGTAGGCGATCGCCCCCGGCGCCAACACCACCTCGTAGCCGTAGAGCCAGAGCCGCCAACCCAGATCGACGTCCTCGTAGTAGGCGAAGTAACTTTCGTCGAAGCCGCCGACCTCCAGGAAAGCGTTTTTATCGATCAACATGGCCCCCCCGCAAGCGAAGGGAATTTCGACTTTTTCGATTTTTTCGTTTTTCCCGATTTTTTCTTTTTTTTTCGTCGTATCGCCGTGGTTGGGCTGCGGGCCGTGGCCGGTGAAGGCGATCGCCCCCCCGTCGAAATCAATTTTCTTGCCTTCCCAGTCCAGGATGACCGAGCCGGCGCAAAGGCATTTTTCCCCTTCGAGAGCCCCCAGCATCTCTCGCAGCCAATTCTTCTCTAGCTTCATGTCGTTGTTGACGAGACAAAGCCATTTTCCGGTGGCGGAGCGGGCGGCGACGTTGTTGGGACGGGCAAAGCCTTCGTTCTCCGAATTGGCGATCACCCTGACCAACGGCCATTCCTTTTCGAGCCATTCGACTGTCCCGTCCGAGGAGCCGTTGTCGACCACCACTACCTCGATCAGGGAATCGGGGTAATCGAGCTGAAAGATCGAGGGGAGGAGGACGGCGAGGTAATCTTTGCCGTCGGCGCTCACCACGATGAAAGAGATTTTTTCGCTCTTCATTTTTCTTTCTTTCCGCGGAAGACTTCCTCGAGCGCATCGATCGCTCTGTCCCAGCGCCAGTTGGCGGCGGTCTCCCTACCGGATAGGGAAAGCCTTTCCCTGAGAGCGGGATCGTTCATCAATCTGAGAACCGCCTCTTTCGCGCCTTCCACGTCGCCCGCCTCGACCACCAGGGCATTGACCCCATCGACGATGTATTCGTCATAGCCGGACACCTTGGCGACGACGGCGGTGCCGCCGCAGGCCATCATCTCGAGGGGCGGACCGAAAAATCCTTCGACCTTGCTCATTTTCAGGATCACGTCGCAGCTGGAATAGATGCGGCGCATGGTCTCCATGGGCACCCGCTCGAAGAAGCGATCGCAGCGCCAATCCGGCTCGGGTTTCCCCGAGCCGCTGACGCACCAGACCTCGCAATCGAGCTCGGCCACCGCCTCGAAGGCCTCTTTCATCCCCTTGAAGGGCAAACAGATGGCGCCTTCGAGTAAAACCCGAAAAACTCTTTTCGGCTCCAAGGGTTCGGAGGGAAAAAAGATCTTTTCATCCAGGCCATTGGGCACGTAGTGCGCTTCCTTTTCGAACTCGGATTTCAGCCAGGCCTGGATCCAGCGGGCCTCGGTGAAGTGCTCGAAGTCGTAGGAGTAGGTCTTCCGGATCTTCTTCTTGATGCGCGGGTCGTCGAAGAAGCGGGTTTCGTCCGACTGCACGAAATAGCACTTTCGATCGGCTTTCAGCCAAAGCAGGGGATCGACGGTTTGCCAGCCGGTGGCGATCGCCAGGTCCAATTTTTCCTTGACCCGGCTCAAGGGGATCACCTCGACCTGTAGGCCCGGGAACCAATCGATCGGCTTTCCCGATTCTTCGACGTCGATGAAGGAAACCGAAAAGCCCCTGGCCTGGAGGTGAGAGGCGTGTTGGCAAATGACGGCCAACCCGCCGCTGATCCCCGTCCCCGGTATCAAATAGGAGATGCGGGGGAGATCCGAATGCTTTTTCGGGCCCCAAGCCCGAAACATTTTCCAGGAGAGGCGCCCCCAGATCGTCTTGAGCTTCCGTCGGATCTTCGAAAGAAGCATCTAATATCTTGCCAGTTTCTCGACCTTTTCGAAGGTCTCGTGGTCTTGGCGGCTCAATAAAATGTAAGTCTCCTTGTAGAGCTTGAGGACGGTATCGAGGATGATGCCGCATGATTTGGACCACTCGTTTTTTCATTTTTGGTCGAGAGGGCGAGGGGAAGCAAGGCGAAGGCCACCAGGATGGTCGGATACATGTAGCGGACGTCCTGGGAAGGGACCGAGATGAGGAGGCTGAGGACGTTCGCGAAGCTGGGGATGAGCAAAAGCGAATAGGAAAGTCCTCTCCGGCGCATCAAGAGGAAGGCGAAAAGCAGGGTGGAGTACAGGGAGAGGGCGGGGCGCCAGAAAAGCCAAACCAGGGAAGGCTGCTCGGTCCAGGCGATGAAGGAAAGCAGCAGGGCTTTCAATCGAGGCGAGAGGGAATGGCTCTCGAGGCCGAGGTGAAGCCCGCAGTTGTTCGGATCGATGCCTTTTTCGCAGGTATAGGTGTAGGAATCATGGGGCTGGTCGACCTGCCAGATGATCGAAGAAAGGGAACGGTAGCCCTTGATGACGATCTTTGGGTTGTTCCATACCGCTTGAAGCCAGATCCGAAGAAAATTGCGGTTATTTTCCTTCCTGAGCTGCTGGTCCGGGGTGTAGGAGAGAAAGGCCAGCATCTTTTCGTTGTAGACCACGGGGTCGACGAAATCCGCCTTGTACTTCCGCCAATCGGACAAAGGCATGATCCTTTCCAGGAAGACGCGGTCCCTGGGGGCGATCTCGCCGTCCTGGGCCAGGACGGAGGCGACCTGCTGGATGGGGATGGTCAGGAGGCGGCCCGACGCCCCTGGACCCACTCCGAGCAGATGATAAAGGGGCACCTTGATGAGGAAGAGGAGGAGGAAGGAGAAAAAAGCCACTTTCAAGAGGGGGCGCCATTTCTCTCGAAAAAGGAGGAACAAGGCCAGGATGGTGAGGAAAAAAGGAATGATGCCGTTGTGGCGGAAGGATGAAACCAGGATCAGGGAAAGGACCAGGACAAATTGGTTGCCGTTTTTTTCGAGCCAGGCGCCACGGCTCGTGAGGACGGGAACCATCAGGATGGTCAGCCAGAGAAGGGCGATCGCATAGGATACGTCCTTCCAGAGGGTGATGGAATACATGCCGTTGATCGGAGCGAGGCAGAAGGCCAGGGCGGAAAGCCGCAAGGCCAGCTTGGGAACGCCGATTTCCTCGAAGAGGGCCAGGGCGTAGCCGAAAATCGCCGCGAGGGAGACGGCCTGAAAGAGGGCGACGACGGCGGGGGAATGCCAGAGCCGCGTCAGGAGGAAGATCGCAAGGGTGTGGAAGGCGGGGTGATGATCGTGGAAGTGAAAGGAGCCGATCTGCATCCACTGGGAAAAACTGTCACCCGACATCAGGCCCGGATAAAAGGCCAGGAAATAGAGCGACCAGATCAGGAGACAGGGGGCGGCAAAGAAGAAGACTCGTTTTACGAAAAAGGAAGAGGGATTGCAAAGAGGCAGATTCTTCAGATTTTCTTTATCGGCGGTCGAAGGGTTCCCTGACAACATTTCGTCTGATTCTCCGGGATAATCTTCCCCCTCACGGGGCTCTGAGCGCGCGTTTCGTCCATGGAAATCCATTTTAACACTTTTGGAGAATCTCTGCCTTCGCCGCTTTTCTCGAAAGCAGCGATTCTTGACGCCTTGCGAGCGGCTCCCTTACACTTGTAGGATGGCAGAAAATCAGAGCAAGAGGCCCGGGCTTTTTTAAGATGGTCAAAGCATTAGAAAAGTTAATCGAAGAGAACCCCGGCCAAATCGAATGTGTCTTCAGCGATATCTTCGACACCCTCATCCTGCGTCGGGTTCACCCGGAAGACACCAAGAGGATCGCTTCCAAGCGCCTACAGCAGGCGTTGGGGATTGAGGCGCTGCCCGAGGAGATCTATCGGCTTAGAAGCCAGTTGGAGCAGGATTCTTGCCTGGAAAACCAGCGCAAGGGCCTGGACCTCGAGTTCGCCTTCGACGAGGCCTTCCTCCAGCGCTTCCAGGCGATGCTCCTCGAAAAACACGCTTTCGGCCGGGAAATCGACCAGTCCTCTTTCGCGGCCCTTTGCCGGGAGATCGAGCTGGACGTCGAGCATGCCCTGCAGACCCTGGACCTCGAAATGATCGCCGTTCTTCGAAAAGCCAAGGGGGCGGGCCTCAAGGTTTACGGCCTTTCCGATTTCTACCTCCCTTCTTCCCTGATGAAGAGGTTGTTCGCCAAACACGACATCCTCTCCCTTTTCGAGGACGTCTTCGTTTCCTGCGACCATGGCCTCACCAAGCGAAGCGGCCGGCTCTACGATCTCGTCCTTCAGAAAACGAAGGTCCGCCCCGAGAAGATCCTCATGGTCGGCGACAACGAGCAAGCCGACAAGAACGGCGCCCTTTCTCGCGATATCCGGGCCCACCTGCTCGACCGGGCCGAGCAAAGGGAGTTCTACCAGCGCGCCGCCAGAAACTCGAAAGACCCCCAAGAATTGAAGCGTTCCCTTTCTCGTCTCATCGAACGGCATGCGAGGGAGAACCGCCGTCAAAAAATCTACTTCACCGAGTTCGCCTTCACCCTTTACGCCTTTATCGAGAAGCTGCATCAAAAGCTCTCGGCACAGGGCGTCAAAGACGTTTTCTTCCTTTCGAGGGAGGGCGAATTCTTGAAGCACCTCTTCGAGGCCTTCCAAGACATCAACGGTTTCGGGCCGCAGTCGAGGATCGAGGCCCACTACCTCCTGGTGTCTCGTCGTTCCACCTTCATCGCCTCGCTCAAACCGCTTTGCGAAGAAACTTTCGATACCCTTTTCCGCCAATACCGGGCCCTTTCCCTCGACGACTTCCTGAACAACCTGAATTTCAGTCGGGAAGAAGCGCGTTCTCTGGCGGAGGAAATCTCGATCGACGCCGAGGAAAAGTTCGAGGATTTCCCCCACTGCGTAGCCTTCCGGAGCTTATTGGGCCTTTCCTTCTTCCGGGAAAAATACGAGAGCCTGCGCCTCGAGCAAAAGGGGCTCTTCAAGAAGTACCTGGCGGGCTTCGGTAGCCGCCTGGAAGACGGCCTCCATCTGGTCGACGTCGGCTGGAAGGGAACGATCCAGGACCATGTCTTCCGCATCTTCGATGGGGAAGTTCCGGTTCAGGGCTACTACCTGGGCCTCATTTCCCCGGGAGCGGCCGAGGAGCGCAACCGGAAGACCGGCCTGCTGTTCAGCTACTTTCCGGAGACCTCGCCCTATTACGGGGTCTACAACGACAACCGCCCTCTCTTCGAGGTCTTGCTCGGCGCCTCGCACGGAAGCGCCCGCGGCTATCGCGAGACCCCCCTGTNNTGGCGAGGTGGAGACCGAGCCGTTGGAGCAGGAAAAGTTGCTTTTCGAGGGCGTGATCAAACCGATCCAAGGGAAACTGAGCCCGGTTTTCCGAGAGATTGCCGAGCGGATGGCCCATTCACCCTTTAGCATCCAGCGGTTGGAAGAACTCCTGGCGATGAACCACGCCCGCCTGGCCTTTCTACCCAAGAAGGAGGAGGTCGAGTTCTTCTCCAAGCTTCACCACTACGAGAACTTCGGCCTCTTCGAGACCAGCACTTTCCGCCGCTCAGAGCGGATCCACCTGGGAGAGCGGCTCAATAACCTGCTTCAATTGCTCAGGGCGCCGCGCGAAACCATTTTTTCCGGTTGGTGGGCGCCCTTGACGCTGGAACAACGGGGACTGGGCTTTCTACGCCCCCTCTACGGACACCTTCGCTTTTACAAGACCTTCCGGCGGTTCCAACCTTGAAGTGGGCCTTCCTGTTGGGTTCTCCCGATATCAGCGGCGGAACCTACGTCATTTTCGAACACGCGATCCGGGCGGCCCGACGGGGAGTGGACGTCACCATCGTGACGGAGCACCCGGTCGAATCTTCCCGGCTCGACTGGCACTCCGAGGCCCGCGAGCTCACCTGGAAGACCTTCGGGGAGATCGAAGAGGAGACCTTCGACGTGGCGATCGCCACCTGGTGGCGGACCGTCTACGAGTTGCATCGCGTTCCCGCCCATCGCTACGCCTACTTCGTGCAATCCATCGAATCCTATTTTTATCCCGAAGAAGAGGCGGCCCTGCGCAAGCTGGTGGAGGCGACCTACCTCTTGGGGCTGCCGATCCTCACCGAGGCCACCTGGATTCGGGACCACCTCGAGAAAAACTTCCGGGCCGCTACCCACCTGGTGCACAACGGCATCCGCAAGGACATCTACCAGAGTGAAGGCCCGAGCGTCGCTTCGCGAAAGCCCGGGCATCTGAGGGTTTTGGTGGAAGGCCCTCTCAAGGTCTTCTTCAAGAACGTCGAAAAGACCCTCGAACTCTGCCTTCGCTCTCAGGCCGACGAGGTCTGGTTTTTGACCTCGACCGAAACGGCCTCCTACCCCGGGGTCGATCGCCTCTTCTCGAGGGTGCCGATCTTCGAAACCCCGGCCATCTATCGTTCCTGCGATGTCCTGGTGAAGTTGAGCTATGTCGAGGGGATGTTCGGTCCCCCACTGGAAATGTTCCACTGCGGCGGCACCGCCATCACCTACGACGTGACCGGCCATGACGAGTACATCCTCCACGACCGAAACGCCCTGGTCGCCCACCGGGATGACGAAGAGCGGGTCATCAGCTACTTGAACCGCCTGAAATCCGAAAAGGGACTATTGGAAAGGCTGAAGGAAGAAGCGCTTTCGACCGCAGGACAATGGCCCGATTGGGAAGCCTCTTCCATGCTCTTTGAAGAAACGGTGGCAAGGATCCATGAAAAGGGAACCCTCGATCGGGCCGAGTTGCGCGCACGCAGCGAGTTCTTCTTTTCTTTCTACGCGGTGGCGGAAGACTACCGCAACCGCTTCCTGNNGGCGATCCGCGCATAAACTTGACCGCGAAGGAAAGCCACCGTCCTCTTCCGAAAGGCAGAGACAGCAGCACTCGTCCGTAAGGCTGAGCTTCATGGCGCTTGATGAGGGCATCGCGATCATCGATCATCTTGGTCATGGAGCGCATGGCGTCGTCGCGTTCGTCGATCATCCTGGTCATGGAGCGCATGGCCTCGTCGCGCTCGTCGATCATCCTGGTCAGGGAACGCATGGCCTTTTCTTTTTCTTCGATGAGTCCCGTCAAGGCCTTGCGGTGTTCGAGCATGAAAGCCTTGAAGGCCCCCTTCATGCTCGGCTCGAACATTCTTCGCCTTCCCTCGGCATGGCGCTTCAGGATCTTCTCGAAGAAGCAGTCCCACTTGAGGCTTTCCTGCTCCCGGGTCCAGAGGCGGATGCGGCTCAGGTTCTCTTCCGAGAGAGCCAAGCGAAGCTCCGGATCGCCGAGCAAGCTTTTAAGCTTGCTTTTCAGGGCTTCGGGGTTCCTTTCCTCCATGATGAACCGGGATTGGATGGCTCCGAAAACCTGGGGAACGATGCCGACGTCGGTAGAAACGACGGGCACCCCACAGGCCATGGCCTCGAGCACCGGATTGGGGGTTCCCTCAGCGTCCGAGGCACAAACCAGCACGTCGATGCCGCTGTAGTAGTCGACCATTTCCTCGCGGGGAATGAAACGCTCGTTGCGATCGGCGAACAGCCCTTTGATAGGAACGTTCTCCCCCCGAAAGGCCTCGAGGGCGGGCTTGATGACGGTGTAGAGGCCCTTTCGATCGGTACCCTGCTCCATTCCCCAGCGGCTGTTGCCCACCCATCCGATGACCAGCTCCCTTCCCTGCTCACCAAGGCGATCGAGGTCCTTCGGAAAGAAGTGGGTCGGATCCACTCCGTCCTCGATCACCGCATCGGGCTCGGGATACTCCTCGATGTCACGGTAGATGTCGAAGAGCTTTTGGGAACTGACCGTGTAGCCGTCCAACAGGTACTTGTAGGAAAAGGTCCGGGCCTTGATTTCTTCGGGCGCCAAGAAAAGGTGATCGTAGACCGAGGAGGTGATGGCGGTATTGAGAAAGCCCTCGGTATAGGCCTCATCGAAGCCATCCTCCAGGAAGGGCAGCATGATATCGCAGGTGAGGGCCGTTTCCCGCCAGAGAAAGTGGACCAAATCGAAGGGCTGGCCGCAGAAAAGAGCGGAATACAGCTCGGGGCGTTTGGGATAGTCCTCGAGATAGAGGATGCTGATCTGATACTTTTGGTTGAGATTCTTTTCCATCTGGGAAGCGATGTTGGAAAAGGCCCAATTCCGCACATCGGCGACCACCGCTATCCGTGGCTTCCTCATCGTACGAAAGCCTTTCCCGAAGCTTCACTTCCCGAGAAGAGCATCGCTGTTCTTTCTGGCCAAATCGGGCGAAAGGGGGATTTGCAGCCAGTTGCCATTCAGGTGGGCAATCCCGGGACCTCGGTGGGGGGATTCCACCGCGAAGTTGAAGAACTTCTCGTCGAGCCACTTGTCTTTTCCGGGCTGAGAAACGCTCAAGTGAAGGGAGTAGGTGCCCGTGCTGAGGCAGAGTTCATCGATCGCCAGGGAAATGGGTGCGGAAGAGGGGGCCTCGGTGAAGGAAGCGACCAGTGCCCTTTGATCGTAGCAACAAACGCCGTCCGTCCGGAAAATGCGGGCCGAAACCTCCAACTCCTGGGGCGGGAGACTGGTGGAAAGGTCGAAGCCGAACTGGGCGGGCTTGCGATCGGAAAGGATGGAGCACGCCGAGCCGTCGCCGCTGAAGGCGCACAGATTGCGGATGGTGGCGCTACCGTCGGGAATGAGGGTTTCGAAGTCTTCCTTGTTTTTCTTGATGGAGGAGGCGATCTGCTGGGAATAGAACTCCAGCACCTGATCGGTTTTTCCGAGCGCCCTCAATTCACCGTGATCCAGCCAGGCGGCCCTTTGGCAAAGGTCCTGCACGATCCCCAGGCTGTGGGAAACGAAGACGATGGTCTTGCCCTCGTGCTTGAAGCGGTGGATTTGATCGAAGCACTTCTGTTGGAAGGCCACGTCCCCGACCGCCAGGACCTCGTCGATGANNTGTACATCCCGGAGGAATAGGTCTTGACGGGGTTGTCGATGAAGTTCTCGAGTTCCGCGAAGCCGACGATTTCGTCGAGTTTCTTTTCGATCTCCTTGCGACGCAGGCCCAGGATGGCTCCGTTGAGGAAGATGTTCTCCCGGCCNNCAGGGTGCTCTTGCCGGAACCGTTGTTCCCGATGATGCCGAAGGTCTCGCCGCGCTCGATTTCGATGGACACGTCGTGCAGGGCCCAGAACTTGCTCTTCGAAGTGTCCCGCTGCCTCACCAGGCCGACCAGCGCTTCCTTCAGGGTTTGAGGACGGTAGGACTGGAGCTGGAACTGCTTCCAGACGTTGCAGATTTCAATCGCGCCCATTTAAACGATCTCCGAGAAAGTGAACTTGTGCCGATAAAAGACGGCATAGCCAACCAAGAAGGCCACCACCCCGAAGGCGGCTGAAAGAAAAAGCAGCTTGAGGGAAGGCGCGCGCCCATCGAAGAAGATGTTCTGGTAGCCGGCGATGATGGGGGCCAAGGGGTTGATGATCAGGAGGAACTTGTACTTCTCGGGAATGGTGGCGGCGGAATAGGCGATCGGGGTGGTATAGAACCAGGCCATCAACAAGGGGCCCATGAGCTGTTCGACGTCCCGGAAAAAGGCGTTCAAGGTGCAGAAGAGCAGAGCCAGCCCCAGCGTGAGCAGGAACTGAATGGCCACCAGCAAGGGGAAGTAAAGCAGGTAGGGAGTGAAGGGGATATGGGAAAAGAACATGAACCCCAACAAAACCGGCAGGGAAAGCAGGAAGTTGATCAAATTGGTCGTGACGTTGACCAGGGGCAGGATCTCATGGGGNNCCGCCGTGGCGTTGGTGATCGCGGTCGAGAACCAAACCCAGGGCAACAGGCCGCAAAAAAGGAAGAGCGGGTAATTCGGGATGTTGACCCTCAGGTAAACCGAAAAAACCAAGGAATAAACCAGCAGCAGCAGGAGGGGGTTCAGGAGGGACCAGAAGAAGCCCAGAAAAGACCCCTTGTACCTGGCCCTCACTTCGCGGTTCACCAAACCCACGAACATCTC
>DOBT01000119.1 GCA_003503675.1 Cyanobacteria bacterium UBA8530 | reverse complement strand
TTGTCCGGTCCCCCCGTAATGGCGGGTCGTCGAGCTGTCGGACTGGGTGAAGGCCTCGAAAATCAGGCCATGCTTTTCGGGAGGCACCCCGATCCCCGAGTCCTTCACCGCAAAGTGAAAGATTAGCTCCGAACGTTCCTTCGACTTTTCTTTGCAAGCGATGGAGAGATCGATGCCGCCTTGCTTGGTGAATTTGATCGCGTTTCCGATCAGGTTGATCAGGATTTGCCGCAAGCGGCCGGAATCCCCGACCAGGGCATCGGGCACCTCTTCGCCAAGACTCAGGTGCAGAAAAAGCTTCTTTTGCTGCGCTTGCAGGGATAAGGGATTCAGGGTCTCCTTGAGCATCGTCCGCAGGGAGAAGGGGGTCGGGAAGAGCTCCAACTTCTTCGCCTCGATCTTGGAAAAATCGAGGNNCGGCTCTTGGCCTGATTGGCCGACTCGGCCCTTTCCTTGGCTTTCAGGAGTTCCTTTTCGAGTTGCTTCTGCTCGGTGATGTCCTCGTGCATGACCACGATGTTCTCGATCCTGCCCGAGGCGTCGAGGATGGGGAAGAGGGTGGAGCGGAAGCAAAAGGAAATGATGGGAGAGCCCGATCCTTCGGAAGGCTGGGTATACCAGAACTCCGGTAGTATCACCATCTTCCCGTTCTTCACCTCGAGCACCTTCTCGATGAGGCCGTTTTCCTGGAAGATGGGATCTTCGAAGAAGGAGTAGTCCGGCGGAGGGGAGACCGGGCGGTTGGCCCGCAGCACGTGACCCGCTTCGTCGAGGAGGATGATGCCGTATGGGTTCAGGCCGATGATGTTGGAGAGGGTGGCTTTTTCCTTTTCGAGCTCTTTCAGGATTTGAATCCGCTTGAGGGCGATGCCGATCGAGGCGCCGAGCCCTTCCAGTCGGGAGATGCTTTCCGGGCTGAAGCAGTCGGCGCGCTTGTCGCTGAGATGCAAGAGGCCGACGATTTGGTTTTTGCAGTGCAGGGGAATGCGGGCCACGGACTCGAATCCCTCATCCAGGCAACTCTTGCGAAGGCGGGCGGTTCCCGGTGGACGTTCTTTCAGGGAAGGGAATTGAGCGGAAAAGCGGTTGCACCAGAAGCTTCCCCCCGGGCTGAAAGAGGAGGCGCACCTTTGAAGCAGCACGTCGCCGCAAAGGCATTCCAGAGCGCCCTTCTTATCGCAGAGGCCGTTCTCGGCCGCGATGAAATCCCCCCCGAACCCGATCTGGAAGAAAAAAGGGAAGTCCTCCCCCTGTCCCAGGCGGAGCCCGACGGCCTGGAGGCCCGTGTGCCGGGAGATCAAGCGAAGGATCCCCCGGATCGCCTCCTGATCCTCATCCTGGCGGTTCAGACAATCGAGGATCTCGATGGCGAGGGAGTGGAAGTCGGTTTGTTCGATGAAAGAATTGCTCGGTGATTCGATATCGATGACCTCTTCTCGTCTCGTTCACGTACATTCTACAAGGTGGCCCCTTTTCACACAAGGGAGCGCTCGGGTAGTGGCAGGAAAGTTGTTCGTTCTTGCGAATCCTATGCCTTGCGGTTGACAGCCCCTTTACCAGGGCTTAAACTAGCCTGGTTTCTGAAGCAGAAGCCAACTGGAGGTATAATTGTCCTCGAAACGACGGATTATCCTCGCCGCAACCTTGATCGTCGCCGGACTTTCGGGATGTACGGCCGGACCCTGGGCGACGCTGCAGCAATCAAAAGCCTCGAACCTGAACGCGCTCGACCTCGCGGATCTTCCCCTGGACAAGTTGCCGGACGAGATTCTGGTCGTTCCCGCTACGCGCTCGCGTGCCCCCCAGCAGATCACTTTCCAGAATTCCGCCGTCCTTCACGTTTCTCCCTCGGAGACCTTTCCCGCCTTTCTCGCTTTTCTGAGCAACGCGAAGCGCTCCATCTATCTCGAGACCTTTTCCTTCGGCAACGACGCGATGGGGGACAAGATCGTCCCCATCCTCCTCGAGAAGGCCAAGGAAGGGCTAGAGGTCAAGCTCAACATGGACTACATGGGGAGCCGCTTCCTCGCCGGTCACAAGGATATCGTCGCCAAGCTTCGCGCAGGCGGAGTCGATGTCCGGGTTTACCGCCCGCGCACCGTCCGGAAGGAAAACCGGGTTCTCGGCCTCAACATCACGCATCGAAAAGTTTATCTGGTCGACGGAGAAACCGCCCTCATCGGCGGCGTCAACCTCCACCACCCCTTCGAACTCACCACCCAGGACGTGTTGATCCAGTGGAAGGGACCGGTCGTCGCTCAGCTCTACAACGAATACGCCACCGATTGGCATCTCGGAGGGGGCGGAACCCTCAGGCAGACGGCGAGCGTTTCCCCTCAGGGCGGAGTTTCGGCCCAGGTCCTCGTCACCAGTCCCGGCGAGGGGCGATTCGAGGCGCGTGACGCCATCAACGCCGCCGTCGACGGTGCCAAGAGCGAGATCCTCGTCGAGCAGCAGTACTTCTGGGACGATCTCCTGATCGGCAAGCTCCACGCGGCCATCAAGCGCGGAGTCAAGCTCAGGGTGATGGTTCCCTCCTTCGAGGGCAATTCCATCTTCAAGAACATCCACACCGAAGAACTCAAGAAGTTGGTCGACGAAGGAGCCGAGGCTCGCATCTACCGCGGCAATCCCTCCGACGCCCACCTCCACGTCAAGTACATCTCCGTCGATGATCGCTGGGCGACCGTCGGCTCGGTCAACGGAGATACCCGCGGCATGACGGATAACCAGGAACTGGATACGGCCACGACCGATCCCCAACTCATCGGGCAGCTCCGCCAGCGCCTCTTCGAACGCGACTGGGCGAATTTCTCCCTTCCTTTCGTCTACCAGCCCGCAAGGGGAGTGATGCGGCCTTTCCGCAGCCTTCTCGAGGCCCTCGACTATTACCTTTGATCTCGATCCTCTGTTAGACTGACCCTTGCAGGACACGGGCAAGATCGGAGGGCAAGGATGAAAAGAATCTCGGGGCTGTTGATTTTCCTCGCTTTGTTGGTTTCCTGCAGCGCCGGATCCTCGAATCCCCCGCAATACCAGGAACGCTCGCGGGCTGCCCTTTCCGAAAACAGCGAAAAAAGCAAATCGATGGGAGCGGCGCCCGATTCGGCGATGCCGGAGAAGAAGGCCGCCTACGCCCCCATGCTCCTCCGCAACGCGGAGATCGTCCTGCTGGTCGATCAGCCCGCCACTGCCAGCGATCGTATCCAGCAAATCGTGAAGGGGTTCGGGGGCTATACCTCCGAGGTGAGCCTGGAGAACGGCGATTACCCCAGCGGCAACCTTACCTGCCGGCTCCCCGAAAAGAGTCTGGACGCGGCGATCGCCTCCATTTCCAAAGTCGGAACCCCCCGCTCCCTGCGTATCACCGGTCAGGACGTCGGCGAGGAGTTCATGGACCTGTCCAAGCGCCTGGAAAACTGGAGGGCCGAGGAAAACAGGCTGCTCGAACTCTACTCCCGGGCCGGCAAGATCCCCGATTTGCTCCAGGTCGAGCATGAACTCACCCGCGTCCGGGGCGAGATCGAAGCCGCCACCGGTCGCCTCAACTATCTTTCCAACCGGGTGGCCCTGGCCACCCTCGGAGTGACCCTGCAACAGAGGGTACCGGGGGTCTCCCCCCGGGGCTGGCAATTCTCCACCGTCCTCGGCCAGGCCGCTTCCGCCCTGCTCTCCACCCTCCTCTTCCTTTTGACCCTGGGGGTCTGGGTGGGGGTCTTCGCCATCGTCTGGATTCCCCTCTTCCTCTTCTTCCGCTGGACCTGGCGCCGGAAAGGAAAAGGCAAATGAAGAACCTGCTTTTGACTTGCGTTTTCGGGCCCTATGGCGTGGACGATGCCTTCGGCCGCAAGGAAAACAAGATGGAGCTCTAGATCACCAAGGCCCGGGAGATGGCGAAGCTCGTCAGGGAAATCCAGCCCGAGGCCGAGATCATCCTGGGCGGCCACGGCGCCGCCATCGAGAACATCGAAGAGTTGATTCCCTGCGACCGCGTGGCCAAGGGCGAAGGAATCGTCTGGCTGAGGAATTACCTGGGCGGAGATCCCGAAAAACCGATGAAAATCCCTCGTCCTTCATTTTTTAATTCAATGTTAGTTTTCCCTTAAGAATGGTTTCGGCCTTCCTCCATATAATGACCATGGGGAACGGAAGACCAAAAGGGGGAAGCGATGAGAAATTCTCTGAAGACTTTGATTCTCGGTCTGAGCATGGCTCTGATGGCCGGATGCGGCGCCGATGCCCCCAGCATGAGCCCCAACGCCGGCAAGAATCTCAACGGCCTCGTCATCAGCGCTCCCGCTCCCAACAGCGGCGCCCAGAACCCCGCCCAGGACCTCAAGGTCATGCTGAGCGACATTTCCTCCCGCTACCAGCGCATCAACTCCATCACCTCCACCATCACCACCTACGATTCGAACGGGACCAAGACCGTTTCCTCCAAGGCCGCGGCTTGTTTCCAGAAGCCCGGCAAGATCAGCATCCAGGTTCTCGAGCACACCGACGGCAAGGCGGTCGGTACCAAGATCGTCTACCTCGGCAGCGGGCAGGCCAAAGTCAAGACCAAGTTCTTCGGCTTCCAGGTCAAGGTCAACCTCGACCTCTCCGACGGCCGGATGTGCAACACCCGCGGCAACACCCTCGCCGAAACCGGCATCGTCCGCATGATGTCCACCCTGCTCGATCCCAACGCCAGGACCCGCATCCTCGGCCAGGGCGCCCTCAACGGGAAGCCTTTGGCGATCGTCGAAGTGATTTCGAACCAGAGCCTGCGCGGCATCACCAGGGAGCTCTTCTTCATCGACCAACAGGATAAGATTCCCCTGGTGCGGGAGATGTACGAAGGCAATCGTTTGGTCTACCGCAGCCAGTTCAACAACGTCGCCCTCAATGGTTCGCTCCCCTCCACCGCCTTCACCCTCGACTAAAAAATGAAAATCACTTTTCCCCCCGTTTCTTCCCCCGCTCTCAGGGCGATCGCCGCCCCCGCGATCGCCGTCGTCAACGAGGAGGCCGACCGCCTCCAAAAAGCCGGCCGTGAAGTCATTCGACTCGGCCAGGCCGTTCCCGATCTCGTCCCTTCCCCCGCGGTGATGGAAAAAGTTGCCTCCGCCCTTTCCCAACGCTTCATCCATTTTTATTCGCCCGATCCGGGCCTTCCCGAGTTGAGGCAAGCCCTCGCGAAAAAGCTTGCGACCTTCAATCGCTTCCCCGTCGATCCCCAAAGAGAACTCCTCGTCACGGTCGGAGCGAACCAGGCCTTCGTCCAGGCCTTGATCGGCCTCGGCGAAAGAGGCGCTGAAGTGGTTCTTCCGTCTCCCTATTACATGAACCACGCCATGGCGGTCGAGATGCTGGGCATGACGGTGGTGGAAGTTCCTCTCACCGAGGAAACATCCGGATATTCCCTCGACCCCGAGATGATCGAGAAGGCCCTCACTTCCCGTACTCGGGCCATCGTGCTGGTTTCGCCCAACAATCCCACCGGGACCGTCTTCGAGCCCGACTCCCTGCGAGCGGTGGCCGAGATGGCCTGCGAGCGCGGCATCGCCGTCATCTCGGACGAGGTCTACGAATACTTCTGCGAGAAGCCCTACAGCCTGGCTTCGGAAGAGCGCTTTCGCCAGAACGTCGTGACCATCGGCTCTTTTTCCAAGACCTTCGGGATGACCGGTTGGCGGGTGGGCTACATGGCGGCCAGTGCCGAATTGACGGAACAGTTCCTCAAGGTCCACGATTCCACCGTGATCTGCGCCCCGGTGATCTCCCAGTTGGCGGTGCTAGAAGCCCTCAAGCAGCCCATGTTCTTCCTCGAGGAATACAATCGGGTCCTGCGGGAACGCGCCGCTTTCCTGGAAGGGCGGATCTCTAGAATCCCCGGTTTGCAGTGGCGTCCTTCCCGGGGGGCCATGTTCGCGATGGTCGCCGTGGACCATCCTCTTCCTTCTTCCGAACTAGCCCTCGATCTTCTCCGCCGAACCGGAGTGGCGACCGTTCCGGGCAGCGCCTTCGGCAAGTTCGGAGAAGGCCATCTACGGATTTCCTTCGGCTTCGCCGACGAGGATTTGTTGTCGAAGGCCTGCGATCGCCTCGAAAGCTATTTCTCTGAAGGACCCTAGCGGGTATAATGAACGCGTCAAGCAACGACTGGAGGCCCCATGGAAAAGAAACGCATCCTGATCCCTCTCTTCTCGCTCTTTCTCGCGTTCTCCCCTGTTTCCCCCGCATTGGCCGACACGGTCTCCCTTTTCGACGGTTCTTCCTACCGTGGGATCATCACCAAGCAGGATGAAAACACGGTCGTTCTCAAAACCTCCTCGGGCGAGATGGCCTTTCAGAAGGGCCGCGTTCAGCGCATCTCCTTCGACGACAACGACGCTAAGGACCAGGGGCCGGTTCGTAAAGTCCGGAAATCCCGCACTTACGCCCACAAAGAGCCTCTTCTGGCCTGCTGCGTTTCCGGTCTGATCCCTGGTCTCGGCCAGCTCTACAACGGCGACGTCACCGGAGGCATGCTTTGCCTTGGTTCTTATTGCCTGAGTGGCCTGTTGGCCTACACCAACTCCACGATCACCCCGGACCCCAACCCCCCCGCTACCGGTTTCGCCACTTCTTACAGTCTCTCCAGCGTGGCAGCGGTCTTCTGGGGATTGTCTTTTGCGATCGGACTCTATTCGATGTTCGAGGCTTATAACAGCGCAGCCGAGATCAACAGCAACCTGAGTGATGACGAGGCCACCCTTTCCAGGGTCCTTCTTTCCGAAGGGATAAGAAATTAATTCATGAGAAGCAAAGTGATCAACATGAAACCCCTCTCGAATTTCAACAAACAATCCATCATCTTCGGGCTCATCGCCCTCGTCTGCGTCGTCACCCTCTTCAAGCTGATGATCGTGGTGGAGGCGGGGAAACGGGTGGTGCTCTTCAACGTCATCTTCGGGGTCGAGAAGCGAACCCTTACCGAGGGGCTGCATCTCGTCATCCCCTACATCGAGACCCCCAATTCCTATTCCGTTCGCTCCACCAGCTACAGCATGGTTAGCCGGGAGCGCGAAGGCCCCGTGACGGGCGACGATGCCCTCGATTGCCTGACTTCCGACGGTCAAAAAATCAAGGTCGAGATGTCGGTGATCTACAACCTTATCCCCGAAGAAGTCTGGATGCTGCACAAGGAGGTCGGGCGCGAATTCGAGGACAACATCGTGCGTCCCCAGATCCGCAGCGTCACCCGCAACACCTTCGCGAGCTACCCGGTCGGAGAAATCTATTCCAGCAAGCGTCGCTTCATCCAGGAGGAGATCTACTCCAAGCTCAAGACGGCGCTCGGCAGGTACCACATCAACGTGACCGAGGCTTTGATCCGTAACGTGGAGTTCTCCGAGGCCTTCGCCAAGGCCATCGAACAGAAGCAAGTCGCCCTCCAGGACGTCGAGAGGATGCGCTATCAGGTCGATCGCGAGAAGCTCGAGAAGCAAAGGAAGATCATCGAGGCGGAAGGTGAGTCCGAGGCCATTCGCCAGAAAGCCGCGGTGCTCAAGACCAATCCCCTGCTCGTTCAGTACGAGTACGTTTCCAAGCTGGCCCCCGGCATCCGCACCATCGTGACCGACCAGAAGTCCATCATGAATTTCCCCAGCGAACTGCTTCAAAAATAAAAGGTGAAAAAGCGCCTTTTCTTCGAATTCTCGATCTCGTTGCTCTTTTTGAGCGTCGCTCCGGCCTTCGCGGAAGGCAAGGCCTGGAGCGACGCTCCCTGGAGCCTCGATTCCACCGAGAAAGCGCTGTGGTCCAATCCCTCCCCTTCTCCGCTTTCGAAAAGCTTCCCCTCTCCCCTGGCTTTCGTCATCCGCCTCTATCAAGTCCTGATTTCTTCCCAGGACGGGGCGGTTTGCCCCATGTATCCGACCTGCTCCGCCTTCGGGATGCAGGCTTTGGGACGCTACGGCGCGCTCGAGGGGCTTCTGATGACCGCCGATCGCCTCCTGCGCGACAACCCCTACGCCCATTATCCCCACATGCCCCTGAACGGACGAGAATACCTCTATGATCCGGTTGAGGACCATGTCCTGTGGTGAAGTCTTTTTTGATGGCCTTCCTGGTCGCCGATTCCCAGTTCGCCTTCGCCCATTCCCTCTTCCTTCAGAAGGAGTACTTCCGCTCGATAGGGGAGTATCAGCGCTGGCTGTATTCCCATCCGGACGATCCCAAGGCTGCCGAGGCGAATTTCTTCATCGGCAGGGCTTACCAGGAGGGCGATCGTTCCTTCGAGGCGGTTCCGTATTTTCGCCGTGCCGAGCCCCTGGGGGCGATCGCGAAATTGCGCCTGGCCGACTCCCTCCTGCGCCTCGGCTCTCCGGAAGGAGAGAAGATCCTTCTCGAAATGAGGGGGGATCCCCGGGCCGACCTTTTGCTCTCCAAAAAGAAAATCGTTTTTTCCGAACGTTCGCCACTGCTGGCCGGAGTTTCCTCGGCCTTGATTCCTGGTCTGGGGCAGCTGTACGAAGGCCGAACCGGGGACGCGGCCTTTTCCTTCCTGACGGTTTCCTCCCTCGCCTTGAGCGCGGGGGCAGCCTTTGGGAGCAACCCGATCCTGGGAGGCTCGCTCGGGGGCCTGGCCGCCTGGCTTTATGCCGGGAATGTCTACGGAGCGGTCGAAGGTACCCAAAAAAACAATCAAAAGGCCGAGCAGGAAGCTAGACAAGCGATTGATCGTCGCTTCGAGGAGCTATGTCCCGACCCCTGATCGCCCTCCTTTTTTGCTTCTTCCTCGCCCTTCCCGCTCAGGCGGATGAGGAGGGGCAGCTTTCTTTGGCCCGCCACCTCGCCTTGGTGGAACCTTATTCCGCCGTGACCGAGTATTTGCGCTTCCTCTTCCTTTTTCCCCAATCCCCTTTGGTGGGACGGGCGAAGGAGGAATTGGGCGGCGTTTTCGAGAAAAGGGGAATGGGGGCCCATGCCCGTCGCTGGTGGCAAGCCGCTCTCGAGGACTGCCTGAATCCCCAAGCGCTGCAGCTGCGCATCGCCGAAAGTTATTTCCGCGACGGCGATACCCTGAGCGCTCGTTTGATCTACCGGGAATCGAATAGCGACGCGGGGCTCATCGGCGACTTGCGCTGCTTGATGCGGGAGTACCGCTGGGGCGAAGCGAAAGAAGCGGCTTCGNNCCGAGAAAATCCCCTATCTCTTGCCCGAAAGAGCCGCCTTCCTCTCGACCTGTCTTCCCGGAAGCGGGCAGATCTATGCCGGGCAGGTTCCCTCTGGTCTCGGCTCTTTGCTCCTGAACGGGGGCGGAGTCTTCTTCGCCTTTTCCCGGCTCTCCAGGGGAGATTGGCTCGGCTCGCTCGCTCTTCTATCCCTCACGACCCGCTTCTATCAAGGGGGAATCGAGAATTCTCGGGAATTCGCGGCCGAGCGCAACGAGAAGATGGACCGGGCCTTTCTCGAGCAAAACGAGAAGAATATGCCCAAATAATGAAAAGGCCGCGGCGATCTTTCCGCGGCCCTTTTTTATTTGGGCCTCAGCACGGTGTCGATGCCCTGGATCACCCCGTTCGACGCCTTGATGTCGGGCATGACGACGGTGGCGCTTTCGATTTGGACGAAGCCCTTCAGGTTCTTGATCGAAAAAGCCTTGCCTTCCAGGCTCCTGAGCGACTTCACTTTTTTGAGATCGGCCGCCAGGTGCATCCCCTTCACGACGTGGTTGGAGAGGAGCTCCGCCAGCTTCGACTTGTTCTCGGGTTTCCTGAGTTCGATCAGGTCCTTCTTGGGGATCTTGGCGAAGGCCGCGTCGGTCGGCGCGAAAAGGGTGAAGGGCCCCTTATTCCTGAGCATGGACGTCAGGCCGGCCGAATCGATGGCCATGGTGAGCTTCCGGAAGGAGGGGTGTTCCTTCAGTACCATCGGAATGTCACCCGTTTTTTTGGTGACCGCCTCGGCGGCAAGAGAGAAGGACGCCGAAATCAGGACGGCGAGCAGGACGGGAGCGAAGCTGCTTTTCATGAAGCCTCCTTAATTTTAATTCAACGTTTTAATTGTACAAATATTAAAGAGAAGGGGCAAGCCAGCTTTTTATTTGTTTTCGATGAGAAGGCCGGGCAGGGCCTTGAAGGTGAAGGATGAATCGGGAAGGCAAGGATTGAGGGTCACCCGGCTGAAGTGGATGGCGAAGCGAAGGGATTTTTCGCGGACCTCCACCGACATGGGTAGCCAGGTCTTCTCGAGCTTTCGGTAGTTCCAAAACCGGGTGCTGTTCAATCGGCGATCGCCGAGGGGCTCGAAGAAGTCCACCCGCTGCGGCAGCTTCTCGTCCATCCAGACCAGGCATTTCGGCTGACCTTCCGCGAGGGGGGTCCCGTAGAGAATCCTTTGTCCCGCTTTATTTTTTCCCTTTTCGGAGAAGGAGTAGTTCGCGAGGGAGCGCAGGCTTTCCCAGGGAAGCTTCTGCAGACGGCCGAGGAGCAGGGTTGCTTCGAGAGAAACCTTCTCTTTCTGGTAGACCTCGACGATGNNAGGCTTCCCTTCAGTTGATGGATCGCAGAGATCCCTTGGGAAAGCTCGAGGAAGGGGTTTTGTATGGCGAAAGAAGGGGCGGTGAGCAGGAAAGAAAGGATGAGGCCGAACAGTTTTTTTTTCATTCTGGAATGGTAGCATCCGACGAAGGCAACGAGTCGATTTTTTCGAGGATTTCGGCGACGTCGCGGTNNTCTTCTTTGGCGAAGCCGCCGGACAATACCCCCAGGCAGGGGATCCCCGCGGCGCAGGCGCCGATGGCATCGAAGGGTGAATCGCCCACCGCCAGGGTCCGGGAGGCTTCGGTTTTCAGCTTGGCGAGGGCGCTGAGGAAAGGGGCCGGATCCGGTTTGGTCGCGACGACGTCGGCCGAGGTGACGAGGACATCGAAGCGGAAGGATGATTTTTCGATCAGTTCCTCGACCCATTGGGGTTGGGAGGATGTCACCAGGGCGGTCTTGATTCCACGCGCCCGCAGGAAAGACAAGAGTTCCGCCGCCTTCGGAAAGGGTCTGATTCGTGCCACCATCTTCCGAAAGGCCAGGTCGTGGCACTCTCGGATGCCCTGGATGATGGCAGGCTCGGTCTCGCCGATCAACTCCTTGATGAGAGGAACGGCTCCCCGGCCGATCTGAGCGTGGATCGCCTCGTTGCCTAGCCGGTAGCCGAAAGCTCGAAAGCCTTCTTCCCAGGCGTCGATGTGGAAAGAAACGTCATCGACCAAGGTGCCGTCGAGGTCGAAGAGGAAAGCGGAAAAGGCAGAAATCGTTCGCACCTCGTTCACCTCCTCGTTCGAGGGGATTCTAACACCGCCAACCTGTCCGGGCAACGTCCAACTGGAGGATTTCGATGTTTCGGTTCAGCAGGCTTATCAACCGAGGATCACCCGCATCGTGCCTTTTTGCAAGGCTTTCAGATGGATCGCATCATCTTTTTTATCATCGCAGCCGTTTCTTTTGGATTCTCCAACATCGGGAAATGACAGGCGTCGGGAACAACCTCTACCCGCACACCCTCGAGGGATGAAGGCCAATTCAACCGTTCCTTTACAAGTTGGGGATTCCCTGTTCCTCGATCTCCATAAACAGCGGTGATCTTCTTCCCCCACCGTTCGACCGTTTCGAGGCAATCGACGTTCCTGAGGGAAAGCTGCAATTCCGGCCCGTATTTCTTTTTCTCTGCTGTCAGCATCCCTTCGATCCGTTCTCCCCATTTGCTCCCTTCCATAAAAAGTTTCTGGAAGAATGGCCCGGGCGAAGTGACAAAGGTTTCGAGCAAGAGCAACCGGTGAATTGGAACCAGCGAGAGGAGTTCAAGTCCGATCAATCCGCCCATACTGTGTCCGATCACGTTGAGAGGGCTGGTCTTGCAGAATTTGTCGAAGACCCATTCTGAGAAATCCTTGACCGTAAGGAACTTTCCCGCGGGGTACTCGACCTTGACGCAGTTTCCATCGAGTAGCGGCACTATCTCGTCCCAGATCCAAGACTGGCAAGCGTATCCGGGCAATAAAATAAAATTCTTCAACGGCATATCCTTTCGCCGATTTTTTGCTCATTCGAAGGGGTAGGGAGTCGCGTAGGGGCGGTAGCGGGTCTTGAAATAGGCATTGTACCAGGCGATCATGTCCGCCTCGTCCAGGTGGGAGTGTAGTCCCCTGGTATCGATCGAAAAAAGGGTCTTGTCGGGCTTTTCGATCGCGCAAAAAACGTGGTTCTTCCAGATCGCGGGGGAAACGACGGTGATCACCTGGGCCCGGTGATGGGGCAACTGCTGGGTCGCCTTGTAGACCCAGACCGCCTGGCAATCGCAATCGCCCCGTTGGCTCACCATGAGATGCCCGGGGTGCTGGTAGTAGTCCAGCACCCCGAAAAGGGGATCGTTGCGGTACTTGAAATTTTCCCTTCGAAAATTCTCTATCCCCTCGAGGTCGGAGAACTCGGGAAGGGGCCGGCGCGAGCGCTGGAGCGTCCTCGCGACCAGCCTGCTCCAGCCCCCCTTGCAGGCCAGGAAGGCGCGGACGAGGACATCGAAAAGAGCGAAAAATTTAGAAATAGAGGTCTCTCTTGCCATTCTCCAACTGCCTCAACTGCTCTTCCGTCGCTTGCCGGGTCTGGGGGTTGGGGATCTTCTCGAGCTGCCTTTCGATGGTCTTTTGACCGATTTCCTTCAGTTCGGGGTCACCGAAGTCGTCGATGAATTCCTTGAAGGTGAGCAGGGCGTTGGGAAGACAGACGTTGCCGATCTCCCCCGACTTGGCCAAAACCATGAAGCGATCGCCGGTTCGTCCCTGCCGGTAGCAGGCGGTGCAGTAGCTGGGGACGTAATCGCTGCGGCAGAGGGACTTGATGATCTCGAGCGGTGAGCGATGGTCCCCCACCTCGAACTGCGGATTTGAAGAACCCTCCAGGCTCTCGTTGTAACCGCCGACCCCGGTGCAGGAGCCCGCGCTGATCTGGGAAACCCCCAGGGCGATGACCTCGTCGCGGAAAGCCGGTTCTTCGCGGGTGGAGAGGATGAGGCCGGTGTAGGGAATGGCCAGGCGAATGATGGCGACGATCTTCTTGAAATCGTGGTCGGAAACCAGGTGGGGAAAGTTTTCGAGCGAGACGTCGCGGGCCGGGCGCAGGCGGGGAACCGAGACGGTATGCGGGCCGACCCCGAACTTCTCCTCGAGGTGGAGGGCATGCTTCAGCATGGCCAGGACCTCGAAGCGGTAGTCGAACAGCCCGAAGAGAACGCCGACCCCGACGTCGTCGATTCCCCCCTCCATGGCCCGGTCCATGGCCGTCAGGTGATAGGCATAATTCGCCTTCGGCCCGGAAAGGTGCATCTTCTGGTAGGTTTCATGGTGGTAGGTTTCCTGGAAGAGGATGTAGGTCCCGATGCCGGCTTCCTTGAGGAGGCGGTAATTCTCCACCGTGGTGGCGGCGATGTTGACGTTGATGCGCCGGATCGAACCCTTGGAGGTCTTGGTTTCATAGATCTTCTCGATGGCCCCGACCACGTAGTCGATGGGGCAATTCTTGGCGTCCTCCCCGACTTCGACCACGATGCGCTTGTGCCCCATCCCCAGGAGGATCTCGGCCTCACGCCCGATTTCATCGAGCTCCAGGCGCCTCCGGTCGAGGGCATTGCCGATCTTGTAGCCGCAGTACAGGCAGTTGTTGGTGCAGTGATTGGAGAGGTAGAGGGGCGCGAAGATCACGATCCGCTTGCCGTAAATGGTTTCCTTGATTTCGCGGGCGGCCAGAAAGATCTTCTTCTCGATCTCGGGGTCCTGGCACTGGAGCAGGGCCGCGGTTTCCGCGATGGACAGCCCTTCGGCGGTCCGGGCCTTCTCGATGACGGCCATCAACTGCTCGGATGAGAATTCCTTCCCTTTTTCCAGGCTGTCGAAAATCTCTTGGTCCTTGATGAAGTCAGGCAAAACTTTCTCCTATCGCTTGGTCAGGGCGGCTTTGACGCTCACCCCACGGATGTTTCCCAATTTTCCGGTCAGGGCGCCGATATCGTCGGTGTTTCCATCGACGATCAGGCTCATGACCGAGAGGTTGCGCTCCCGGTAAGGAATGCCCATTCTTCCGACGATGACCTCGCTGAACTCCGAAAGGATGGTGTTGACGAGAGCGGCGGTCTCCCTGGGGGATTCGATCACGATCCCGACCACCCCGATCCTGGTTTCCATAAGCCTCCAAATAAAAAAGACCCCGCCTGAGCGGAGTCCGGAAATTTCGGCTCCCTCCTACTCAGGTTCCCCCTAGTATTCGGTAAAAGAACTTTCCCTCCCGAGGAAAAAAGATTTCCTCCGTCAGGATGCTCGATTATAGCTCAACGGAAAGGAGGAGGGCAAATTGTTCGGGGGCCAGGGAGCGCCAGAGGTGCCAACTCGCGACGGTGCGATAGGGTCGCCATCTTTCGCTTATTCCTTCGATTCCCTTGCGGATGCCGTAATCGGTCAGGGGCAGCACGTCGGGGCGACCCAATCGGAAGACGAGGAGGTCCGGATGCCGATGCCGCGAATGACAGCGAGGCATTGGAAAATCTCTTCGTCCTTCATTCCTTGGGATCGAAGGACACGGGGATCTCCCTCATTTTTTCTCGGCGTCCAGCAATTTCGCCTTGGTTTCGAGGCCCCCGTAGGCGGAGAACCCGCCGGGTTTTCCGCCCTTGGCGACGACCCGGTGGCAGGGGACGACGATGGGAAAGGGGTTCTTGCCGAGGGCATGTCCCACGGCACGCGCCGCACGGGGATGCCCCATCATTTCGGCGAGCTCGCCATAGGTGGCCGTTTTTCCGGGTTTGATGGAAAGGGCGGTTTCGTAGACCTTCCGCCTGAAATCCGGGAGCTGGTCCATTTCGAGCGGAACGAGAGAAAAGTCCTGCGTCTTCCCTTCGAGGTGGTTTGTCATCTTTTCGATGATCTTTTTCACCCAGCCGGGGAGAGGGGCGTTTTCGGGGAAGTCCGAATTTCCGAGCAAGTGCGCTCTCGTTTCCTCCTCGTTGGCTTCGGGGAGTCGGATCCGGGCGATTTTTGCGGATCGCCAGGCGATCCCGCAGGGGCCGAGCGCTGTTTCGAAAAGAGCGTAGCCTGCTTCCAAGTGTTCCTCCCTTCCCTTTCCTTCATTATAGCGAAGCGGAAGGTCAATATCCTGACCTTCCGCTTCTTTTCGGGGATCGATTTCTAGAGAGACTTGGTCTGCATCTTGTCGATCCATTTCTCGACTTTTTCCACCAAGGTCGTGCGTTGGGTCTCATCCAGGCTTTGAAGGAAGAGGACGAGTTCCTCGATGGGAGGCTCTTGCTTGAGTTCCTCGATCTTGGCAACGAGAGCCGCCTCGTCACCGGTTTTCAGGAAGTCTGCCTTGGCGGCAAGCCAGGCTTCCATGCGGTCCTCGCTGTGGATGGCCTTAACCTTTGCCTTGAGGGCATCGAAGGTGTCCTGCTGAGCGGGCGTCAGCGTGATTTCTCCGACGAGGCGATCGAGCATCTTGACGTGCATTTTTCCCATTTTGGCGGGAAGCTTCTCGTTTGAGAGGATTTCGATCAGCTTATCCCGCTGTTCCTGGGTAAGCACCGCCCGCAACTCGGTGGCCATGTCGCCGATGAGGGGCAGCTTCGCCTGCATCCCATCATGGAGCTGGTTGAGGAAATTCGTGAGGGCGGTCGCATCGATGGTCGGTGCCAGCACGAGGTCCTTCATTTCTTTTTGCACTTCCGGGGCATTGGGAATGAATTTCTCCCGGTACTCTTTCTTGATGGCCTTCATCTGAGCCCGCTGATCTTTGGTGATTCCGAGGTCCTTGACCATCTTCTTATGCATCGAGAGCATATCTTCCTGCATGGTCACGGAGGGTCGGGTGATTTCAGGGACGTTCCTGGGAGCGGTGACGGCGATGGGGAGGGTTTGGGCGCAACCGGAAACCATGGTCAAGAGGATTCCCGTTGCGAGAAGCGCCTTGAGTCCCTTCATGGATATGCCTCCTTTGCCTGTCGGCAGGCCCTGCTGCCGAACTTCAAACTCGAATCTTAGGGCCTTTCGAAATCCATTTCTTGGGAGGGAGGAAACCGGAAAGATCGTCCAAAAGGACGATGCTTGTTTCCTTTTGGAAAGAGAAAGCGAGCGGATGATGCTCATTCCCTCTATAATGGGGCCATCATAAGAGAGAGGGCGAGGAACCATGCCTTTACACGCTTTTTCAAGAACGGAATTGCTTCTCGGAAGCGAGAACCTGGAAAAACTCTTCTCGAGCACCGTCGCCGTCTTCGGAGTCGGCGGGGTGGGAAGCTATACGGTCGAAGCGCTCGCTCGCAGTGGAATCGGGCGATTCCTGCTCTTTGACGACGACACCATCTGCCTCACCAACCTGAACCGCCAGCTGCATGCCCTCCGGAGCACGGTGGGGAAGAGCAAGGTGGAGATGATGAAGGCGAGAATCCTTGATATTCAGCCGAAGGCGCAGGTCGAAATCTTTCAGACCTTCGTCACCGCCGAGAATGCCGGCGGCTTGCTCCGAGAGGGAATCGATTACATCGTCGACGCCATCGACACGGTATCGGCCAAGATTCAGTTGGCCGTCTTGGCTGAGGAGCGCGGCCTCCCGATCATCGCCTGCATGGGGATGGGGAACAAGCTGGATCCGACCAGGATCCAGGTGTCCGACATCCACAAGACCAAGGTCTGTCCCCTCGCCCGAGTGATGAGGGACGAGTTGAAGAAGCGTCGGATCAAGCATTTGAAGGTGGTCTACTCGGAAGAGATCCCCCTCAAGACCAAGGAGACCGAAGTCAGCAACTGCCGGGATAACTGCATCTGCACCAACAAGGAGCGGACCTGCAGCCATCGCCGCTCCATTCCGGGCAGCGTCTCTTTTCTTCCCGCCGTCGCGGGCCTGATCATGGCCGGCGAAGTCATCAAGGACCTCTGCGGGCTCTGAAAAAAGAACTCGCTCGGAAGCGGCGAATTCCCTTCGAAAACCGCCGTCCAGAGCAAAATGGACCAAAGGTTTTTCAGCTTTTCAACGCACTCCTTCCGAGTCGTTCGACTGAGGCCCTTCCTTATCCTCCGAGCAATCCTCGGGATGCCAGGTCGAGCGTTGATATGTTCCTTTCGACGCGTTAGAGTTTCGCTTCATTCTCGCATCGTTTTGTTGATCAAGGGAGGGACGAATGCGTATTAGAGAGCGATTGAACCTTATTGGTGTTGTTCTGGCTTTCAGCGTTACCAGTTGCGCGCTGCCGGCAACCCAGATCAGTTCCCCCGCGCCGGCTTCCCGTTCGATCCAGACGAATGTCGATTCACCGGTCAAGGCGGTCGATCCTCAGGAAAAGGAAAGCCTCGATAAAATGACGCAGCAGCCACTCTCGGAGGAAGACCTGAAAAAGCAGCTCCCCGAAAAGATCTCGACCGAGGATGCGGACAAGATGCTCGTCAAGGTCGATGAAAACAAGGTTGCCGAGATCCCGCAAGAAGAGGCGAGCACTTCCGCCTATACGACCCAGGTGCGTGGTTTTGGTGGCCGCGGTTTTGGTGGCCGTGGCATCGGCATGGGACGTATGGGGGGCTTCGGACGCGGCTTCGGCTTCGGACGCGGCAGCGGCTTCCGTAACTTCTTCTACGGTGGCTTGGGGATAGGCTCGTTGGGCTATTATCCGTACGCATATCCCTACGCCGATCCCCTGGCCTATGCCTCGCTATCCTATTACCCGCTGGGTTCCTACTACTATCCGTACTACTTCAACACTGCCGCCAACGTCTATTCTCCCTATTTCTACAACTACGGTTCAACTTCCTACTATCCGTTCTACTACAACACCGGCCGGTTCTACCGTCCGTTCTACTTGAGCGGAAGGGGGTTCTGGGGTGGTAGAGGAAGCTGGGGTGGTAGAGGAGTTTGGGGGGGTAGAGGATTCGCCGGCCGTCGGCGCTAACCCTTCAAGGCAGGCCCCCGAATTCGGGGGCCTG
>DOBT01000153.1 GCA_003503675.1 Cyanobacteria bacterium UBA8530 | reverse complement strand
CGGTAGCCGTTTTTTTCGACCAGGTCGTAGGCCAGTTTCCCGAAGCGGTAGCCGTTTCGGTAGTCCCCGAAGTGCGACCCCAGGGCGCTGCCGAAAAGGGCGTAGCCCATGGTCGAGGCGTCGGCGTTGCCGAAGCGAAGGCTGATGTTCACCGAGACGCAGCCGATCAGCCCGAACAAGTTCAGGTCGGTGTACAGCGCCGACGTCTTGAGCACGGAAAGGATCTCCAGGACGATCCGCATCTCTCTGCTGGTCATCAATGGGAGATCGAGCAGTTCCTCGATCGAACGTCCCCCCAGGTTCTGCCAAACCTCGTCGTGCGCCGCCACCAATTCTTCCCGGGAGGGATGGACGGACAGCTCGATGCCGAAGAGCGCCAGGCATTGCATCCCGCGTTCGATTGCCTGACCGATGTTGTCCGTGGTGGTGTAGAAATCGACCATCAGGCGATAGACGGTCGCTTTGTCGAGGTCATCCCTCGCCTTTGCCAGCAACTGGAAAAGCAGGCGTTCCGTTTCTTCGAAGTTCCCCGTCAGGTACTCGCATTCGGCTTTCTCGAAATGCAGGGCGAAGACCAAGGGGTAGCGATTTTCCCAAACATCGTCCGGCAGGATCGTGAGCCCGGCCGAAAGGTAAGCGAGAGCGGGGAGATAGGCAGAGGAGGCCAGGGCCTTTCTTCCAGCCATCAGGTTGAGTTCCGCCACCCGTTGCTGCTCTTCCGAATCGAGGATCAGGGAAGCGCCGAGGTCATATTGGCTGACGATATCGAAGACGATTTCTTCAAGGTTCGCGCCCCGCACCGCGAGGAGGCGCCCGATGCGCAGGTGGATCTTCTTCCTATCTTCTTCGGGGATCAACGAATAGGCCGCTTGTTGGATGCGGTCATGGAGGAATCGGTAGGCATCCTCCGCGGGCAGGACCAGGCCTTCCGAGATGGCCGCTTCTAGGTCTCGGGCGATCTCGGATTCCGTTTCCTGGCAGATCGCGGCCAAAAAAGGGGCCTCGACCTTGTTTCCCGCGCAGGCGAACAGCTTCAGCGTAAGCTGGGTCGCCGTGGGCAGCTTCTTCAGTTTTCCGACCAGAAAATCGACCACGTTGTCGGTGAATCCCATCGCCTCGATCGCCGCGAGGTCCCAAGTCCAGGCGGCCTTGCTCCTGTCGAAGCGCACCAGAGCTTCCCCGTGGAGGTTTTTCAGGAACTGGACGAAGAAGAAAGGGTTACCGCCGGTCTTTTCGTAAACCAAAGCGGCCAGGGGCTCGGTGCGGCCAGCCCCTTCATGGAGGGAGTCGGCGATCAGCCGGTTCAAGTCCCGGAGGGAAAGGGGGAGCAGGACGATTTCGCGGATCACCACTCCGTCCTTGCGGATCTCCTCCAGGGTCAGCATCAGGGGATGGGCGGGACTGACCTCGTTGTCGCGATAGGCGCCGATCAAGAAGAGGAACCGGGTTTCCGGGTCGGTGATCAGGTTTCGGATCAGTTTGAGGCTGGCCGAATCGGCCCACTGGAGGTCGTCGAGAAAGAGGACCAAGGGATGCTCCGGCTGCGCGAACACCCCGACGAAGTTTCGGAAGACCAGGTTGAAGCGGTTCTGGGCTTCGGTCAAAGGCAATTCCAGGACGGGCGGCTGAGTACCCAGGAGCAGCCCCACCTGGGGGATGACGTCGACGATGAGTTGCCCGTTGATGCCGACCGCCGCCTGCAGCTTCTCCCTCCATTCCGCCACCTTCGGCGCGCTTTCGGCCAAAAGCTGCTGGACGCATTCGCGAAAGGCCTGGACGATGGTGGAATAGGGGATGTCCCGCTTGTATTGATCGAACTTGCCCGCCAGGAAGAAAGCCCGATCCCTCAGGATCGGTTGGTAAAGCTCTTTCACCAGCGAGGTCTTGCCGATGCCCGAATAGCCCGAAACCAGCAGGAATTCCGAATCACCCCGGGAGGATACGCGCTCGTAGGCCTTCAGGAGCTCCGCTATCTCCTGGTCGCGCCCGTAGAGCCTCTGGGGAATGCGGAAGCGCTCTGAAAGGTCGCGCTCGCCCAGAGGGAAGGCTTCGATTCTTCCCTCATCCTTCCATTGCGCACGACAGCGCTCCAGGTCGGCTCGTAGGCTGGTAGCGGTCTGATAGCGTTCTTCGGGGGCCTTGGCGAGGAGTTTCAGCACCAGGTCCGAAAGGGGCTGAGGGATCTTGCCGTTCCGCTCGACGGGAGGTTTCGGTTGGACCGCCACCAGGCAATGCATCAATTCCAGAGCGTCCAGGCCCTCACAAGGCAGAAACCCGGTAAGCAACTGATAAAGAATCACCCCGCAGGAGTAGAGGTCGGTGCGGGAATCGAGGCTCCGATTCATTCGCCCGGTCTGCTCGGGGGACATATAGACCAAGGTTCCCTCGATCAGGTTGGGGGGGCGAAGGGCTTGCTCCTCGCTCGAAAGAAGCGAGGCGATGGCAAAACCGGTCAACTTGACCTCGCAGGAATTCGGATCCTCTTTGAGGAAAATGTTGGACGGCTTCAGGTCCTTGTGGACGAGCCCCCGCTCATGCATCGATGCGATGGCGACGGAGAGCCGGACGGCGATCGCCAGAGATCGCCCCATCTCCAGGGGAAAAACCAGGGAATCGAGCGAAAAACCGCCGAAATCCTCCAGAACGAGGGCCAGTCCCTCGGGCAAACGTTCCAGGCTCAAGGGCTTTAAAGCCCAGGTCGATTCGAGTTTGTCCCTCAACCGGTATTCATGCTCGAGGGCGCGCAGGAGCCTGGGCGGGGGTATTTCGACAGCGGGGATTTGACCAGCACCGGGGTCGAGTCGGAATCCCGCCGAGCCCTCGCCAGGATAAACGACTCGTCTTCGCTGACCATTCCCGAGAAAGCATAGCCAGGTGGCAGCAGCATTCTTACCAGATCCCCTCCATCGTTATCCTGGCCTGCCAGAACTTAATCAAATTATTGCATATTTTCCCCGATCGATTGAATCCCGGACCTGGTAGAAAAGCCCCGAGAATTTCGCCGTTTCCCGAAGCCGGTCACGGCCCCGTATGCACGGTGGATTGAGAAGACTCACCCCCTCTCACTCGATTTTTGCTATAATCGCAAGGTCGAAACGATGGGGAGGCTTCATGGAACCTCGATTCTGCAAGGACGCGTTGCGAGAGGATTTTTCCGGGCTGGGTTTGCGGCCCGCCTCGATCCTTCTCCTGGAGGCTTCCGTTGGTCTACAGGGAGAGCTGACGGCCCTGCTCGAGGCCCTCTTCGATAGCCTCGGCCCCGAGGCGACCCTGCTTCATCCCGCCTTTTCCGAAAAGGGCCTTTTGCCGCCCCTGAGCCAGGCCTTTTGTCGACGCGCGGGCGTCCAGTTCAGCGCCCACCCCACCTTTCCCTTTGCCGCCCTGGGCGGTAGGGCCTCTCTCCTGGTTCGCGACCATCCCCTTAGGGATCCCTTCGGTTTCGAGTCCCCCGTGGGCCGCGCCTACCGCTTCAGGGGGCAAGTCCTTTGGCTGGGGAATGAGCCCGAGCCGGGGGTGGCCATCGCCCTGGCGGCCTCCATGACCATCCATCCCCCGATCGACTGTTCGAAGGTCCTGCCCGAGATCATCCATTGCCTGCGCAGACCAGGCCTTCTTTCCGAGGGCCTGGTGGGAGGAATCCCCGCCAAACTGTTCGACCTCGCCAGCCTCGTCAACGAAGCCTCCCGGATCTTCTGCCAGGATCCGGCCTTGGCCTCGGGTGGCCGCCATCACTGAGGAACGCGTCTTCCTTCCCTACTATGAAAAAAAGGGTTTTCGATTTTGGAACGGGGGGAGTGCGGGATGAAAAGGTTTCTCGGAGTCCTGATCTCCCTTTCCTTTCTTATTTTCGTTTCTCCGGCCGAGGCCGGGCACGAGCCGGTCGGAATCTCCCTCGGCCTGGTGCCGAAGAGCGCCGCCGCTCCCCTGGTCACGCAGATCGAAAAGAGCCTCGCTTCGTCGAAGTACTTTCTGCTGCGCAAGGCCGTGACCGTTCCCGGCGGAAACAATCCCTGGCCCGACAACCAATGGAAGATTTGGCGCGGGCAAACCGATGCCAGGGTGGCCCTGGTGGGAACGGTGAAAAAAACCGGCGAGGGCACCGAGATCTCCTGCCGGGCCATCGATCTCAAGGGAGGCTTCGAATCGAAGCAGGTTTCTTCCAGCGGAAGCGACCTCGAGTCCATCGCTCGCGAAATCGTCCGCTTCCTTCATTCCCGCTATCCCCTACGGGCCGTGCTTTCTTCCCTCAAGGACGACCTCTTCCTGCTCGACGTCGGGCTACAGGACGGGGTTAAAGAGGGAAACACCTTCGTTTATTGGCGCTATCCGGAATCCTTCAAGGAGCGGCTGGCCGAGTTTCAGGTCACCAAGGCGAACCAATTGTGTTCCGAGGCCAAGCTCTTGAAAGGCGCCACCAAATTGCTCCAGTTGCGCACTTCCGCCCTGCTGGTCACCGAGGACCCCTCGGAAATTCTATCGCGCTGAATTTTTTTCGTTTCGACCGAGGGATATCCTGAAAGTCGTGCCTTTTCCAAGCGTGCTCTCGACCGAGATTCTTCCACCATGGCGTTCGATGATCTGCTTGGTGATGAAGAGACCGAGGCCGCTTCCGGCAGTCTGGTTCTCGTTCACGCGGAAGAAGCGCTCGAAAATCTTTTCGAGATGCTTGAAGGGGACCCCGATGCCCTGATCGGAAACCGCTATCTTCCACTCCCCTTTTTCCCTGGTGGCACGGAGGGAAACCTCGCCGCCCTCGGGAGAATACTTCACCGCATTGCCGATCAAGTTGGTCACGGCCTGGGACAGGCGGTCGAAATCGGCGACGATTCGACCGTTGGGGGGCTCGATCTCGAGCGAGAAGCGGTGGGTATCGGCATGCCTTACCCTGAAAGGCCTCATCGCCTGATTCAAAAGCCTTTCCAGCCGGAAGGTGCGCGGATGCATCTCGACGCGGTTGGACTGGATCTTGCTCATCTCGAGCAGGTCGTTGATGAGGCGTTCCAGGCGGCCCGTTTCCTGGTACATCACGCCGAGCAGGGTCAGTTGTTCCTTGCGCTCGATGGGACGGGAGATCATCATCTCGAGAAAGCCGTGGATGGTGGTGAGGGGGGTACGCAGCTCATGGGAGACGGTGGCGACGAACTCGTCCTTGAGGTGGTCCATCTGGGAATCCAGGCTGACGTCGCGGATGTTGATCACCCCGCCCGTGACCAGGTTCCTCTGCGTGACGACGGTGTTCATGCCGAGCGCGACGTGGACGGCCTCGCCATCGAAATCGGGCGGCCTCGCGATGAAGGTCTTGCACTTCGAGGAGAATCTTTCCCCCCGGTTCAGGGACTCGTTGAAAAGCCGAAAGGGCTCCTGTTGCGGAGAAAAGAAGCTTTCCCAGGGGCTACCGAAAAGGGCATCGGCGGGACCGCCCACCATGTCCTTGAAGGTTTGGTTGAAGGAGCGAACTTTGCCATTCCGATCCAGCACCAGGAGTCCATCCGCCATGGAAGCCAGCACCGCCTCGAGTTCGGCCCGGCGGGTAGCGTTTACCCTGGCGTATTCGAGGTTTTCGATGTGGATGGCCAAAGGAAGGGCGATGATGCCCAGAAAGGGGAAATCACTCGGCTGAAAAGAGGGAGTCTGGGAATCCCTTCGGAAGAACATTCCCCCGATGAGCCGCCCATCGTTGACCAAGGGAACCCCCACGACGAAAAAGCGGGAACCGTCCGCATCGATTTCTTCGGACAGGGCGGGACGTTGACACTGGAAGACCTCGCGGGTCAGTTCGCTGTTTCTTTCAGCCAGGAAAGAGGGACCGTATTCCGCCACCAGATGATAGCGATCGGATTCCTCGGCAACCAGTAGGCATCCGCCATCGGCGGAAATGTACTCGCCCAGATCGACGAGGAAGGGCTTGATGATTTCGGGAAGCTCACCCGGACGTCCCAGCATCCCGAAGAGACCGTGGAGCAGGCCGATCAGCCTGAATTGGGGCTTTGCCTCGAACAAGAGGGTTTTCAATGGACTCCTAGAAGATTTTCACGAAGGTCCCGGTCAGGTGAAGCCCGATCAGGATCATCAGCAGAACGACGACCGAATAAGCATGGTTGACCAGGTGCGCCCTCGTCACGCTCCCCTTCTGGTAGAAACGAAAGGAACGATAAGCGTTCAAGACCATGAAGACGAGGCAGATCCATCCGAGAATAATTGCAGGGCGGAGCATCCTTGATCCTTTCCTTTTGAGAAGTCGATCTTACCATGAGGGCGTCTACCCTGCATGGTCGAGCCGGTTCGGGCCGCGTTTGATTGGCCTTCTTTCCCGGATTCATTTTCAAGCTTCCTCATCTGCTCGTGCGAAAGCCCTGCCCTCTTCAATTCGCCGTCACTCGTTGGTGGCGACGATCACGACGTCGATGTCCTTTGTTTCATCCAGGATGGCGTTCAACATCGGCTTGTTGAAGAGGGAAAAGAAGCGGGAGCGGTGGCTCTCCCCCAAAAGGACCATCGTGATGCCCTTTTCGCTTGCGAAGCGGGATATCTCCAAAGCAGCGTTGAAGCCCTTGAGACGAACCACCTTGGCCTCGATGGTCTCGGCCAGTGCCAGGTTTTTCCCAAGCTCCTTCTCCTCGGTCTCGGAAAGAGGCAAAAAGTCGACATAGAGGACGATCAACTCGGCACTGAGGCGATCGGCCAGGCGCGCGCCACGCCGGATCAGTCGTTGGCCGAAGGGGGTCGGGGTCACGCAGACCAAAATCTTGTCCTGAATGCCGACCGGGGTTCCGCCGATATCGGACATGGTGGCCTCGAGGCGCTCATCGACGCGATCGGCCAACTCTCTCAGAACCAATTCCCTCAGGGCGGTGAGGTTGTGGATCGTGAAAAAGTTGCCGAGGGACTGGGCGATCTTTTCCGGGGAATAGATCTTCCCTTCCTTCAGACGTTGTTGCAGAGCTTCCGGCGAGATGTCGACCAGGATCACTTCGTCCGCTTCCTCGATCACCAGGTCCGGAACGGTCTCGCGCACCTTTACCCCCGTGATGCGTTCCACGACGGTGTTGAGGCTTTCCAGGTGTTGGACGTTGACGGTCGAAATGACCGAAATACCAGCGGATCTCAGGACCAGGGCGTCCTCATAGCGCTTGGCGTTGAGGGAGCCGGGAACGTTGGTGTGGGCCAACTCGTCGACGAGCACGATGGATGGCTCACGGGCGATGACGGCGTCGAGGTCCATCTCGGTCAGAACGGTGCCCTTGTATTCGATTCGCTCGAGCGGGACGATCTCGAGGCCTTCGAGTAAAAGGGCCGTCTCATGGCGGCCATGGGTTTCCACGAGCCCGACGACGAGGTCTTCCCCACGTCGGACCAATTCGTGGGCTTCGATCAGCATGGCATAGGTCTTGCCCACACCCGGTGCGGCCCCCAGGTAGATTTTGTGGTTGCCCTGATGGCTCGTGATGAGGCGCTTCAGGATCTGTTGAGGGGAAACCCCCTCCGGTGGAAGGGAGGGCTGGCCCTCGGCGGTCTTATAGCGCCGCGCCAGGCGATTTAAGAGGCGGTAACAAGAGGCGGGAGAAATCGACAACTTTTCGATCACGTTCGCCCCGGCCTCGTACAGTTTTTCGGAATCGCTTTCTTCCGTCAACACGGCCACCAGGATCTGGAAGCCATCCGGTTGGCCTCGAATGGCGCGCAGAGCCTCGGTGATC
>DOBT01000201.1 GCA_003503675.1 Cyanobacteria bacterium UBA8530 | reverse complement strand
TGGAAGGCTTGAATACCGGGGGCGGGGGCGGGATGGGATCGGGTTCGATTCCGACAGCGTCGAAGAGCTCCTCGTCGAAGCTCTCGATCATCGGAGGCGGGGCCTCGACGGGGGGCCTTGGACGGGGGGGAGCCTTCCGGACGGGAGCGCCGCTCTTCGCACCCCTCGCGTCTTTCGAGCCCTTGCTGGAATTCCCCTTGCCCGAAGCAGCGGATTTCTTCCCGCTGCTTTTCTTCTGGTCGCCTCCGAACAGAGAGAGAATGCTCGCGAGCATCCCTTGTTTCTTACGGTTTTTTCGAAGGCCCATCGATGTCTCTGTACTCCTTCAACTTCCTTTGGATCGTTTCCAAAACTCCCCCGTCGCTTACGACGCTTGCCTCATGGCAGTCATTATAGCTCATTTGGGGGAAGAAAACATGAAAAAGGGCGCCCTCAGGCGCCCCTAACCGATTCCGTCCTAATCGACGAAATATGGCAGCAATGCGATCTCCCGAGCGCGCTTGATGGCGTCGGTCAAAGCACGCTGGTGCTTGGCGCAGTTTCCGGTCACGCGGCGGGGCAGGATCTTGCCACGCTCGGTGAGGAACTTACGCAGCCGCATGGTGTCTTTGTAGTCGATGGTGGTGGTTTTTTCGACGCAGAAATTGCAGACTTTACGTCTTTTCATGCGGCGGCGCTTGGTGAGCGCTCCGGAACTCTCTCTCATCTTTCCTCCTCAGAAAGGGATCTCGTCGATGTTTTCGTTCTCTTCGAGGATCTCGGGCACGACATCCTCGGGGGGTTGGGAGGTCCCTGCTTCGACCCTGATGGGTTCGACGGCCAGGGCTTCAATCTCAACCACTTTCCGACGCTGGCCGTCGGAGGTCTCGTAGGTGCGGGTGAGCATGCGCCCCTCCACGGAAACCAAATCGCCCTTTTTGAACGACTCGGCCGAGGTCTCAGCCAGCTTGCGCCAGGTGATGACGGGGATGTAGTCGATTGACTCCCCCTTGGATCCCTCGCGAGGAGGACGCTTCACCGCGAGGGTGAACTGCGTCGTCGGCACCCCGTTGGGGGTGTAACGCATCTCGGGATTCCGAACCAAATTCCCGATCACATCGATATGGTTGATTCCCACTGACGCCTCCTCAATAAGGCCAAATGCCCAACATTTAATAAAGCCGAACGCCCAACTTTACCCTTCGTTTCGAACGACGATATGACGAATCACTTCATCCGACAACTTGAAGGCCCGGTCGAGTTCCGTGATCTGCCCAGGATCGAGCTGGAAGTTCATCAATACGTAAAAGCCGTCCCGATGGTCCTTGACCTCGTATGCAAGACGCTTTTTGCCCTTCTTCTCGATCTTCTCGACGACACCGCCGTTTTTCACGATGTGGTCGTCGAACTTCTTCACCACCGCGTCGATGGCTTCCTCTTCGAGTTGCGGCTTGATGATGTACATGGTTTCGTAATTGCGCAACATTTCCTTTTTCACCTCCCTTCGGACTCCTTTGCTTTGAGGCCCCCCGGTTCGCGGGGAGCAGGGAAGAACAGAAAGCCAATTTTAGCACATTTTTAACCGAGCCGCAATGGTGTATAATGTGGCCATGCCTGACTACGTTCTCTATGCGGTCCTGGCCGCAGCCCTCTTCGCCGGCCTTTCCATCGCCCAAAAGCTGACGGTCCGCTATTCCATCCCGGAGCAGGCCGTTTTGCTCTGCACCCTCTTCTTCATCCAGGCGGCCTTCGCCCCGATCATCTGGTTCTTCCACCCCATCCAGAACCCGGCCCACGTTTGGCCGTTCCTCCTGGGTCAGGCCCTGATCAACATCGCAGCGAACGTCCTCTACTACTATTCTCTCTACCGGGTGGACATCAGCGTCTTGGGTTCGCTCTGGCCACTCAAAAACATCTTCAACGTTTTTTGGGGCTTCCTGCTCTTCGGAGAAGTCTTTTCCATGACCTCCTACGGCTGGATCTTCCTTTGCATCGCCGGCGCCGTCCTGGTGGCCTTCAACGAGGACCTGCGCCTCAAGGCCTTCCTGCAGCCCGCCATCCTTTTGCTCGTCCTGACCTTCTTCCTTTTCAGCGCCAGCGACGTGCTCATCACGCTTTGCCTGAAAAGTCTCGATCCCTGGAACCAAAGGGCCTGGAGCATGCTGCTGTGCGGAAGCTTCCCCCTCCTCGTCGCCCCCTTCCTTCGCGGGGCGAGGATCTCGAAAAGGCAGTTCGGCAGCGTCTTCGCCATCAACCTCTTCCTCATGCTGGGAACGGTCGCCATCACTCAGGCCTTCATGACCCCCGGGGCCTTCACCGTGGCGAGCGTCCTGGCCATGCTGGACGCCCCCTTCCTTTTCGCGGGACTGGCCCTGCTGGCCTTCTGGAAGAAGGGGATTCTCGAAAGCCATCCCAAAGCCGTCTACGGGGTGAGGATAGCCGGTCTGGGCATCCTTTCCGCCGCGGGGCTGTTGCTCGTGCAACCCCAGTCCCTCCTGGGGGCCCTATGCCTCGGGGGACCACTCGCCCTGGGGGGCCTCCTCTTCGCCTTCCACTTCAGAAGCGGTCTCCAGGTAAGAAACCCGGTCGAGCATCTCGCGAGCGAAGCGGTTGGCGAAAAACTCTAGGAGCTGCCGCTCGTAAAGAAAGATCTTTCCTGGAGCGGGGGACTGGTAGTGATTGAAGTTGTAGAGCCAAACCTCGGCGATCGGGTAAAGGGGATCTTGCGGAAGAAGCTCTTTCCTCTTGAGTCGGTTGACGACGGCCTTCTGGTGGTTGTGGCTGGCTTCGTGGAGGACGGTCTCGGCCGCCAGCCGCACCGAGGCGATCATGCGGTGATCGAGGAGGATGGCCCCCTGGCCGTACCAGGAGATCGGTCGGCGGTTTTTGTTCACGAAGACCTGGGCCGAATGAAAGGAAAAGACCTTGGCAAAGAGGTCGACGACCTTTTGCATGACCTCCCGGCGCTGCTCGATCGGCATCCGGGAATAGACCTTCAGCCAGACCAGGCCCTCGAGTTCGGAAACCAGGCGTTTTTTCAAAGGCGCGATCGATTCTTCGTAGGCCTCGATCTGGGCCGGGGTCAAACGAGGCGAGCCCGCCGGATACAGGGGCTCTTCGAAATTCTTTTCTTCCCAGAGAAAGCGCAGGAAGTCGGTCCATCCCATGGGAAAGAGCTTAGCACAGCCGGCTTTTTATTTTCCCTCGAGGTGGGAGCGCACCATCTCTCCGATTTTTTCCAGCAGGGCCAGCCATTCCCGCTCGACCCGCTCCCTCTCTTCGCAGGAAAGCTCCGAGAGCAGGTTTTCCCCCACTCCCCGGTCGGCCTCCTGCCACTCCAACCAAACGAGGTCGTCCCGCCCCTTGACGACCTTGAAGCCACCGAAGTTGAGAAAACAAGACATCTCCATGGCCGAATTATAGCCAGGCATCCGGACGGAGACAACGGCGGCTCGGCGGGTTGGAAGGATTGANNAGATCGCCGGAGTCTTTAATCTCAACGTACTTTACGCTTTCTTTTTCAGAGGCGAAAGAAGGAGTAACGCCATTGGTCAAGAAAAAGATTCTCATCATCTACGCCAACACGGGAGGGGGACACCTCTCCGCGGCTAAGGCCATCGAGACCGCCATCCAGCTGCGCCACCCGGGGAACTACGAGGTCGTCATCCTCAACGTGCCCTTCGCCAGCGGCTCCAGCCGGGTGCAGGCCCTCTACGAGAGCTACAACATGATGCTCAAGGCCGATCCCAGTTATGCCAAGCACGGCATGAAGCTGCTCAATTCCTTCAACCCCGAGAAGATGCTCATGCCGCTCATCCCCAAGGCCCACCAGAACCTCAAGACCACCTTACTGAGGGAGCGGCCCGACATCATCGTGTCGGTACACGGCATCGTCAACTACGGCTTCATCCAGCTCCTCAAGGAGTTCGGCTGGCACAACCGCGTTCCCTACGTCATCGTCTGCACCGACCTCACCGAGAACTTCCTCAAGGGCTGGGCCAATCCCGACGCCAACCTGATCCTCGCCACCAACGAGAGGGCCAAGGAACAACTGCGGGAATACGGCATCCCTTCCTACAAGATCAAGGTCTACAACGGCTTCCCCGTCTCCCCGCACTTCTTCAAGGACAACACCGGGAAAGCGGATTGCCGCAAGGAACTGGGACTCAATGAAGACCTTTTCACCGTTCTGGTTTCCATGGGGGGAATGGCGGTGCCCCGCAATACCTACGCCGTGGTGCACTCCCTCGTAAAGAGCGGATTGCCCGTTCAGATCCTGGTGGTTTGCGGCATGAACGTGGAATTGAAGCGCAAGATGGATCGAGTCGCCCGCAAGAGCCCGATTCCCATCAAGGTCTACGGCTTCACCGACCGCCTTCCCCAGATGATGGCCGCCGCCGACCTGCTGATCGCCAAACCCGGCCCCGGCACCATAATGGAAGCAACCATCAAGGAACTGCCCATCCTGATCGACGCCGTCAAGGAGCCCATGCCCCAGGAAAAGGGCAACCTCGAGTACGTCCTCAAAAACGAAACGGGCTTGAGGATCTCCCACTACCGGGAGGTTCCCGAACTGGTGGAGCGGCTGATGAACGACCCCAAGGAGTATGCCTGGATCCAGGAGAACATGCGCCGCATCAAGAACGAGGACGCCATCTTCGAGATCGCCGAGACCATCCTGGGCCAGATCCCCCCGGAAAAAGAAGCGATCTAGAGCAATTCTGCGCTGGGCCAAACACCGTCATCCCCGCGCAGGCGGGAATCGGGGAAACCCGTATGGAAGCGGACTTCTGCAATCGTTGTCGCTCTAGATCCGCCTCGGTCCTTGCTTTCCTTAAACAGGATGACCCGTTGTGGGTCATCCTGTTTTTTTTCACGCAAGTCCGGGAAGGATTTCGACGATACATCGATAGGAACGGTTAAATTCAATTTAAGGAAGGATCCGTCGATGAAGAAGCTCTTTTCGCTCGCCAGCACTTCGTTTTTGGTCGCCGCTCTCGCGGGCTGTGCGACAAGCGGGCTCGATGCAAACCTCAAATATGGGGCTTCATCGCTTTCCACCCAGCGCGCGCTTAGCCTTGGCCGTTCCTACATCCCTCTGGCCAAGATGGCCAAGATCGGGAGGATGTCCAAGTCGGCGCGCCGCACGACCATGGCTTCGCTCCCCGTTCGGATCGACCTCCGAAAGGGTTGCACCCCCATCACCAGCCAGGGTTCCTCCAATGCCTGTTCGGCCTTTGCTTCGGTCGACGGGTTGTCGGAGTTCCTCGCCAAAAAGCAGGGCAAGCCGATGGACTACTCCCCCCGCTTCATCTGGAACCTGGTGAGGAAGGACACCGGCGAACTCGAACAGAACGCCGGGGTCGACTACCGGGACGCCGTGAAAAAAATAGCCGCCGTCGGCCTGATCCCCGAGACGGCCTTCCCCTTCCCGACCGCCAGCCAGCAGGCGGATGCTTCGGCCTTCTCCCGCTCCATCTCGGAAGTGCCCTCCCCCGCCCTGGTCGCGGAAGCCGCCCGACATCGCCTCTTCAAGGAAGCCCGGGTACTGGCGAGCGCCGAGGAGATGAAGGAGTCCGTCGCCGCCGGGATGCCCGTGGTCTTCGGAATCGCCGTCTTCCCCAACGTCGACCAAGGCAAGAACGGCGAGATCCCCCTTCCCAAAAAAGGCGACCAGGCGGTGGGAGGCCACATCATGCTTTGCGTGGGCTACGACGAGGGCAAGCAACAGTTCATCGTCCGCAATTCCTGGGGAGCGACCTGGGGCGACCAGGGCTACGGCTACCTCCCCTACGCCTACATCCAGCCGGAATGGGCTCACGTCGGGATGACCGCAGGGCTTTGAGATGAAGATACTGATCCTGGGCGGAACGCGCTTCCTGGGCCGCCATCTGGTCGAGGCGCTGGCGGCGCGGGGCCATGAAATCACCCTTTTCAACCGAGGACAATCCAACGCCGCTTTATTCCCGCAACTGGAGAGCTTGAGGGGGGATCGCGAAGGGAACCTGATGGCGCTCGAAGGCCGGTGCTGGGACACCGCGATCGACACCTACGGCTATTTGCCGAGGTTGGTCGGGGCTTCGGCCGCATTGCTCGCCCGCTCGGTGGAGCGCTACGTCTTCATTTCCAGCATCTCGGTCTACCCCAACCCGGAAATCCCCGGGCTGAACGAGGATTCTCCGCCCGGCCGGCTAGCCGATCCTTCCGTGGAAGAGATCACCGAGGAGACCTACGGTCCGCTCAAGGCTCTCTGCGAGGAGGTCGTCGAGAAAAGTTTCCCCGCTCGCGCGCTGATCGTTCGCCCCGGCCTCATCGTCGGTCCCCACGATCCGTCCGACCGCTTCACCTACTGGCCTTCCAGGATAGCCCTGGGCGGCGAAGTCCTGGCCCCCGGCGAGCCGGAGCGCCAGGTGCAGTTCATCGACGCCCGCGACCTCGCCGCATGGATAACCCTCATGGTCGAAAAGAAGGAAACCGGGGTCTACAACGCCACCGGCCCCGCAGAAAAGCTGACCATGCGCGAGACCCTGGAGGCCTGCCGGGCTGCTTGCGGGAAAGATTCGAACTTCCACTGGGTCGGCGAAGAATTCCTCGCCGAGCAGGGGATAACGGCTTACCGCGGCAAAAACGAAGATCCCTTCTGGCTTCCCGAAAGAACCGCCGGGATGATGGCCGTCGATTGCTCCAGGGCGATCGCCCGGGGCCTGACCTTTCGACCGCTGTCCCGTACCGTCCAAGACACCCTGGCCTGGGACCAAAAGCGTTCCCCGAAAGGAACGTGGCTAATTTCCTCCGAAAAAGAAGCGCAGCTGCTCTCGTCCTGGAATCGCCTCTAAAAATCGAAGTTCGAGCCCATTTTTTCCGCCTGTTCGAGCAAAGAAGGGCGGGAAAGAATTTCGCCCTTCCCGTCGAGGCCCGGAGCCAGGAGCTTGCCGCTCCAGGCGAGGTCGAGGGTGAAGAAGAGGGCCTTCGCCGTTTCCAATGAACCGATAAAGGTATCGGGGGAGTTGCGGGCGCCCGTATTGAAGAAATAGCCCTTTCGCTCGGGGCGAACCCGGCCCTGAAGGTACTTCTCGACCCAGAGGGGCTGGCAGCGATCGATCAGGGTCTTCAGCGGGGCCGGTAGACCGGAGAAATAAACGGGGGCGGCGATGGCCACCACCTCGCATTGCCTCAAAAGGTCGAGGATCTCCCCCATTTCGTCCTTCAGGGGGCAGGGGCCCGCATGGCAGCACCCGCAGCCCAGGCAGGGAAAGATCTTTTTTTCACAGGCGACGACCTTGATCGCCGAAGCCCCCTTGGAGCGCGCTCCCTCCAGGAAGCGATCGAGCAAAATCTCGGAGTTGCCTTCCCGGCGGGGACTGCCGGCGATTCCCAGAACTCTCATCCCTGCATGCTACCACGTCCCCCTCCTCCATTTGACGAATTTCCGTTCGGCTGCTATCTTAAAGAAAGTTAATCTACTTGTATAGGAGGCAGTATGGTCGAGGATCTCAGTCTTCTCAATCGTTCCGAGGCTCCCCTCAGCGAGGAGGAATGGAATCTCCTCGAGAAGACCGTGGTGCAGGTCGCCCGCGGCCAGCTGGTGGGCAGGAAGGTGCTCGACCTCTTCGGTCCCCTGGGGATCGGGATCCAGAACGTCGACTACGACGTCTTCACCGACCGAAGCCCGGCCGTGGTGGATTTCTTCGGCGAGCCGGAAGCCAGGGATCGGCTGGTCTCGAAAAGACGCATCCATTCCGCCATTCCCCTGCTTTACAAGGACTTCGTGCTTTTCCTGCGCGACCTGGAATCATCCAGGCGGACGACCGTTCCCCTCGACTTCACCGCGGCGGCGGCTTCGGCCTCCGAGGTGGCCTTCCAGGAGGACGAGCTGATCTTCAAGGGCAAGCCCGAACTGGGGCAGGTCGGCTTCCTGCAGGCCGATGGACGACAAGTCCTGAGCGCCCGGAACTGGCAGGAAGTCTCGAACGGCTTCCTGGATCTGGTCGAGGCTCGCGCCAAATTGCTCGCGGCCGGATTCTACGGCCCCTACGCCCTGGTGCTGAACCCTCTCTGGTATGCAGCCCTCCACCGCATCTTCGACGGGACGGGAAGGCTCGAGATCGAGCAGGTCCGGGGATTGGCCGAGGCCGGGGTCTTCCAGACCTCCGTGATCCCCCCCGACCGGGGGATCGTGCTCTCGGTGGGCATCCAGAACTTCGATCTGGCCGTGGCCCAGGACCTGACCGTGGGCTATCTCGGTCCCGAAAACCTGAACTTCCCCTTCCGGGTCTTCGAGGCCCTCGCCCTGCGCATCAAACGACCGGGCGCCATCTGCGTCCTGGAGGGCTGAATGGAAAAAAGCGAGATCATCCGACGCCTGAACGGCAACCTCGTTCGAGAGCACGGGGCGATCATTCAGTACCTCCAGCACTCCTTCATTCTCGGAGAGGGGATGCTCCGCAACCAGATCGAGGAAATCGCCCGCGAAGAGATGTATCACTTCCAGTGGTTGTCGGAGGCCGTGGCCGGCCTGAAGGCGGAGCCGACCAGCGAAAGGAGCCCGGTTTTCCTCGAGGCCCCCACTCCGGCGGAACTGATGGGACTCAACGTGCGGATCGAGGAAGAGGCGATCGCCTTCTACCTCGAGGACATCAAGTCGATCGACCGCCCGGAGATCGTGGCCCTGCTCGAGCGCATCGTGCGCGACGAAGAAGAGCACAAGGATGTATTCTTGGGTCTACAGAGCAGCCTCACTGGAGTCCTGGCGAAGGGGGGAAACGGCAACGTCGAAGTGGTCGCCCTCAACGAGGCCTTCAAGCAGGAGTACGCCGCCTTGCTGCAGACCCTGCGTCAATCCTTCCTGGCCCCCGGTTGCGGGATGCAGCGCCGGATGGGGGACATCTCGATCGAGAACATGAAGCACATGGGCTGGTTGGGGGAGGAGATCGTCGAAAAGGGGGGAACCCCGAGTCCCGACCTCCCGGGGATCTCCCCTGCTCTCGATCGCGAAGGGATCTTGTCCGCGAACCAACGCCAGTTATCCGACCGGATGGAGGCTTTCCGGAAGGCGCGATCCTCCACGAGCGATCCCGATACCCTTCACCTCCTGGGGAGGATAGAAGGGAACGAGCGCTATCAGGAATACGCCTTCGAGCACGGCCCGGAGGTTCCGGAAATTTCCGATCAGAAATCCCCGCTCTCCTGGACGGTGGGCAGCCTCAAGGAGTGATCACCTCTTCGGCCGCGCGACAGGTCGTAGGGGGTCAGCTCCACCTTGACCTGGTCGCCCAGAACGATGCGGATGAAATGCTTCCTCATCTTGCCGGAGATTTGAGCCAGCACCTCGTAGCCGTTGGGGAGCAGGACCCGGAACATGGCGTTGGGAAGGGCCTCGACGACGGTCCCTTCGATCTCGAGGATTTCCGTCTTCATTTCTCCCCGTTCTCGATCTTCCTCTCCTCGTAGGGATGCAAAGAGCAGGCGTATTCCGCGAGTTTGCGATCGACCCGGTCGTGGACGCTGTCGGGTTCGTAGCCGCCATCGGGAAGCATCGAGCCCGCCTTGACCCCGGTGAGGAGCTCGATCCCCTCGTCGATGGTGCTGACGGCGAAGATGTGGAAGAGACCGGCCTTGACGGCCTCGATGACCTCCTCCTCCAGCATGAGGTGCTTGACGTTGGAGGAGGGGATGATCACCCCCTGATCTCCGCTCAGGCCCTTGACCTTGCAGGCCTTGAAAAAGCCTTCGATCTTGTGGGTCACCCCTCCCACCGGCTGGATCTCACCCCATTGATTGACCGAACCGGTGACGGCCAGGTTCTGCTTCAGGGGCAGTCCCGAGAGGCTGGAGAGCAGGGTGTACAGCTCGGTGCTCGAAGCGCTGTCGCCCTCGATCTCGTCGTAGGACTGCTCGAAGGTGATGCTCGCGGTGAGGGCGAGGGGCTTCTTCTGGGCATAGCGCCCGTTGAGGTAACCGGCGATGATCAAGACCCCCTTGGAGTGGATCTTGCCCGAGAGCTTGATTTCGCGCTCGACGTTGACGATTCCGTGGCGGCCGATGGCCGTGCGGGCGGTGATGCGGGAGGGCCTCCCGAAGGTGTAGTCCCCAATGGAATGGACCGCGAGCCCGTTCGCCTGCCCGCAAATCGCCCCCTCGGTGGAGATCAGGATGGTTCCTTCCTTGATGAGCTCCCTGATCCGGTCCTCGTAGAGGCTCGAGCGGTACCTCTTCTTGAGCACCGCCTGGTCGACGTGCTCGGAGCGCACGACGTCGGCGCCGGCCTTCTTGGCCCAGAAGGAGGCCTCGGTGAGGAGATCCCCGATNNCGGGTGCTCAGCTTGTTTTGGTTCTCGACGAGCCGGCTGGAATACTCCACGATCCGGGCCACTCCGGTCTTGTGGAAGGGCAAGAGCTTCGATTCCTCCACCTTGGCCGCGACGAAGGAGGCGATCTTGGTGAGGTTGTCTTCCTTCAGCTCCATATCCTCCTCGAAGTCGGCCTTCACCTTNNAGGATGACCTTGACGTCGACGGGAATGGACTCCGGCTTGAGGGAGGTGGTGGGAAAGGGGGTGTACTGCTCCCCGATGTTCTCGATCCGGCCCTCTCCGCTGCGGATGGTGCGCTTGAGGGTCTCCCAGGCCAGGAAGGTCGTCAAGAGGTCCTGGGCCTGAATGACCAGGTACCCCCCGTTGGCCCGGTGGATGGAGCCCGGCTTGATCATCCCCACGTCGGTCACCATGGCCCCGAAGCGGGCCTTGAAGTCGATTTTGCCGAAGAGGTTGTAGTAGGTGGGGTTCTGCTCGAAGACCACCGGGGCCCCCTTGGAATCGGCCTGGCTGATGAAGAGGTTGACGTGGTAGCGATCGGTGATGTTGGAGCGGCTCAACTCCTCCAGCTGCGCCAGCTGAGCCAGGGGATCGTTCGCCTTCTCGGTTTGGCGGAAGGAGTCGATGTTCTCGATGATGTCCTCCTGCACCCTTCGGAGGAAGTCCGTCACCTTGGCATAACCCCGGTAGCGCTCGTTCATGTCCTCGATGAGGTGTCCCACGGCGAAGAGGGCGATCTCCTTGTCCAGCTTGCGGGTCCTCTCGGTGGCCTCCTTCTCGAACTTGCGGACGCGGCTCAGGGACTGCCCGATCTCGCTCTGGAGCAGTTCGGACTTCTCGTGGACCTCGCGCTTCTTCGGCTCGGGTNNTCCTCGGGAAGGGTTTCGAACTCCTCCCTGGAAAGGGGCCTGCCGGCGACGATCGGAACGGTGACGATGCCGACCGGGGTCATCTCGATCATGAAGCCCTCGCGCTGAGCGTCGGCCTGCAGCTGATTGAAGACCTCTTCCCTCTTGCTCTGGATGTCGCGCATGATGGCGGCGCGCTGCTGCTCGTAGTTCTCGCTCTCGAAGGCCCTCGGGATCTCGCGCTGGCAGCCTTCCACGAAATCGTCCATGTCCTTGGCGAATCGGCTGCCCATCCCGGGGGGCAGGGAAATGGCGGTGGGATGGTAGGGATCGCCGAAGTTGTAGACGTAGCACCAGTCGGAGGGAACCGGTTGGGCGGAGGCGATCGCCGAGAGGGCGTTCATCACCGTCGAGTTCTTCCCCGTTCCCTTGGGTCCGGCGATGAACATGTGGTAGTCGTGGTTGCGGATCTCTATCCCGAACTCGATCGCCTCCACGGCCCGGTCCTGACCGATGGTCCCACAGAAGGGGGCCACCTCGGAGGTCGTTTCGAAGGAAAAAACCGCGGGATCGCAGCGGCGCCTGAGTCTTTCGACCGATATCTCCTCCATTTTTCCTCCCTTCCGCCACACCGACCATGCGGCTTGCCTGAAAGATAGCAAGGCAGGAGGCCCGCTCACTCGGCAGAAAGGGAGAAAACTTTCGTATGCGGAGGAGGGGATCGGCAGCACCAGAGGGATGAGGAAGCAAAAAGATGACTTGACGGTAAAATCGCGGTAGGATATTGCTAGAGGGGACCCTCGGCTTTCAGAGGCGTCGTCCTTTTGAAATGTTCTCTTTTCCTTGAGGAGATTCGAATGAGCCTTTGGATCGGCCAGATGGAGCCCTTTGCCGGATCGATCAGCCGCTTTTTCCTTTCACCCGGCCAAGAAATCGCGCTCCCGGTGAGCTGCCAGATTTTCGCCGGGGGGCGCACCATCGAGAACGGCCATCAGGATGATTTCCTGGTCGAGGTCTGGACCGATCTGAACGACCACGGGGAGAGCTTCTCGCCCATCCCCATGACCTTCCTGCGCCAGAGCGATCTCTACTACGAGTACGAGGCATCCCTCCTGCTCAAGACCACCGGGGCCTTCCGCTTCACCGTCCGCTTCTCCCCGGACCGGGGGAAAAGCTGGATCTACCAGAACGACTTCTATCAGGGAGAGAAGCCCTGCATCGACGCCTTCCTGGTGGCCAGCGCCGAATGGATCCAGTCCGCCTCCCTCTACGCCGTTTCCCCGGAAGCCTTCCCCACCCTCGAGGAACTGGACAACGGCCTTGCCTACATCTCCTCGCTCGGCACCGACATCGTCTACCTGCCCGCGGGGGATCCCGAATCGCTGGGTCCCAGTCTGGATGCCCTGATCAAACGCGCCCATGCCCTGGGGCTCAAGGTGGTGCTCGACTTCGTGGTCAGCCGTTTCCAGTCCGCCAAGGGCAACTTCGGCTACTACAACGACGCCGAGGACTGGATCGAGATGGGCTCCTTCGATCAAGCCTTCTGGGACAAGATGGCCGCGGTCGTCCCCGACTGGATGGACCGCCACGGCATCGACGGCATCTGCTGCCAGTTCGCCCAACTGGCTCCGGCCCGCTTCTGGCAGAAGGCCATCAACGCCATCAAGCGCGTGAAACCCGACGCCCTGGTGATAGGGAACTTCCCCGGCGGGGACGGGCGCATGCTGCTGCGGGCCTTCGACGCCGTCAAGGGCGACCTCTGGCACTCCCTTCAGGGCTTTCCCTCCGGACGGGACATCAAGTACTTCTTCCTGGGGCGAGACTCCCAGTACCCCAAGCGCAGCGGCTTCCTGCAGTTCGTCGAGTCCCCTGACACCACCATCCGTTCGGTGGTGCGGTGGGGCTCTCCTCAGACCGCATTCTTGCGCTTCGCCATCGCCGCTACCACCCCCGGGCTGCCCCTGATCCAGAACGGCCAGGAGATCTCGGACGCGATTCAGCTGCCCCTGGGGGAGTCCTGCACCGTCGAATGGTCTCGCTTCGTGGGGGAATCCAAGATCCTCCACCTCTACGCCAAGCTGATGCACGTGCGTCGCGAGCTTCCCACCCTCTGCCGGGGGCGCACCTTCTTCCTCAACATGGAGCCGGAACAAGACTCCATCTTCGCCTTCCTGCGCTACGACTCCGAGGGGGCGGTCCTGGTGGCCATCAACCTCGATGCCTACAAGGAGCAGAAGGCCTCCTTCCGGCTGCCCATCTGGGAATTGAAGATGGACTCCGCCCATTCCTTCGTCATGACCGATCTCTGGAACGAAGGCGAGCCGGGACTATACTCCGGTCAGCACCTCTCCGCCGGCCTTCCCGTCACCCTGCCCCCCAACGGCCTGGTCATCGCCACCCTCACCCCCAAGGCCGCCTCGATCTCGGCCGGAAAATCCGCCGCGGATGTCTGAGGTTTCGGAGATTCGCCGCCTCGCCAGGGAGCGCGACGCCGTCATCCTGGCCCACGTCTACCAAAGGGCGGAAATCCACGAGGTCGCCGATCTCGTGGGGGATTCCCTCGAACTGAGCCGCAGGGCCGCCCAGACCGCGGCCCGCGAGATCTATTTCTGCGGGGTGCACTTCATGGCCGAGACCGCGGCCCTGCTTTCCCCGGAGAAGACCGTGGTCTTGCCCGAACCCCTGGCGGGTTGTCCCATGGCCGATATGGCCGAGGAAGATTTCCTGAGGGCCTGGAAGGGGAAAAACCCGGGCGTTCCGGTCGTCGCCTACGTCAACACCAGCGCCGCCATCAAGGCCGAGAGCGACATCTGCTGNNCCTCCAACGCCGTCGAGATCGTCGCCTCCCTCTCGGTGGACGAGGTCCTCTTCCTGCCCGATGCCCAACTCGGGCGCCACGTGGCTCAAAAGCTGCCCTCGGTGAAGGTTCACCTCTGGCCGGGCTGCTGCCCCACCCACCTGCGCATCGAAGAGAGTTGGCTTTCGGAAGAAAAGAGGCTTTTTCCCGAAGCCTTCGTTCTGGCCCACCCTGAATGTTCCGCCGAGGTCCTGGCGAGGGCCGATTTCATCGGAAGCACCTCGGCCATGATCCGGGAGGTCAAGAAAAATCCTTCCGCCCGCTTCATCGTGGCAACCGAAAGCGGGATCGAGCATCCCCTGCGCCGACAGAACCCCGACAAGCACTTTCATCTTTCCCCCAAGGCGGTCTGTCCCAACATGAAGCGGACCACCCTCTCGAGCCTGCTGAAGGCCCTCGAGTGCGGCGGCCCGGTGATTTCCGTTCCCCCGGAAGTCGCTCCGAGGGCCCGACAGGCCATCCTTCGCATGCTGGAGGTGAAGGCGTGATCCTGGTCGTGGGGAGCGGCATCGCGGGGCTCTGGACCGCTCTTTCCCTGGCCAGGGGGGGCCAATCCGTCACCCTGGTCACCAAGGGCTCGCTCACCGATTCGAATACCTGGTTCGCCCAGGGTGGAGTGGCGGCGGCCCTGGAGGCGGAGGACACCCTGCATTTCCAGGACACCCTCGACGCCGGCGCCGGCCTCTGCGATCCGCAGGCGGTCAAGGTCCTGGTCGAGGAAGGTCCCCTGCGGGTGAGGGAGCTGATGGAAGCGGGCTTCCTTTTCGATAGGGAGGGCGATCGCCTGGCCCTCGGATTGGAGGGGGCCCACAGCCGCCGGCGCATCCTGCACGCCGGGGGGGACGCCACGGGAGCCCGCATCGAGGATTTCCTGGCCCGCTCGGTGAGAGGCGAGGAAAGAATCACCCTGCTCGAAAAATTTCCCGTTTATTCCCTCCTGAAGGACGAAGAAAAAGTATGGGGAGTCGTTGGCAGGGAAACCCTGCTCGCGGACGCC
>DOBT01000211.1:17563-20512 GCA_003503675.1 Cyanobacteria bacterium UBA8530 | reverse complement strand
GGTCGGCGGCGACGGCACCATGCTGGGGGTCGCGCGCAGCCTGGCATCGTCACGGGTCCAGCTGGTGGGCATCAATCACGGCCGGCTGGGGTTCATCACCGATATCTCTCTGGCCGACTGGCGCACCGCGCTTTCGGCGATTCTCGACGGGGTCTACGACGCCGAGGACCGGATCCTGCTCTCCGCTCGCGCCCTGCGCGACGGCCCCGAGATCTGGCACGACATCTGCCTCAACGACGTAGTGGTGAGCCGTTCGTCGCGCTCGGGGATGATCGAGCTGCAGGTCGACGTCGACGGGGTCTACATGTACAACCAGCGCGCCGACGGGCTGATCGTGGCGACCCCGACCGGCTCGACCGCCTACGCCCTTTCGGCCGGAGGCCCCATCCTGGCCCCGGACGTTCCCGGCTTCACCATCGTTCCGGTCTGTCCCCACTCCCTCACCGCCCGTCCCCTGGTCGTGAGCGACCGGAGCATCGTCAAGATTTCGATGAGCAATTGCTACGACGGTGCGGTCCTCTCGGTGGACGGTCGCAAGGGGATTCCCCTGCTTCTCGGCGACGAGATCCTGCTTTCCCGTTCCGCCCACCTCACCCGCCTCATCAAGTACAGCCACGGCTTCTTCGACAAGCTACGCACCAAGCTGCACTGGGGCGGCAAACCGGTCGGCTGAAAAAAAACACAAAAATCGAAAAATTTATTCTTCGGAGAGGGGCAGGGAGAATCGAAACGTCGTGCCTTCTCCGGGAAGGCTTTCGACCTCGATGGTTCCTCCGTGCAATTCGATCAACTGCTTGGCGATCGCCAGCCCGATGCCGATCCCCCCGTGCGTTCGCGTCGCGAGGGGTTCTCCCTGGAAGAAGGGGTTGAAGAGCTTGGTCTGGAGCGCCTGCGGGATGCCGATGCCGGTGTCGCGCACCTCGGTGATGACCCGGTGCCCCTTGATGAAGGACTTCAAGAAAATCTTTCTCCCGGGGGGCGTGAATTTGTTGGCGTTCTCGAGCAACTCGAAGAGAATCTGGTGCAGCCTTTGCGGGTCGGCGAAGACTTCGGGAAGGATTGGCGCCTCGATCCTCAGTTCTTGACCCTTGGCACGGAGGGTAGCCTCGAGCTCTTCCGCGACCGATTCGGCGATCTCGAGGAGGTTGACCGCCTGGGGAAGGATCCTCAGGCTGCCGGCGGCCAACTGGGAGTAGTCGATGAGGTTGTTGACGATCTTCAGCAGGCGCAGCGCGCTGGCCTGCATCTCCTCGACGCTGCTTTTTTGCTCGGGCGACAATTCCCCGTAGCTTCCGTCGAGCAGACCGCTTCCGAAGCCCAGAATGAGGGTCAAGGGGGTTCTCAATTCGTGTGAGATGGTGGCGATGAAATTGGATTTCAGTTCACCGCTCTTGCGCAGCTCTCCCACGGCCTCTTCGAGGCGCAGGTTGGACGCGAGGAGCTTGGCGGTGCGCACGGCCACCAGGTCCTCCAAAGCATCCTTGGCCTCCTCCTGGGCCTGGAAGAGGACGGAGTTCTCGATGGCGATGGCCGCCAGGTGAGCGAGGGTGGTCAGGATCTCGAGGTGCCGGCTCTCGAAGGGGGGGCGCTCCCCTCCGTTGTTCACCATGAGGATGCCGATCCCCTCGTTTTTCCGGTTCATGAGGGGAACTCCGAGCAAGCGCTTGATATCGAAGTGCCCTTCGGGCAGGGGATGGTGGAGGGGTTCCTTCTCGAAATCGCTCACGGCGAGCGCCTGCTTCTTGGCGAGCAGGTCGGTGTAGATCGCCAGGTGATCCGGGTGCATCACCCGGCTGCCCTGGACTTCGCAGGGGGGAGAGCCGGGCTCGAAGGAATAAGCGGAATCCGAGAAGACTTTGCTCCCGGGGCTGCCGACGGCGATGAAGGCGGCGTGGGCGCCGGTGATCTCCCGCGCCGCCTCGGCGATGGTCGAAAACATGCGACCCAGGTCGCGCTCGCCGAGGATGGCGGCGATCGCTTGGTCGAGACGCTTCAGTTTCTGTTCCAAGTCGCAGGAATAATCCATCGAGCCCTCGAAAAACAGATCGTCATTTCCGGTTTTTTGTCTTCATTTCTCCTGGAAGCGGTTGTGGTGGACCCTCGAGGCGTCGAACCGCCGGGCCGGAGGCTTCTGTTCGGCGGGGTGACCGACGGGAACGATGGCCAGGGGAATGACCTTTTCGGGTAATTCGAGCAGTTCCTGGGTTTTGCGCACCCGCTCCTCTTCGGGGTAGAGGCCCGACCAGACGGCTCCGAGACCGAGGGATTGAGCGGCTATCAACAGGTTTTCGACGGCGGCCGAGCAATCGATGACCCAGTTGCCGGGAACCTTTTCGAGGCGGAGGTCGCCGCAGACCACGATGGCCAGGGGGGCTTCGGGTACCATATTGGCGAAGGGATGGAAGGTCGGAAAGGCTTCGAGGAGGGATTTTTCAGAAACGAGCAGGAACTGCCAGGGTTGCTCGTTCCCGGCCGAAGGGGCGCTCATCGCCGCTTCGAGCAGGAGATGAACGGTGGCCTCATCGATGGGCTGCGAGGTGAATCGACGGATAGAGCGGCGGCNNTGGACCCGAGAGGAGATTCGAATGGGCATTCCCGAAGTTCTCTATTACTGCACCCCAGCGAAGAATCACCCCGAAATCTCGATGGAGGGGATCAAGCCCGGTGAGGAGCCGATTTATCTGGCCGAGCGAGAGGGAGCGGCCTCGGGATACGCGATCAACCAATATATCGGGGCCGAGGACCAGGAGTTCTTTTCGATCGAGGTTTTCTCGAACAAGCTCGATCATTCCCGCCTTTCCCCCTTCAACGTTCCCNNCCATTTCTACTCCTTCAAGCGAGCAAGTGCTTGTTTCATTATAAGGGATGGTGCAACTTTTTGTTACAAAGCCGCGCTCGAAAAAGATTCCTCATTGGTTGATCGCTCGGGATCGATTATCATGGGGGGGG
>DOBT01000211.1:0-17434 GCA_003503675.1 Cyanobacteria bacterium UBA8530 | reverse complement strand
GGACGGCCTGCCGGTTGGATGAACTCCATCCTGAACGGAGAGAAGCAGGAAGAGTCGAAGTGAATCCACGCGAAGGTTCGAAAGCCGGCTTGAGTTGAGAGCTCGAGACGCTTCCGACGGAATTGTGGCGCAAAGCATTCGAACGGCGAGCATCCCTTAAGGCAAATCAAGGGATTCGCTGTTTTATTCAGCAATTTCAGTTTAACGGCGACAGGCAAAAAAANNAAACGGGGAGCGCGCTCCCCGTTTTTTTGGGCGATGGTTCAGAACGTATAGTTCATTCCCAGCAGCAGCCGGCGACCGTCCTGTGGCAGTTTGTTGGTCAAGGTGCCGGCGGCTTCTTCGCCGTCGCCGTAGGAGATCTGGTCCAGCAGGTTGGAGCCGGTGAGGGTGATGGCCAGGTTGGAGTTGATGGCGGCGCGCGCGCCCAGGTCCATGCTCAGCATGCCCGACATGAGCGCCCCCTTGTAATCGCTGTTGTTTTTGGTGGTGGTGCGGCCGGAGTACCAGAGCACCTGGGGGTTGATCGACAGCCAGCTGAGAGGACGCAGGTCGATGCCGCTGTTGAGGATGGTGTTGACGACGTCCGGCATGGGACCCTCTTGTCCCGTGGAGGTGAAGTTGGCGTTGACGTAGGAAGCGCCCAGGTAGGCCCGTTGGTCGAACAGGAAGCTGTCGAGTCTCACGTCCGCGCCGCGAGCGAGCGAGCTACCCATGTTGACGATGGTCTGCACCGTCGTTTTCTTGCCGCTCACCACTTCCTCGGTTCGTTGATCCATCAGGAGGTCCGTCATGTCGTTTTGGAAGAAGGTTGCCGTCACGTTGAGGTTAGAACCGAACGAGCGCAAGACACTGAACTCGCCGGTTTTGGAAAGCTGCGGGCGCTGGTTGGGGTTGGCCACCGCCATCAAGCCGCCGGGGGCGCCGAAGACGTTGTAGTTCTGGAAGAGGGTCGGGGCGAGGTAGGCGGTTCCGTAGAGGGCCTTCAGGGTGGTGGCGTCGTCCATGGTATAGACCAGGCCGAGCCTGGGGTTGAAGGTTGGCTTGTAACGGGTGTTGTAGTCGTAACGCGCGCCGATGGTGGTCTTCAGTTTGGGGATGTAGCCCAACTCGGTTTGCAGGTAGGCGCCGTAATTCTGGTATTGGCCGTAATGGATGATGCTGCCCGTGGTCAGGGCGCCGTTCTTGTCGTAGCCCTGATCGTTGATGGAGCGGGTGGTGTCCAGTTCCTTGGAAAGGTTGGGGGATTTGGGCACGCCGTCGAGATTTTCGATGGTCAATCCGCCCACGACGTTGAGGTCCTCGGAAAAGTCATGGATCATGGTCTGCTCGACGTGGAGGCCGCGCCCCGTTCCGAACTTGTAGGCGTCCACGTAGGCGGAGCGGGTGGCGGGATCCGTGGTCGCGGCCGTCGCGATGTTGTTGCGGACGTAGCGGCTGGAGGGATCGATCAGGAAGTTTTCGTAGGACAGCGTCGTGGTCGACTTGGTCTCCCCGATCTTGGCGTCGTAGCCCATGCTGATGACGTCGTTGGAGGTGATCCAGCGCGCCATGTCGTTGCTGGCATAGGTGACGTCCTTACCCGCTCCCACGGCCGGGCCGTTGAGATAGGAGCGGATGTAGTCGACCGAAAACCCTTCGTTGCGGTAGCTGAGGATGGCGTTGTGCGAGGTCTGCGAGAGATCTCGCTCCTTCGAACCCGGCCAGTACTGGCGATCTGCGGAGGTTTTGGCATAGGCGTCGTACTTGCCGTTGTCGATGTTCTCCCCGCCGCCATGGTAAAAACGCCCGAAGACCATGAGGCTGGATTTGCCGTCGATGGGGGCGCCGTAGCTGAGATTGTCGTTGGTCGTCCCGACCAAACCGTAGGACGACGTCAGGCTGCCACCCTTGGCCTCCACACCGTCCTTGGTTATGATGTTGACCACGGCGCTCAGGGCATCGGCGCCGTACAGGGCCGATGCAGGGCCGAAGGCGACCTCGATTCTTTTCACCATGGCGAGCGGGAAGTTGTTGGCGTACTGGACGTCCTTCTGGACCCTGGCGGAGAAGCCTATCCGACGTCCGTTCACCAGCAGGGCGATCTTGTCGTTGCCGGGGATACCTCGCACGATCATCCGGCTGTTGCCGTATTCGCTGTGCCAGTTGCTGGACATCGAGATGCCCGGCACGTTGCGCAGCGCGTCGACGAGGTCGAGATAGCCGTGCGACTTGATATCGTCTTCCGTGACGACGTAAATCGTGGCGGGGGCGCTGCGGGCACGCTGGGCGCGTTTTGTCGCGGCGGTAATCGTGGGATTCAATAGTTCGTTCAAATCCAACGCGTAGCTGGTTTCCGCCGAAGTACTCTCGGCCAGCATCGGCAAGGAGATCCCCGTGGCCAAAATCAGTGCAAGGGTAGTGGCTAGATTGATCTTCATCGTCTGTTCTCTTTCTCCGCTTTCAGGTAGCTTGGTTTTACTTTTCGGGGAGCCCCCGAAAAAACCACTGCTTTGCCGATTGAATTGAATCGCCCCGGAAAATGGCGGACCGGTGATCGTGCAAGAAAGGCTATTCGCGATACACCCTATTGTCAATTGTTTCAGTAAATGAACAGATGATCATCCCCCGAAAGGGTGAGAGTGCAGGTGAAGTTTTGTTGGAACGGAATGAATTTAATGAACGATTGATTTTTCGCGGAATGAAGATAAGATGATATTCAGGTCCTGCAAGGTTAAGTATTGAATGGACTCCACATCATGCAGCTATCCTCCCCGATCCTGATCAACAAACTTTTCCTCCCGCCGCTCCAAGCGGGCCTGGTGAGGCGAATTCGTTTGTTCCAGCGTCTCGACGAGGGGGCGCGGCGGAAATTGTCCTTCCTGTCGGCTGCCGCCGGCTTCGGGAAGACCTGCTTGCTGAGCAGTTGGGCGAAACAGAGCGGCTTGACGGTCTACTGGCTTTCGCTCGATGAAGGTGACAACGAGCCGGCGCGTTTTCTCAGCTATCTGGTCTTGGCCATCGGTTCTCTCTCCCAGGATTTCAAGGACGTCTTCGTCGCCACCATCCAGCGGTCCTCGGCCATGGAGGCGATCCAGACCGGCTTGCTGAACGAGTTGGCTGCTAGCCTTGAAGATTTCGTTCTCGTCCTGGACGACTACCACCTCATTCATTCCGAGGCGGTTCATCGAGCCCTGGCTTTCTTGCTGGAACACCTCCCCGGCAATGTCCACCTGATGATCGCCAGCCGTTCCGATTCGCCTTTGCCTTTGGCGCGCTTGAAATTGAACGGGCAAGCGATCGAATTGTGCGATCTGGAGCTGCGCTTCACCGACGAGGAGAGCGCGATCTTCTTCAACGAAAACACGAACCTTCGCCTTTCGGAGAAAGAAATCGCCAAGTTGATCTTCCTTACCGAGGGGTGGATCGCCGGATTGAAACTGGTCGCCCTTTCGATCGAAGTTCATCGGAACCCCCCGGAATTCATCGCGCGGTTCAAGGGTGGGCATCGCCACCTCTTCGACTACTTTTCCGAGGAGATCCTGAACCGGCAGAGCGAAGAAGTCCGGGATTTCCTCCTTAAGACGGCCATTCTTGAGCGTTTTAACGCCTCACTTTGCGACGCGGTGACCGGCAGGGAGGATGGCCGGACGATGCTGTTGGCCTTGGAAAGGGCCAACCTGTTCATCGTGCCCCTGGACGAAGAGCGGGCCTGGTACCGTTACCATCACCTGTTCTCCGAATTCCTGCGCAAGGCCTCCTCGCTAGAACTGGCTGGTCTGCACCGCCGGGCCTCCGCCTGGTATGAGGGAAACGGTCTGGTCGAGGAGGCCATCGGGCATGCCGTGGCGGCCGGAGACTTCGAAAAGGCCTTGCTTTCCGAGCTTATGAAAAACGCTCGTTCGAAGTACAACGGGTATGCGCGAAAGCTGTTCTTCGCCATAGGGAAGGAAGCCCCTCAATGCCCCAGCGAGCTTCTCAGCAAGCGCGAAATTGAGGTGTTGCAGCTCATCGCCGCCGGCAAATCGAACAACGATATCGCCGAAGAGCTGTTCCTCACAAAGAACACGATCAAGACGCACATCCAAAACCTCTACGGCAAGCTCGGCGTCAGCCGGCGGACCGAAGCGCTCGCCGTGGCCAGGAAAAACGGACGGCTCCCTTAGCGAAAAACCCAGGTCCTCGTCTCAAGGACCCAGGTTCAGGGTTTCAGAAAACTAGGCTTCGAGCTTCATCTCGGCTCGATGATGAAGCGGATGGCGGTCCGTTCCTCCCCCGCGATCTCGATGTCCAGGAAGGCGGGGATGGCGACGAGATCGATACCCCCGGGAGCTACATAGCCACGGGCGATCCCGATGGCTTTTACCGTCTGATTGACCGCACCGGCGCCGATGGCCTGCGCCTCGCAGTGGCCGGTCTCCCGAATCAGACCGGCGATCGCTCCTGCGACGGAAGCGGGATTGGATTTCGAGGAAACCTTGAGCAGCGTCTGTCCTGTTTTGGTTGCTGGAGTATACACGACGAATCCTCCTCCCTTGGGTCTTACCACGATTACCTCTTCGTTTGAAGGGATTATAGACGCGGGCTCTCCGACTGTCTTCGTCCATCCGGACCGAACTAAGCCGCCCTCTTAGTTCGATTGTGGGAATACGTGCTAGAATCGAAAATCATGAAAGATCGCGTTCTCGGCTTTCTGCCCCTCGACAATCGTCCCTGCACCTCCCGCTTCCCCCGCCGCATCGCTGAAATGGGCGGTTTTTCGTTGGACACCCCCCCCTTCGGGATGCTGGGAGGCCTCACCCAACCCGCCGCCATCGAGGAAATCAGCCGGTGGCTGGAAGAGAACGCCGCCGACTGGCAGGCCCTCGTCCTCTCTCTCGATACCCTTGGATTCGGGGGCTTGATCCCTTCCAGGCAATCGAACGACCCTCTCTCCACCATCCTGGGCCGCCTCGAGGTGCTGAAGAAAATCAAGCAACGCCACCCCGCTCTCGAAATCTACGCCTTCGGCGTCTCCACCCGCCTCTCGCGCCACGCCGCCCCCGAGGAGGAGAAAAGCTACTGGCCAAAACAGGGGGAAAACATCTCCCTTTTCTCCTTCCACCTGGAACGCTTCGGCCGCCTGCGCCAGAACGAGGACCGAATTGCCTTCCTCGAAGCCAAAAAAAGGATTCCCCCCGAAATCCTCCAAGATTACCTTCGAACCCGCTCCCGCAACTTCCGGGTCCTGGTCGAAATGATCCGCTGGGCGCAGCAGGGGCTCTTCCGGGCCCTGCACCTCACCCAGGACGACACCGAGGAATTCGGGATCAACGTGGCCGAGAAAAGAAGGCTCGCCGTTTTGGCCGATGGGAACCCGAAAGTCCTCGTTTACCCGGGAGCCGACGAGGTCGCCTCGACCCTGCTGGCCAAGTTCTTCAACCGGGAGAAATCGCCCTCCTTCTTTCCCATCTACTCCCACCCGGGGGGAGAGAAGGTCCGGGGCATCTACGAGGACTGCTCGATTGCCGAGAGCGTCGCACGCCACCTGAAGGCTTCCGCCGCCCTCCTGGCGACAACGGAGGAGGAGGCCGATTTCCTGCTCTTCCTGAACGTCCCCTCCACCAACCAGGGGGACCTCTGCCTCGAGATCCTGGACGGAGCGGATTCCCCTCCCCGGGACCTCGCGCCCTTCCTGGCGCGTCTCAGGAAAAGCGAAAAGCCTTCCTTGCTGGTGGACGTGGCCTACGCCAACGGAGCCGACCCTGCCCTCATGAGGGAGCTCTGTCGCGCCGATCTCGAGCGGTTGATCGCCTTTTCCGCCTGGAACACCACCGGAAATTCCCTGGGAACCGCCCTCGCCGCCGCCTCGGCGGGACCCGGAAAAAAGAAAAAGTCTTTTCTTTGGGAACGGGTGGCGGAAGATTACCTTTATATGACCCTGCTCCGCCCTCCCTTACGCCGGGACGGGGATCTCTCGCCTGAAAAACTCGAAAATGCCCTCAACTTCCTTTGGTCCGAGCTTTTCGGTAAGGATGATGAGCTTTTCACCGCCTCTTATCCCTGGGGCCGCTTCTTCGAGGCCGACGTCGCACTCATGAATGAAAAAGCAGAATAGGGGGATTCTCTAAGACATGGAAAGAACCTTCGTCGCCGTCAAGCCCGATGGAGTGCAGCGAGAGATGATCGGATTGGTGATCACCCGCTTCGAGGAAAAGGGGTTCCAACTGATCGGGCTGAAGATGATTCAAATGAGCCGTGAGCTGGCCTGCGAACACTACAAGGAGCACCAGGACAAGTTCTTCTTCGAAGCCCTGATCTCCTTCATCACCTCGGGGCCCCTGGTGGCCATGGTCTGGCAGGGGGAACACATCATCGATTCCGTCCGCCTCATGGTGGGAGCCACCAATGGCCTGTTTGCCGATCCGGGAACCATTCGCGGGGATTTCTCCGCGGGCGGGCGAAAAAACATCGTTCACGCCTCGGATTGCCTCGAAAGCTCGGATCGGGAGATTTCCCTCTTTTTCCGGCCCGAGGAGATCATCGATTGGGATATGGCCCTGGGAAACTGGATCAGGTAAAAAAAGAGCGGGTGGATTTCCACCCGCTCTTTTTTTTATCTACCGTATCTTCAGAACCGACTTGACGGCTTTGATGGTCTCGGGAGCGTCTTCCGGCTTGATTTTTCCCAGGAAGAGGGCTCGCAGCTCATCGGAGGAGACATTGGCCTCCTGGACCAGCTTCTGGAAGGAAAGGCCTTTCTTGCCGATGGAAGTGAAAACCTTCTTCATCATCGCCTCGTAGCTGTCTTCCGGAGGGAAGCTCACCAGGAGGTCCTCGGAGATCTTGAGGGAAGCTTCGTTCGCTTCCGCCTTGCGATAGCCGCGCTTCAGCAGGAATTGACCCACCAGGATGTTGAAGAAGACCTGCTCGATGGCCGCCGGGTTGCGCAGGGCCCAGTCCTCCACCGGCGCCAGGTACTCGGCGAAGGTTTCGGGAGGCAGTTCGATGGCGGTGGCGATCTTTTCGATGACTTCGGGATTGCGGGGGAAAGGCACGTCGCCCCTCAGGATCTCGTAGAGATAGGTTCGGCTTATCTCTACCCGATTGGCGAACTCCTGGCGGCTGATTCCCTTTTCCTGCATGCGGGCCCAGATCTGACGGGTGGAATCGGGCAGGGCATCCACGAGCGATTGGTACTCGGTAAAGCGCATGGGATCGATTTGCGCCACTTCGGCGAAACGCTCGAGGGTCTCGCGTACGGTGGGAAACTTGACCTTGCTGTTGAAGATGCGCGAAACGTACTCGTAGCTCAGACCGGTTTCCTTGACGAACGTCTTGCGGTTGACCCCTGCGTCATCGAGGGAAGTCTTCAGAAGCTCGACCGAAGGACTGCGCGGGCGGGATGCTTTCGCTTCGCTTCGAACGGGCATGCGGGTTAAGGAACGTGAACGGTCAGTAATGGTAATCATCCCTTTCTATCGTGGTTTTCCTCTCCAAATATAGCACGGGCGGCTGTTGGCGGGTGGAGGGTGAAAAAAAAGTTAACTGAAAAGGAAAAGGCCGCTTTTTGAAGAAAGAAAGCTCCGCCCTTGTAGCGAATTTGTAACCCCGTTGGTTTACCTTTTGAGAATCCCGGTTATCATGGAATTGTTTTCCCTCTCGAATAAAGGAGAAAAAATGGACAAGCGTTTCGTACCCGTCATCGTCAGCGCCGCTCGTACGCCCATCGGCAACTTCGGCGGCGCCTTGAAAGATATTCCGGCCGCGGAGCTCGGAGCGATCGTCGTGACCGCCGCCCTGGAGCGCGCCGGCCTCAAGCCCGAACAGGTCGACGAGGTCATCCTCGGCAACGTCCTCCAGGCCGGACAGGGTCAGCATCCCGCCCGCCAGGCCGCCATGAAGGCTCTCATCCCCGTCGAGGTTCCCGCCACCACCGTCAACAAGCTCTGCGGTTCCGGCCTCAAGGCCGTCGCCATGGCTTGCCAGGCCATCATCTGCGGCGACGCCGAGGTCATCGTGGCCGGCGGCATGGAGAACATGAGCCAGTCCCCCTACATCGTGCCGGGAATGCGCTGGGGCGCCAAGATGGGCGAATCCCCCATGCTCGACACCATGATCAAGGACGGCCTCTGGGACGCCTACAACGACTACCACATGGGCGTCACCGCCGAGAACATCGCCCAGAAGCACTCCCTCACCCGGGATGAACAGGACGCCTTCGCCGCCCATTCCCAGAACAAGGCCGAGGATGCCATCAAGGCCGGCCGCTTCGAGAAGGAAATCGTCACGGTCTTCGTTCCCCAGCGCAAGGGCGAACCGCTCGCCGTCAAGCAGGACGAGTTCCCCCGCTTCGGCACCACCGCCGCTTCGCTGGGCAAATTGCGCCCCGCCTTCAAGAAAGACGGAACCGTGACCCCCGGCAACGCCTCCGGCCTCAATGACGGTGCGGCGGCCGTCGTCGTCATGTCCCTCGCCAAGGCCGAGGAACTGGGCATCAAGCCCCTGGTCACCGTGCGCGGCTACGCCTCCGCCGGTGTCGACCCCTCGGTCATGGGCCTCGGCCCGGTTCCCACCGCCAAGAAGCTGTTCGAGAAAACCGGCCTGAAAGCCGAACAGATCGACCTCTTCGAACTCAACGAGGCCTTCGCAGCCCAGTCCCTGGGTGTTCTGAAGGAACTGGGCCTGGACGCCAGCAAGGTCAACGTCAACGGCGGGGCGATCGCCCTCGGTCATCCCATCGGAGCCAGCGGCGCCCGGATCCTGGTTTCCCTGATCCACGAGATGGAACGCAGCAACTCGAAGCTCGGACTCGCGGCCCTCTGCATCGGCGGCGGCATGGGTACCGGCGTCATCGTCGAAAAATAGAAAACTATAAAAGGGGCGATCTTTTCGATCGCCCTTTTTTATTTTTTCGCGCGCATCAGGCGCATGCCGTTCAGGATGACCAGCAGAGAAGTGCCCACGTCCCCCAGAACGGCCAGCCACAGGGTCAGCAGACCGGGGAAGGCCAGGCCGATCAGGAAGACCTTCACGAAGACCGAGAAGAAGATGTTCTGGCGGATGACCCGCAGGGTCCGGCGTCCCAGTTCCACGGCCGGGGCGATCGCCCTCAGGTCGTCGTTCATGAGGGCCACGTCCGCCACTTCCAGGGCCACGTCGGTCCCGGCCGCCCCCATCGCGATGCCGATGCTGGCCGTGGCCAGCGCGGGGGCGTCGTTGATCCCGTCGCCCACCATCGCTACCCGGCCGTACTTCTCGTCCAGCTTCAGGATGGCGCGTACCTTGTCCTCGGGCAACAGCTCGGCGTAATACTCCGTGATCCCCAGCCTGCCGGCGATCCTGGCCGCCGTCCCCTCGTTGTCCCCCGTGAGCATGACGAAATTCCTGAGGCCCTGCTTTCTCAAGGCAGCGATGGCCTCCAGGCACTCGGGGCGGATTTCGTCGGCCAGGGCGATCACCCCCAGGATTCTTTCCTCGGTCCCTACCAGGATGGCGGTCTTGCCTTCTTGCTGCCAGTCCTTGATCCTTTCCGAGAGCCCCTGCGGCCAGGGGTGTTTGTCGAAGAGCTTGGGGTTGCCGACCAGGAAAACCTCTTTTTCGATCTCGCCGCGCACCCCCCGCCCGGGAATGGCCTCGAAACGCAAAACTTCAGGGTTTCCGTGATTTCCTTTTTCTTCCTGATCGCAGTGGCAATCCGTGCAACCCTGGCAAGTCCCCTTCTTTTTTTTCTGGTGGCGCAGGATCGCTTCACCCAGGGGGTGTTCGGAGCGCTCCTCGAGGGCGGCGGCGATGTGCAAAAGTTCTTCCTCCTCGAATCCCTCGAGGGGAAAGACGTCGGTGACGCTGGGCTTGCCCAACGTCAGGGTCCCGGTCTTGTCGAAGGCGATCGCCCCCAGTTTGCCCATTCCCTCCAGGAAGGCCCCGCCCTTGAAGAGCAGACCCCTGCGGGTGGCGCCCCCGATGGCGGCGGCGATGGCGACCGGGGTAGAGATCACCAGGGCGCAAGGACAGGAAACCACCAAAAGCGCCAGGGCCCGGTAGAACCAGGGAACGAAGGGCTGCTGGAAGAGCAGGGGTGGGATAAGGGCCAGGAACACGGCCAGCCCGATCACGATGGGGGTGTAGTACCTGGCGAAGTGATCGACGAATTGTTGGCTGGGGGCCCGCTGGGATTGCGCCTCTTCCACGAGGTGGACGATCTTGGCGAAGGCGGTGTCCCGATAGGCGTGGGTGACGACGACCTCGAGGGTCCCGTTCTTGTTGATGCTCCCCGCGTAGACGTTCGCCCCCTCCTCCTTTTCCACGGGAAGGGACTCGCCGGTGATGGGGGATTGATCGACCGAGGACTGGCCGTTGCGAACGAGACCGTCGAGCGGAATGCGCTCTCCCGGGCGGATCACCAGGATTTCACCCGGGGCGATCGCCTGGATGGGAACCGTTTCTTCATGTCCCCGCCTAAGCACCTGGGCGGTATTCGGGATGAGCCCCATGAGCTTGCGCAGGGCGTTGCGGGTGCGGTCCATGGTGAAGGCCTGCAACAGATTGCCGACCGAGAAGAGGAAGACGATGGTCGCTCCTTCTTCCCATTGGCCGATCAGCATCGCCCCCAGGATCGCCAGGGTCATCAGGGCGTTCATGTCCAGGAGGAAGGAAGTGTGCAGGGCCATCAACCCTGCCCGCGCCACCGCCCATCCCCCGACCAGGATGGCGAAGAGATAGAAGGCGTTCGCCGGAAGGGGCTGGCCGAAGAAGGTGAGTCCCGCCCCGACCAGGAGAGCCACCCCGGACATGATGGTGCTCAGGCTCTTCCTCTGAAGCCACCAGGCGGCTTCTCTGGGCTCGGGCTTGGCCGTCTGCAGGGCTGCCGCGTAGCCCGCCGCCTTGNNGGATTGCCGCCATGACCTCGAAGGGGTTCGTTTTTTCGGGAGCGGCCACCACCCGGAGCAGCCCCGTGGCCAGGTTGAGGTGGAATTCGTCGATTCCCTCCATCCCGGCGAGCAGGGCGTTGACCTTCATCTCGTCCTCGTCCCTCGTCAGCCCGGATAAAAGGAATTCCCAGCGCGCCCCTATCGAAACGGCCTCGCTTCCCTCCGGTTTGATCCCGTAGCCGAAACGCTCGATCGCCTGAAAGATCTTCTCTTCGGGCAGAAGCGCGGGATCGAAGCGTACTTTCAGCTTGGCCGTGGTGAAGGAGAGACTGGCTTCCGCGACCCCCGGGAGGGTACGGACGGCCGCTTCGACGTGGCCCGCGCAATCGGCGCAATCCAGACCGGTCACGGTGATGACGGCTTCCTTGAAGGCATGCTCCATGGCTACCCCCCCCTTCCCTGGCTATAGATCCTAGCCCCGGCGTTCCGATTTGGCTACGGCGAGATGGCTATTCGGACTTGGCCGAGGTTAACCGCTTCTGCGCGTCGAGCAAGAACAGGATCCCGCTCGCCAAGGTGAGGGCCCCCGCCAAGAGACCCAAGGTCCCGGCGATGATCGAGACCACGCCGACTCTCTTCTCCATTCTTTCCCCCTTCTCGCTAAATACCCACGCTTGCTTGCATTATCGCATGAAGAACCTGCAAAAAAGATAAGAATCGAAAAGCAAGCCTCGCTGGAGAGGGGGTTTTGGGGTGGAATTGCCCTTCAATCCTTCTTTTCGAAACATTTGTTCAACAAAAACGCAGGAAGCTGGTAACTTTCAGCGATCGTCGGGTATACAAACACAGGAATAGCCGTGTTTCAAGACCATTCTCGAGGTGCAAACGATTGTAGTGAAAGGCTGGAGGGATTTCGAAAAGATGAAAAGAAGCATTCCACCGGGATTCATGGGGTGCGGCGTCGCTCTCCTCCTCGCGGGTTGCGTGAACCTGGCCGGGGCGAACATCTCGAACGTCGGCAACGGAAACAAGGTCGATGCCGACATCAAGACGGGCGACATCGGCAGCGGCAACAAGATCGGAATCAATCCGGGCAGCGCCGACCCCGGGATGAACTTCGGTCCGGTCGTTTCCCTCGGATTGGATTCCCCCGGCTACCGACTTTACCGCCTTTCCCCCAATACCGACCTGAGCAACCTCCAGTTCGATTTCAACCTCAGGTCGTTCGTTTCCAAGGACAACTTCAACGGTATCTCCCCTTCCCCCGACTTCAAGATCGATCCGGGGGAGGGCTTCACCCTGACCGCAAGGGGAACCTACCAGAGCGGGGCCGCCTTCGACATCGGCAAGGACATGATGAACGGAAGTGACTGGAAACTACAGCTGCCGCCGGGAATCGAAGCGAAGAGCGACTACATGTTCACGGGACCTTTCAATGGTTCGCCTCCCATCCTTCTGATCGCTCGAAGCGAAGCGGCGACGGGCTCCTACGAGATCCGCCTGGTGAACCAAAGGGACGCGAATTGCCCGGTGGCGACCGCCGCCCTGGAGGTCCTGGATCGGGGTTCCGTCGATGTTAGCTTCTAGCGAGGGAGAACGATGAAGAGATACGAAAGAATTCTTTTGGCCACCTGCCTTGCCTTGAGCCTCACCGGCTGCCAGGCGGCCGTCCCGGGGTTGACCACGATCGAGGCGGCGCCGAGCTCCGGAAAGGTTCTCCAGAAGGGAGGCGTTTCCCTCAATATCAAGTGGCCCGTGATCGAGCGTCCCGGCTATCGAGCCCAGGCGCTCCCTTCCAGCTCGAAGGCCATCCGCCTCGCCCTGTTGAAAGAGGGACAAGCGGTCGGTGAGGATCGGGTCATCAAGAAGAGCGAACTGCAGACCCGCTATGAGAACAACGTCGGGGTCAGCAGCGTCAAGTTCGATCTGGAGCCCGCAGCGGGTTACTCCTTGGCTCTCAAGGTTTATGACAGCGAACTCGATGCGGAAATGGACCAGGCTCATGAGATCGCCTACGGAATCTCCTCGACCTTCGAGGTGAAGTCGGGCTACTCCAGCCTCGTCCGGGTGACCCTCACCGTTCCCAACGGACCTTTCCTGGATGCCCTGTCTTTCGCCGGGGCGGCTCCGGGGCAAATTCTTTCCCTGAGCGGCCACAACTTCGGAACGGACCTGAGCCTGATCAAGGCGGAATACCATTCGACGAACGGCAATACGACCCCCGTCGTGGTCCAGAGCGTCGACCCGAGCGGCGACCAGTTGACGGTGAAGCTTCCTGGCAACAACCTTCCTTCCGGTAACGGAGTATTGAAGGTCACCGTGGACGGGATTTCCGCCAACGAACTCAATCTGGCGATCGCCAACCGCGTCGATGTCGATCAGAACTGGCTCACCAGCCATAGCTACAATTTCAACCAACAGTTCGCCGTCTGTCTGCTGAAGAATGCCGCCACTCCCTTGCCTATCCGGGGTTATTACTGGGCCATGGGCGGTGAGGCGAGCTTTGCCTTGTCGCAGCCGACGGTCACGGTCCTGGATTCGGAGGACGGTCTCGTCGCCGGAGCGGTCGATGGCGCCAGCGTCACCCTGCCCGCGAACGGCAGCTACAAGATCCGCATCGCCGCGGGGGATCTGGCTCCGAAGGAGATTTCCATCAAGGCGGTGACGGTCAACTTCACCGCCCCGGTCATCACCGCCAGGAAGGTGACGAAGATCGCCTTCCTGGCGAACAATCAGAGCTACCCGAATCAAGTCGAGATTTCCGTGCCCGGCTCGATCTCCGACGGCACCACGACGACCGCTTTCCATCCCGGCGACTTCAACTGGGTTCCATCCGATTCGAACGTCGCCAATTGCAACAACTCCAACGACAACTGGCAGGCCAATGCGATCTTCGTGGGCGGCAGCCAGGCGGGAAGCACCCTCGTGACCGCGACTTCGAAGATCGATCCTTCGAAGAGCTTCACCTTCTCGATCCAGAACGTCGGCCTGCAAGCCCTTGAACTCTCCCGGTCCAGCCTGGCCCTCCGGCGCATCGAGACCAACCGAGAGATCCGGGCCACCCTGCGCTTGACGGACAATACTTCCATCGATCCAACCACTCTCGGTTGGGAAGTCTACAACAAGCTGGAGTGGGTCTCGAGCGACGAATCCTCGTTCACCGTCGTCCGGAAGCCCCATCCGCAATGGAACCAGTGGTCGACGGCGGAGAACGGCTATGCCCTCGTTTCCGGAGTCTCGACCGCGATCCCCGGCAACGGGACGCTGACCGTTCGCTGGGCGGATGATCAATACATTCTGAGCAGCATTCCGGTCGAAGTGACTGACGACGGCTCCGTCGATTTGACCATCAAGTAGAGGCATGAGGATGACGATGAAAAAAGACCATCAAAAAATATGGTTGGGTGCCGCGATGGCGGCGGGTTTGTTGGGTTGTCAGGCGAATCCCGTGACGATTCCCCAACGGCAGGCCGAACTGGTCGAAAAGACGGTTGCGCTTCCCCCGGTGTCGGCCGGGAATCTCCCCCAGATCGATCTTCTTTCCAAGAGCGGTCAAGTTTCTCTTTCCATCAAGTGGCCGGAAAGAACCATCCAGGCGATCCCCACCAGTGCCAACGCCGTCCGGATAAAGATTTTCAGCGAGCAGGGGGAACTCGTCAACGACGTGATCGGGCGTGAAGAGGGGGCGAGCGTCACCCGTTCCTACAACCTGAAAAAGGGAGTCACCTACTCCGTCGAGGCGAAGGCTTATCGGGAATCCTCGAACGCCGTGAAAGCGGACACGACGGATGCCCTGACGGCGATCGCCTTCACCCAGAACGCCGCCGTCGTGAGCGTGAATCAGGACGAAACCAAGCCCCTCTCCATCACCCTGACCCCGCTCTATCAACCGATCCTCACCCCGGCCGCCTATGCGGCGGGGGCCGGAGCGCAGATTCAGATCAACGGGGACGGTTTCGGGACGAATCCCGCTGAAATCGTGGCCTACTGCACCAATGTCGCCGATCCCCCGAATGCCCAGACCTGGGAGCGCACCAACCTGGAAATCGCCACCATGTCCAATTCCGTCATCACGGCGACGGTCCCCGTCGGTGCTTGGGACGGGAAGGTCGTCGTCAAGCGGGACGGGGTCGTCGCGACGAATTCGGGCACCAACCAGGTCCTCTTCGCTCTGGTCAACAGCGTCTCTCTCCATCCTGACCTGGCCCTCCTGAAATATTCCAACAGCACCGCCAAGTATTACGCGCCGAAGGACGTTCCCTTCACTCTCCCGGTGGATGCCCAGACCAATGCCATCGGGATCACTTCCGATTTCGTCAAGTCCGTCTCGGTCAAAAACGCGAACAACCAGGACGTGACGGGAGCGGTCTACTCCAATGGCCAGTTCACCCTGCCCTCCGAAGGGAAGTACAGCATCAAGTATTCTTCGGGCAACGCCAACGCAAGCCTCGATGTTTACGGCGCCACGCTGAACTGGAGCGCTTTCGCGCCCGAACCCCTCCTGACGGCGGTGCCTTATTACATCAGCAATGCCCTCAACTACAACTGGAATTCGAATTCCGGCCTCCTCCCCCTGATCGATTACACCCTGACCTCGGGTGCGGACACCGTGTACCTTGAAGGCACCGACTTCAACTGGACTTACAGTCCTTCCGGGGTGGTCGCCCTCGATGCCAACTACGGCTACCAGAGCAACAAGGTCCGTTTCAAGGGAGGGCAAGCGGCCGGCACCTCGCAGGTGACGGGAACCCTCAAGTACGATCAAAGCAAGGCCTTCGTTTCCGCTTTCGAGAACGTGAAAGTCTCCTCGCTGGACGTCATGTCCGACACCAACAAGGGAGTCTGGCCCGAAAACCTGGTTTCCCTCCCCGAGGGCGGTCTGACCCTGAGCGTCGGTCAAACCGTCAGGTTCAAACTCGCGACCCTTTCCTTGACGGACGGCAATTCCCTCACCCCGGACTGGACCTTCAACCAGGGCTTGGTCTGGTCGAGCAAGAAGCTCGACGGCTCTTCCGGGAGCGCCGTCGTCGGGGTCGTTCCCGAGAACGACGTCGGTTTCGCCCTCATCACGGCCAAGGTGGCCGGGACGGTCGAAATCCAGCTCCGTTACACCTCCGAGACCGATGTCACCAAGATTCGAAAGATCCCCGTCACGGTCCAGTAAACGACGTTCAAGACGCGAAAAACCCCCGAAATGTTTCGGGGGTTTTTCGATAATTGCGGTTTCTGGTTTGGTCTCACGTTATCAATGATGCCGCCCCGCTTCTTTTTGAGGGAATGGTTAGCCGATGATCTCTTCAGCCCAGCACATGACGTCCTTCGCGCTTTTTACTGCGTCCAGGTGTTCCTCTTTTTCGATCTCTTCGTGATCACCGGGATATCTCTGCAAGAGGAAAGCGCTTAACCTCGCGGCTCGCTTCACTTCATCCGGTACTTGGATGTCGGCAGGAATCAACCTTATCAGCTTTTCGATCACGTGTGTTCGGGGATATTCGACGCCGAGATGGATCAATACCGCCTTCAGCGCCTTTTCTGCTGCTTGTAGCGCATGCCAACTGAGGGTTTCATAGTACGCCCCATCGGGTAATTCTATGCACGCAACAGCGAGATCCGATCTGGCGTGGGCAAGCCATGCTCCCGGGTTTTCCGGCGAGGAATCAAGCGGCGGCATTGTACAACTCCATTCCCTCTCGGAGCACATCGCGGTAGATCAGGTAAGGAGAGGCTCCATGCTTTTCAAGCTGCGAGGGCCAAGCGACGACGAAGTCTACGGCAACCTCCGCGTTTACATCGAGCATGGCCTGATGCAGATCCATCGCCGTATGCAGTCGGTGGGTGCCTTCGGGAATGAGCACCAGGATATCAACATCGGAATCCTGGTGCATTTCTCCGCGCGCGGCGCTTCCAAAGAGGATGATCCTCAAAGGATGAGCCGTCTCCACAACCTTTCGGCAAATCTCTTCCAGGGTTTTCTGGTCAGGGTACACAGGCACCTCCTGATCATATTTTGCTTTGATCCCGATCGAGTCAGCGACGATCGTTTACTATCCAGATTATAGTACACCAAGTATGCTTCAACGAAAGGAAGGCCCGGATTTTCCGGGCCTTCCTCTTTACTCGATGTATTCGCGCAGGCGCTTGTTGCGGTTGGGGTGGCGCAGCTTGCGCAGGGCCTTGGCTTCGATCTGGCGGATGCGTTCGCGGGTGACGCCGAACTGTTGGCCGACCTCCTCGAGGGTTCTCGATCTTCCGTCGTCGAGGCCGAAGCGCAGCTTGAGGACGTCGCGTTCGCGGGTGGACAGGGTGGAGAGGACCTCGTTGATGTCCTCCCTGAGGAGTTCGTGGGTCACCGCGGTGACGGGGGCTTCGGTCTCCCGGTCCTCGATGAAATCGCCCAGGCGGCTATCTTCTTCCTTGCCGATGGGGGTTTCGAGGGAGATGGGTTCCTGGGCGACCTTGATGATTTCCCTCAGCTTCTCGACGGTGATGTCCATCTCGCGGGCGATCTCCTCCTCGGCGGGTTTACGGCCGAGGTCCTGCGCGAGTTTGCGCGAGATCTTCTTGAGGCGGTTGATGGTCTCCACCATGTGGACCGGGATGCGGAT
>DOBT01000155.1:1126-6166 GCA_003503675.1 Cyanobacteria bacterium UBA8530 | reverse complement strand
GTTTCTCGCTCTCGACGTTCTTTTCCTCGTGCAGCAGGGACTTGCGGAGGATGTCGGGGTTCAATTCCCCGATCCCCGGGATGACGTCCTTGCCCATGACCTCGAGGCCGAGGTTGCGGACCTGCTCTTCGATGAAGGAGTCGAGTTCTTCCACCACGTAGAGGCGNNCCTTGGAGGCGAACTCCCGGATCAGTCGATCGGGCAGGGGATAGGAAAGCCCCAGTTTGAGGAAGGAAGCGTCGGGCAAAACTTCCTTGGCGTACTGGTAGGCGATGCCGCTGGTGATGATGCCGATCTTGCGGTCCCCCAGCTCCATGCGGTTGCCAATGAAGGTTTCACCGAACTTCCTGAGTTTTTCGAGCCTTTCCTCGACCTTGAGCCTCAAGCGACGGGCGTTGGAGGGCAAGGAAATGAATTTGTCGAATTCCCTCTTGTATTCCTTCTTCTCGAATTTTCTTTCGCCCAGTTCGACCACGCTCTTGGAGTGGCTGACGCGGGTGGTCATCTTGAGCATCACCGGGGTGTCGAACTTCTCCGAGATGTCCAGGGAATAGCCCAGAAAATCCTTGGCTTCCTGGGAGTCCGAAGGCTCCAGGACGGGGATCTTGGCGGCTCTCGCCANNGGCTCCCAGCGCCACTTCCACAGCAACCTAGTCATTCGGCGACCATTCCGTGTAAACGCCTTCGTAAGTGGAGAGGTTTTCGAGAATTTCTGTAGAAGGCGTGCCGGGATACCCGGCTGCAACCTTCACTCCGGCCTCATAGGCTCCGCGGGCGATGGCCTCGTTGCCGGATAGAACTGCTTTCATCGATCCTCCGCTAGATCAAAAAGGCCGGAAGGGCGGTGGGGAACTGGCTGGTGTGACGCTTGATCACCCCGCCGAGGCGCTTGATCCCCTCGACGATGTTCTCGTCCGAGGCGCAGGAGAAGTTGAGGCGCATGGTGTTATCGCCGCCGCCGTTGGCGAAGAAGGCGTTGCCGGGGATGAAGGCCACCTTCTGGGCTACCGCATCCGGGAGCAGCATGAGGGAAGACATTCCCTCGGGCAGGGTCGCCCAGATGAAGAGTCCGCCGTCCGGAACGGTCCAGTGGGCGTCGGCGGGGAAGTGCCTCTGCATGGAGTCCAGCATGACGTCGCGGCGGTGGCGGTAGACCTCGCGCAGCTTTTCGACATGGGCGGGCAGTTTGCCCGAGCGGAGGTATTCATAGAGCACCATCTGGCCGAAGGTGTTGGATTGCAGGTCGACGGACTGCTTCGCCGCCACCAGCTTGTTGATGACCTCGGTGGGGGCCACGGTGAAGCCGAGCCGGAAGCCCGGGGCGATGGTCTTGGAGAAGGAGCGCTGAAGGATCACGCCGGAGCCGCCGTCAATGGACTTGATGGTGGGGATGTGGTCGCCGGAGTAGCGGGTCTCTCCGTAGGGATCGTCCTCCACGATGGGGACCTGGTGCTGGTAGGCGAGCTGTTGGAGCACTTCGCGGCGGTAGCGGGACATGGTCACCCCGGTCGGGTTGGAGAAGTTGGAGACCACGTAGATGAGCTTGGGCTTGTAGTTCTTGAGGACGGTCTCGAGCTGGTCGACGCGCATTCCCTCGTCGTCACAGGGAATGGTCAGGTACTGGGCCTGGTAAGCGCTGAAGGACTGGAGGGCGCCGACGTAGGTGGGATTTTCCACCACCACCTTGTCGTCGGGGTTGAGGAAGATCTTGCCGAGCAGGTCGAGCGATTGCTGGGAACCGGTGGTGATGATGATGTTGTTCTCATGGGCGGCGATACCCTCCCGGTTGAGCTCCTCGGCCAGGTACTGGCGCAGGGGAGGATAGCCCTCGGTCAGGTTGTACTGAAGCATGGCCGCTCCCTTCACGGGGTCGGACAAGATNNACTTTGCAGATTTCCTTGAGGTCCTCCCGGGGGAAGAGCTCGGGAGCGGGAAGCCCGCCGGCGAAGGAAATGATGTCGGGCTGGGCGATGATCTTGAGGGCTTCTCGGATGGCCGATGGCTTGATATGTTCGGTACGGTGCGCGAAGCCGTGGTAGTAGAAAGACATGTTTCACTCCTTCGTGAGATGCATGAACCGCCGGATTCCCGGCAAGCTTTGACGATCCAATTCTAGCAGAAACGCTTACACATGGACGAAGAAAGGAGACCTTTTTGAGGGGGCAGCTGGTTTCCCCGCTTGGGCCGCCGGTCGCTCCCGATCTCGAAAATATCGGGCAAGGTAAATATTCATAAAAAATAAATGTTAAGATAAGAGTAGTCCGAACGCTTCTAAAGAGGAAGGGTCGAAATGGTCGAGATGAAAGAAAAGCAGCTCCCTCTTCGTATCTCCACCGGAGTCGCGGGGCTTGACGAAATCTTGTCGGGGGGGCTCATCCCCAATCGTTCCTATTTGGTCCGCGGAGGGCCGGGGACCGGCAAAACCACCCTCGGACTGCACTTTCTCGAGGCGGGGATGCGCAAGGACGAGAAGGGGCTGATCATCTCTTTCAATCTGGGCGAGAAAGAACTTCGCGAGTTGATGAAGGGCTTCAACCCCGATCTGCAGAACTTCTCGGTGCTCGATTTGAGTCCCAACTCCCGGTTCTTCTCCGAGGTCGAATCCTACGAGATCTTCGCCCCCTCCGAGGTGGAGCGAGGGCCGATCACCAAGACGATCATCGAAAGGATCGAAGCCGAAAAGCCGAAGCGGATCGCGATCGACTCGATCAGCCAACTTCGCTACCTCGCTTCGACCAGCGCCCAATTCCACAAGCAGATTCGCTCCTTCCTTTACTTCCTGATCGAAAAGGGAACGACCGTCCTCTTCACCTCCGAAGTCAGTTCGACGAACCCCGATGACGATATGCAGTTCATCAGCGATGGCATCATCAGCCTGTCCAACTCGCCCGAGGGCCTGAGGACACTGAGCCCCCTGAAGTACCTTGGTTCGGGCTTCCTCAGCGGCCTCCACAACCTGAAACTGAGCGCGGTCGGAATGGAAGTCTTTCCTCGTCTCGTTCCCCAGAACCATGCCCGGCCCTTCACGCTCGAGGCGCTCTCCTCCGGGGTTCCCGCCCTCGACGAGATGTTGTGCGGAGGGCTGGAGCGCGGAACCATCACCCTGATCTCCGGCCCGAGCGGCACGGGGAAGACGACCTTGGGGATGAACTTCATGAAGGAGGCGGCGAGAAGGGGGGAGCGTTCCGTCATCTTCAGCTTCGAGGAGGACCCCGAGCTCATCTTTCACCGCGCCGATTCCATCAACATTCCCGCTCGCGTCATGGTCGAAAAGGGAACGCTCTCCATTCAACGAATCGAACCCTTGCAGTATACCCCTGGCGAGTTCGCCTACATGGTGCGCAAAGAGGTGGAGGAGAAGAACGCCCGGATCATCATGATCGATAGTACGGCCGGCTACCGTGTCTCGCTTCAGGGCGAGGACCCGGTCAGCCACCTCCATGCCGTTTGCAAGTACCTCCAGAACATGGGGGTGGCGACGATCTTGATCAACGAGAAGGAGCATCTCACCGGAAGTTTCCGGATCACCGAGTTGGGGATCAGTTACATGGCCGACAACATCATCTTTCTCGATTACATCGAGCGTTACAAGGGCTCGATCATCGAACTGAAGAAGGCCGTCGGGATTCTGAAAAAACGCATGTCCGGCTTCGACTCTAGCCTCCACGAGCTCGAGATCGGCCCGAATGGCATCCGGATCAGCGAGACCCTGAGGAACTTGAAGTTCATCATCGCCGGTTTGCCGAGTTGGCAAGAGCCGGAATGACTCCCCGAAGCCGGATCCTGCTGCTGCTGAGCAATCCGAGGGACCGGAGCATCCTGCGGGATTGGCTCGCCCTCCACTATGAAGTCCTGGAGGGTTCGCTCGATCAGGACTTCGATCTCTGCATCGCGGACGCCCCTACTCTCAAGGGGATCAGGGAGGGGATCGCTGAGCGCAAAAAGAAGGAAGCCGGCGTATTCCTGCCTTTTCTCCTCCTCACCGCGCGGCAGGATGTTCAGACGATCACCCGCCAACTAGGGGAGGGGCTCGATGAGGTGCTCTTCGTCCCTATCGAGAAGGACGAACTCCGGATCCGAGTCGAGATCCTGCTCCGCACCCGGAACATGTCCCTCGAGTTGGAGCGAAACCGCCGAGAAGTCTTCCATGCCATCGTCGAACAATCCCTCGTCGGCATCTACCGCATCGAGCGGGGGCGCTTCGTTTACCTCAACGAGGCGGCCGCGAAGCTGTTCGGTTCTTCCGCACGGGAGCTGATCGGAAGGGATCCGCTCGAATGGATCTGCCCGGCTGATCGCGAGCGGGTCGTCAAAGCCCATCGAAGCGCGCTATCGAAGCCCGTCCAATACTCTTTTTGCGTCATCCTGGAGGACGGCCGAACCATCGATTGCGAGGCGTTTGAGCGAAAGATCCACCAAAACGGCAAACCGAGTATTTTGGGGGGGCTGATCGACGTGAGTGAGCTGAAGCGAATCCAGAAAGCCGAGGCGAGGCTTCAAGAAGAGAAGATCGAGGTCTTGATGCGGAGCGAGCGCCTCAAGGGCGAATTTCTGTCGGTCATCAGCCATGAGCTGCGGACCCCCCTCAACGCGATCATGGGCTTCGGTTCCTTTCTGGAGGACGAGATCGGCGGCAGCCTGAATGAAAAGCAGCATGAATACGTCGAAAAGCTTCTCAAGGGAAGCCATCGGATGCTGGGCCTCGTCGACGACCTGCTCGATTTCGCCAGCATCCAGGCCGGAAGGTTCGGGGTCTACCCCGAGGAGACCGACTATCCCTCCCTGGTCGAGGAGGCGGTGNNTCGTCTCGAACGCCGTCAAGTTCACTCCCGAGGGCGGTCGGGTCCGGCTCAAGGCTTTCCTCGAGGGCGACCGATTGATCACGGAGGTCGAAGACGACGGGCTGGGGATCGCGCCGGAGGACATCCCCAGCCTCTTCGATCCCTTCAAGCAAGTGGATATGGGACTGACTCGCGTCGCCGGCGGTGCCGGACTCAGCTTGGGCATCGTGAAAGCGATCGTCGAGGCCCACGGCGGGAC
>DOBT01000155.1:0-1078 GCA_003503675.1 Cyanobacteria bacterium UBA8530 | reverse complement strand
TTCTCGCAAGCGATAAGCGCTCTAATTTTAAACCTTGAATTTGCCCATCATGTCCTTGAGGTGCTGGCCCATCTTGGCCAAGTCTTTGGCGTTGCGTTGCACCTGGGAACTGGCGGAGCGGATTTCCCCGGAAGAGCGGGAAACGGCGGCGATCTCGTTGGCCACCGTCCTGGCGGCTTCCCTGGTGCTCACCACGCTCTTGACCATTCCGTCGATTCCTATCGCCGTTTGGGCGGTGTTGTTGGCGATCTCGCGGGTGGTCGAGGCCTGTTCCCCCACCGCGGCGGCGATGTTGGCGATGAAGTTGTTGACGTTGTGGATCACCCCGTTGATCAGGTTGATCTCGACGATGGTCGACTCGGTGGAGCCCTGCATGGCGTCGATCTTGTGGCGGATGCCTTCGGTGGCGGCGTTGGTCTGCTTGGCCAGTTCCTTGACCTCGTTCGCGACCACCGCGAATCCCTTGCCCGCTTCTCCGGCCCGGGCCGCCTCGATGGTGGCGTTGAGGGCCAAAAGCTTGGTTTGCTCCGCGATGTCGATGATGATCTCGATGACGTTCGAGATCTCGTAGGCCGCTTCCTTCAGGTTTTCCACCTGATTCGAGGCGTTGTTGACGCTCTTGACCGCGTCGAGGGTGATCTGGTGGGTCTTCTCGGCGCTCTCGGCGATCTCGGCGACCGTCGCGGTCAGCTCTTCCGTCGCGGTGGCGATGGTGTTGGTGTTGGTGTTGGACTGCTCCGCGGCGGCCGAGACGGCCACCATGGCGGCGCTCATCTTTTCGGCGACGGCGCTCACGGAGTTGGTGCGGTCGTTCATGTCGGTGGAATTGCCGGCCATCTGCTCGAAGACCGCCGAGAGGGAGGAGGCCGATTCGGAAAGGATGCAGGCGTTCTCCTGGACGTCCCCGACCAGGCTCCTCAATTCCTCGACCATTTTGGCCAGCGCCTTCATGAGGGCGTCCTGGCTCGAACGCTCCTGGACCTTGACCTGGAGGTTGCCCGAGGCGATCGCCTCCGCCACCCCGGTGACCGCTTCCATCGAGGAAATCAGCTCGTTGAGGTTGTTTTTGATCTCGTTG
>DOBT01000194.1:4887-5074 GCA_003503675.1 Cyanobacteria bacterium UBA8530 | reverse complement strand
GACCACGTTCATGTCCACTTCGGCCCGGGAATCTTCTTCGTAAAAAAGGTCCAAAAGAGGCACCCCGTCGACGATGCCGACGGAAACCGCGGCCATGTGATCGACGATCGGGATCTCGGAGATCATTTCCTTGTTTTTCATCCAGGAGAGGGCGTCGTGAATGGCGACGAAGGCCCCGGTGATGGCG
>DOBT01000194.1:0-4830 GCA_003503675.1 Cyanobacteria bacterium UBA8530 | reverse complement strand
ACTCCCGGTTGGTGCGGGTGTGGGTGGAACGGGGAAGAAGGGAATATTCGGCGGTCAGCCAACCCTTGCCCGAATCTCTCAGGAAGGAGGGCACTTTTTCCAGGACCGAGGCGGTGCAAAGCACCATGGTGTTTCCGGCCGTCAAAAGAACGGAGCCTTCCGCGTAGCGCGTGAAGTCGCGCTGAATAGCGATCGGGCGCANNCTGGTCCGGGGATCGTCCGTCCATTCTGGTCATATGATTCTCCGCTTCAATCTTCATGCTCTTTTCAAATGATGAAAAGCTCGTATTCTCGGGTGCCTAGACCCAATTTTTCAGCATAGCGAAGCTGCACTTCCCAGTCAATGCCGCCGGACAGCTCCCGAAGGCGGTCTTTTCCTTCGAGCAGGCCACTCAGGCGGGTGTCCTGGATGAGCGGCTGCTGGTTGAAGAAATCGATGCTCGCTTGTTCGAGGGCGACGGGATCCCGCGAGGCGATGATGCCGATATCCCCCACCACGGGGGCGTCGCTCCAATCCCAGGAATCCGAGTCGGGGGTGATGTCGATCAAAAAACTCATATAGCCGACTTTTCGGCTCTTGTTCTTCACGGCACCGAGGAAGGCCTCGATCATCTTCTCCTGAAAATCGGAAGGCTTGCTTTTTCCCTGGACCTGAATGGCGGCGGCGGANNAGCAGGCGGGAAGGCAGTCCCCGCAGGCATTGCAGCGGCGCATGTCGATGACGAGATTTTCGGAGATGGCCCCGCTCGGACAATGGGCGAGACAGCGTTGGCACCGATTGCAGAGTTCGGGAAGGATCGACAAGACCAGTTCGGAACCCTCCTGGTCGACGGCATTGCGGCTGGCGCTTCCGAGCCCCAAATTGTTGAGCACTCCGCAAAAGCCGGTTTGGGGGTGGCCGGTGAAGTGGTTGAGAACGAAGAGGGTATCGGCATCGTGGATGGCGCTGGCGATCTTGACGGTCTTGAAGTGTTTCTGGTTTATCTCCACCGCGACGACGTCACGGCCCCTCAGTCCATCGGCGATGACCACCGGGGCGTTGACGGTATGGATGGAGAAACCGTGATCGGCGGCGACATGAAGGTGGCCGAAGGCGTTTCTACGTCCACCGGAAAGGCGGTTGCAATCGGTCAGGAAGGGATCGCCCCCGGCCTGGCGGACCTTCTTGACCACGCGCTTGATCATTTCGGGACGGATGTTGGTGGTGTTGCCGCGCTCCCCGAAATTCAGCTTGAGGCCGACCAGGTCCCCTTCATCCACCAGTTTCCCGAAACCCGCCACATCGAACAGCTGTTCGATCTTGTCGAGCAGCCCGCCGCCTTGCGTGGCGCGCCGCTGAGCGAAGAAGACCTCTGAAAACATCGGATGACCTCTCTGGCTCCAATGGGGGAAACTAGCGCTTGATTGTTTCAATAGTTTAACACGAACGGTCCTCGTCCAGCTATGACCCCGTCTTGCGATTTGCCCGAAGAGCCGCTAGAGTACGGATAGCATACTGACGGGAGGACTAAGGATGGATTATCGCTTTTCCGAGGAATATACCCTTTTTCGCAGCGTCGCCCGCGACTTTATTCAAAAGGAAGTCGCCCCCAGGGCCGACAAACATGACAAGGAAGGGATGATCCACCCCGAGCTTTACGTGGCCTTCGCTAAAGCCGGAATGATGGGACTCTCCATTCCCGAGGCCTATGGCGGCGCCGGCGCCGGCGAAACGGGCCTGTGCGTCCTTTCCGAAGAGATGGGAAGGGTCTGCGCCTCCACTTCCACCGCCATCGGCGCCCACTCCGGAATCGGCTCGATGCCGCTCCTGCTCGAAGGCACCGAAGAACAAAAGCAGAAGTACCTGCTCCCGCTCGCCAAGGGGGAAAAGATCGGGGCCTTCGCCCTGACCGAACCCCAGGCCGGTTCCGACGCCTCGAACATGAAGACCAGCGCGAAGAAAATGGGAGACCACTTCCTCCTCAACGGCTCCAAGCTCTGGATCACCAACGGCGGCGTAGCGAGCACCTTCACCGTATTCGCCATGCTGGAGCGGTCTCCGGGGATCCGCGGCGGAATGAGCGCCTTCATCGTGGAAAAGGATTTCGAGGGCTTCTCGCTGGGCACCCATGAAAAGAAGCTCGGCATCCGGGGCAGTTCCACCACCGAACTCTTTTTCGACGACTGCCGCATTCCCCTCGAGAACCTGCTCGGCAAGCCGGGTACGGGCTTCCGCATCGCCCTCAACGTCCTCGACTACGGCCGGATCACCCTGGCCGCCAGTTGCCTCGGTTCGGCCAAGACCGCGCTGGAACTGTCGATCCAATTCGCCACCACCCGCGTCCAGTTCGGCAAGACCATCGCCGAGAACCAGATCATCCAGTCCTACCTCGCCGAGATGGCCACCCGCATCCAGGCCATGGAACACATGGTCTACCACGCGGCCTGGCTGGCGGACAACGAACAGCCTTTCGGCACCGAAGCGGCCATGGCCAAGCTTTTCTGCTCCGAAAACTCTTCCTGGATCATCAACAAGGCCCTGCAAATCCACGGCGGCATGGGCTACATGGCGGACTACCCCATCGAGAGGATGCACCGCGACGCCCGCATCGCCGAGATCTTCGAAGGAACCAACGAGATCCAGAAGGTGGTGATCGCCGCCAATCTCTTGAAAGCGAAAAAGAGGAGCGGCGCCTCCTGAGCTACTTCATGAAGACATATTAAGTATTTAACGCTTCTCCCTTTTCCCCCGAGGGACGAGCCGAAGGACGTTATGAGGGGGAAAGAGCCCGTGGCCACTTTCTTCGAACGGGCATCCCCACGGAAAGGCGCGCCTTTCCGTGGGGATGCCTTTTTCGGTCGGTTTGACAGGAAACCTCGTCGGAGTTATTCATGGTCCTCTCGTTTTGCTTAATGAAGATATGTTAAGCGAACAGAAAGGAGCCGCCTATGCTCGCCGTCGACATCGCCCTCCTCCTCCTTTTCTGCTTGCTTTTCCTCCGCGACAAGCGAAGAAACGACGAACGAAAGGAGATGGAAAGGCTGCTCCGGCTTTCCAGGGAGGTGCTCGAGCTGAGAGTGATCGAGAGAACGGCGGAGCTGGAGGAGGTCAATCAGGCTTTGAGGAACGAGGTGGTCGAAAGAAAGCGGATGGGGGAATGTCTCAATCGGCTCGCCACCCACGACGTCCTGACCGGTCTTCCCAACCGGCTGCTGTTTAAGGATCGCCTGGAACGGGCCCTGGCTTACGCCCGGCGCCAAAGGAAGATGGTGGCGATCGCGGTCTTCGATCTGGATCGCTTCAAGGAAGTAAACGACACCTTCGGGCATGACACCGGGGATCGTTTGCTGCAAGCCGTATCGAGGCGCCTCGCCGACGGCGTCCGGGAAAACGACACCGTCGCCCGCATGGGAGGGGACGAGTTTTTCCTGGTCTTCCCGGAGATCGAAGATCGCCGCGATGCGGAAAAACTGGCCCTACGCATCCTCAAAAGCTTTTCCAAACCCTTCGAAGTCGACGGAATCTTCGTCAACATCACCCCCTCGATCGGGGTCAGCCTCTATCCGAAGGACGGCTTCGACGCGGAGAGCCTCGTGAAGAAAGCCGACCTCGCCATGTACCGGGTCAAGGCCGAGGGCAAGAACGACTTCCATTTCTTCGAGAAAAAAACGGAAAAAAACAGCCTTCGCTCGTAGCCGCTTCATCGCAAAAAGGGGAGGCCATTCATGCAAAGAAACGCAGCAGACATCATTGAAGCCACCGTACCCATGGCATCCCAACAACGAGGCTTTCGCATCCTCGTCGCGGAAGACTGCCTCATCAACCAGCTCTTGGCCCGGCGCCTGCTCGAGAAAATCGGCTACGAGGTGTTCGTCGTCGGAAACGGGCGGGAAGCCGTCGAGGCCCTGGAAAAAAACTCCTTCGATCTGGTCCTCATGGACCTCATGATGCCGGAAATGGACGGCCTGACGGCAACCCGGCTGATCAGGGAAGGGGAAGGGGAATTCGGATTCCATATCCCCATCCTGGCCCTGACGGCCAACACGACCTTGGGCGATCGCGAGCGTTGCTCGGAGGTCGGGATGGACGGCTTCATCGCCAAGCCCATCCGGGCGCAAACCCTCCTGGGCGAGATCGAGGGGCTGCTATCTCCCCGCAAGTTCGCCCAAACAGTCTAAACGAGGTAAAATGGGCAAAAAGGAGAAAGAAATGGAAAGCCTCTCCCGCGGTTTCAAGGGCCTCGTCGCCTTCAATCATCCCCTGGCCCCCCATACCTCCTACGGAGTAGGTGGTCCGGCCCGAATCTATGCCGAACCCGCGGACCTCGAAGAAATGCTCCGCTCGCTCTCTTTCGCCGAAAAAGAGGGGCTCGCCCTCTTCGTCATCGGGAAGGGCTCGAATCTCCTCGTCAGTGACCGGGGCTTCCCGGGGATGGTCCTGAACTTGAGCCGCTGCTGCGGCAAGCTCGAAAAAGAGGGGAAAAGGATTTCCGTCGGGGCCGGCTACTCCCTCGACGACCTCACGGCCTTCTGCGCCCGCGAGAGCCTGGGCGGCATCGAAATGCTGGCCGGCATCCCCGGACTCGATCTCACGCTGACCACCAACGGCTCGTTCCTCAACCGCAAGGCGCATGCGTTGAAGGCCGCCGGTCTTCAACGCATAACGGTGAGCCTGGATTCCCTGGATGACGCAGTATTCAAGGCCATGAATGAAGTGGATTTTCCGGTGACCAAAGTGCTGGAGGGGATGGAAGCGGCCGCCAGGGTTGGGTTGGGACCGATCAAAGTGAACATGGTGGTCAAGCGCGATTTGAACGACTCCAGTATCCTGCCGATGGCCCGTTTCTTCCG
>DOBT01000126.1 GCA_003503675.1 Cyanobacteria bacterium UBA8530 | reverse complement strand
GTAGAGTTCCTGCCTTCCAAGCAGGATGTCGCGAGTTCGAGCCTCGTCTCCCGCTCTTCTGCGCTCGTAGCTCAGGGGATAGAGCAACCGCCTTCTAAGCGGTCGGTCACTGGTTCAATTCCAGTCGGGCGCGGTTTCTTGGTGGGTGTAGCCAAGTGGTTAAGGCACCGGATTGTGGTTCCGGTATGCGAGGGTTCAAATCCCTTCATCCACCCCTTCCCATTGCGCCAGTAGCTCAGTGGATAGAGTGCTTGCCTCCGGAGCAAGATGTCACAGGTTCAAATCCTGTCTGGCGCGTTCAAGGGCCCGATCATTCGATCGGGCCCTCGACATATTTGGAGGGGGAGCGAGCGCTCCCCCCTGAGGGGCATATTAAACCGAGCTTAGGGCAAGGTGAAGGGGCTTAGCCCTTTCTTTCCTTCTTTTTTCTTTTTCCTCGCCAATTTCTATATACCCAAAAAAAAGGGCACTTTCCTCTTTTAAAGAAGATTTCGGGAGGAATTATCAAGCGACCTCGAAAAGGAAAAGAGGAGACAATCTTTTAACGAGAAAGCAAGATTTCCGGGGCCTTTTCGCTCATTTCGTTCAGAAAACGCGAGGGATCCCGGTCCTGCTTCTCTCCGAACAAGCTCTTGGTTCGGGCGTAGCTCAGGCAGAGGTAGGTGCGGGCCCGGGTGATCGCCACGTAACAAAGGCGCCGCTCCTCGGCCAGCTCGAAGTCCTCGATGGAAAGCTGATAGGGAAGGGTGCCCTCCTCCATTCCCACCACGAAGACGGCATCCCATTCGAGACCCTTGCTGGAATGGATGGTCATCAGCTGGACCTTCTGCTTCTTGTTGGCGTTCTCCTTGGGGGGGGATATTTGCTTGTCCACGATCTTGAAGAGTTCGGAGAGACGCTCGGGGTTCCAGCGCTTGATCTGCTCGTAGAAGATCCCGAGGCTGTCGAGTTTCTGGCGGGCTTCCTCGCTCTTCTCCTTGGCGAGCTTGCCCCGGAGGCGCACGCTTTCGATGACGTGGAGGTAGAGTTCGCAAATCGGGCCGTCGAAGTGCCGCCAACCGTTCACCATCCCCAGGAGATGCTTGACCAGCCCCTTCTGGGACAGGGTGGAGAGGGGGAGGCGGTCGACGGCGATGGCCGCTTCCCAGAGCCTTCCCTTCTGCCGCTCGGCCTCGAACTTCAGGAGGGAGAGGTTCTCGCGGGTGACCCCCTGGCTTCGCAAAAGGTTTTCGAGAGCGAGTTCCGCCAGGGGATGAGACTCCCGGTTCGCCAGGTAGAGGAAAGCCAGTATTTCCTGGATCTCGGGTCGTTCGAAGAAATTGCCGCTTTTTTTCACGCTGAAGGGGATGGCTTCCTCGATCAGACGCTCGACCAGGAGGGCCGACTGCGCATGGGTCCGGTACAAAACCGCGATCTCGTCGTGCTTGATCCCCCTCGCTATCAACTCCTTGATTTCCTTCACGACTTCCTCGGCCTCCCCGAAGGAATCCAGGGCCTGGTAGCGCCGCACCATGGAGCCCGCGGCGGGGCGGGAGGCCTTGATGGTCTTGGGTACCTGGCGGGCATTGTGGCGAATCAGGTTGTTGGCGAGAGCGATGATGGGCGGGGCGGAGCGATAGTTGGTTTGAAGCAGGATCTGCCTGGAACTGGGATAGTCCGTCCGGAAATTCAGGATGTTGTCCAGGTCGGCGGCCCGGAAGCCGTAAATCCCCTGGGCATCGTCCCCGACGGCGAAAATGTTGTTCTGGGGAGCCGCGATCCCCTTCAAAAAACAGTACNNTGGTATCCTGGTATTCGTCCACCAGGACGTACCGGTAGCGTTCCTGAATCCGCTTCCGGATTTCCTCGCTGCGCTCCATCAGGCGCACGGGCAAAAGGATCTGGTCGTCGAAGTCGATGAGGTTCTGCTTGACGAGACGCTCCTGGTAAGCGGCGTAACAATGGGCCATCCGGCCCTCATCGGGATCGGCGGAAACCTTGCTCACCTCATGAGGGGCGATCATCCGGCTCTTGTACTGGGAGATGTAGGCGGCGAGGTCTCCGAAGCGGAGGTCTTCGCAGCCGTTCTCGCGCACGATGGCCTGAAAGAGGGCTCGCTGAGTCGCGGAAAGCAGGAGGTGAGGCTTCTCGGTGGTGAAGCCCAGTTTGGGGTAGTTTCCCTCCAGAAGGCGCAGGCCGATCGAGTGGAAGGTTCCGATGGTCAGCCCTTTCAGCTTGTCCTTCGAGCCGAGGATCTTGCCGAGGCGGGCCTCCATCTCGACGGCGGCCTTCTTGGTGAAGGTCACCGCCATGAGGCTCTCGGGCGCGACGCCTTCCCGGAGGAGGTGGGCCAAGCGCCTGGTCAGCACCGCGGTCTTGCCGGAGCCGGGGGCGGCTATCACCAGGACGGGCCCTTCGGTGGAAGTGACCGCCTCTGCCTGCTCGGCGTTCAGGCCATCCAGCAGAGGATTCAACATGAAAAGCTGATTCATCCGTCGATCCTAGCATGCGGCCGAACCGAGAACAAGAAAAAAGAGGGACCGAAATCGGCCCCTCTTTTCGATTTTTATTTAGACCCAGGCGAGGACGCCGGCGCGCTCGGAAAGATCGAAGCGGTGGCGCGGCAGGTTGAGGTCGGTGTGGACGACCTGCTCGCAGGGGCAACCCTTGGCGTTGACGACGCCGGAGTAATAGTTGGAGAGCCAGTCGCTGGGGACGTTCTCGCGGGAAACGAAGTCGTGACCGACCGAGCGCAGCCCGACCTGGGTCCCGAGCACCCAGCTGATGTAGTCCTTGTTGGAGGTGAAGCGGATGGCCTCGGGGAAGTGGCTGGAAATGACGTCGGTGGCGGCCTTACCCTCGAAGCGCTGTAGGAATTCGCCCATGATCCTCATGTGCTCGAGCTCCATGTAGTAGTGATCGTTCCAGACGCGACGGATGCGGGGATCGGTCTCGTCCTGGCCGAAGTTGTAGTAGTTGAAGGCTTCGCAGGCGTGGTTGAGCAGCTCCAGCTCGAAGAAGGTGGTGGTGGGATCGCAGAGGGAAGTGAGCATGGTGAGGTGCTGTTCCTCGATCTCGGCGATCTCGCTGTACACCTGGCGGGAAAGGTTGTGGGTGTACTGGTTGCCTTGATTGACGTAGAAATCGCGTTTCCGGCGCTTGGCGTTCAGGAGGGTGAGGATGTGGAAGGTGGTCAAGGGACTCATGGAACGGCGGCTGCAGCCCTGCTTGATGTCGTCGGTGGGGAAGTGGTGGCCTTCGGAGGTGGCCCTGCCCCAGTGAATCTCGGTGCGGTACTGGAGGATCTCGTTGGGATCGCGCCGCTCGACCAGGTCCATCAGCTCACAGAAGCGATAAAGGTGATCGAAATCGTCGAGGAGGATGTAGTTGAATACCTGCTTGATGTAGGGATCGGACTCGCTGCGGGCGCAGTAAGCCGTCAGTTCGACCATCATCTGTTCCCAGGCGATTGTCCTTTCCAGGGGGGACTCGTCGCCGGGAATGAGGTAGTTGAGGGCCACTTCCTGTTGATGCTCGGCACGACGGATCATGGCGAGGGTGTTGCGGATTTCCTCGTTGCCCGTGAAGCGAAGGAAGGTATTGCTGTGGTCGATGACCCCGGACTCGATGGCCCCCATCAAATAGATGCGGCTACGGGTAAAGGTGTCCACTTCGCGCTTGTTGTAGGGCTCGATGGTAAAATCGCTCCAGGAGCGGTACTGTTTGTCGACGGGAACGCCGCGGCTGCGCATCTCATCCAGGACGTTGATGGTCATTTTCACTCCTCCTTAAATCGGTGCATCTCTCAAGAAAAACCTGAAGCAGTGTAGCACGATTTAATCTAACTTTACAACTTTTGCCAAAGTCTTCTTAATGATCATCCCTGATGCCCGGAGGACGCTATTCTGTGCTATCCTGAAGTGGCTGTGACCGCAAGGCTTTTCATGGAGGTACGCTTGAAAGTCTACACTTATTCCCGCGTGGCAACCCCCGAGGACGACCGCATCGCCTTCCAGGAAAAAAACCTCGATTCTTTCTGCTCGAAGAAGGGATTCGAGGTCCTTGCCGCCTTCACCGACGTCTCACCGGACCACCAACTCGAGCGACCGGGCCTCTCCGCGATGTTCGAGGTCCTGAGCGAGGTGGAGGCCGTCGTCGTCACCTCCATCGACCGCATCACCCGCTCACCAGAACACTTCGAGCAGATCAAAGCGCAGTTCAGGAAGCACGACGTCAAGCTCCTGGCCATTCTCTGATTTCGGGGAAAATCCGCCCAAATAAGAGAAGATTAAAGGATCGTGATGATTTTTCTCGTCACATCTGCTACCATGGTTTAGCTTTACTGGAGCACCACTTCATGTCGCTCTGTATGGAAGAAAGTGAGGAACAATGGATGTCCGTTTGATGGAAGAGATCGCCCTTTGGGTCGCTCCTCTTACCGCCATCGCCGCCCTACTCTACGGGGTCTTCCTGTCGCTCAGCATCTTGAAGGCTGACCAGGGAACACCAAAAATGCAGCAAATCGCCAAGCTGGTTCGTGACGGCTCGAACGCCTACCTGAGCCGACAGTTCAAGACCGTTTCTTGGCTAGTCGTCATCCTGACCGTGCTGATCTTCTTCAGCGTCCGCGGACACTCGGTCAGCTTCGGCGCCCCCGACAGCATCTCCATGGGGACCGCCGCCGCCTTCGTGCTCGGCGCCGTCTTCTCGGCCCTGGCCGGATTCATCGGGATGTACCTCGCGGTCCGCGGCAACGTCCGCACCGCCGCAGCCGCCACCAAGGACCTCAACAGCGCCCTCAAGATCGCCTTCGGCTCCGGTACCGTCTCCGGGATGTTCGTCGTCGGCCTGGGCCTACTCGGCATCTCCATGATCTACATCGTCTACCGTGAACAAGCCACCCAGGTGCTCGTCGGCTTCGGCTTCGGCGCCTGTCTCCTGGCCATGTTCATGAGAGTGGGCGGCGGCATCTTCACCAAGGCTGCCGACGTCGGCGCCNNGCCGACCTGGTCGGCAAGGTCGAGAAGGGCATCCCCGAGGATGACCCCCGTAACCCGGCCACCATCGCCGACAACGTCGGGGACAACGTCGGAGACTGCGCAGGAATGGGCGCCGACATCTTCGAGTCCTACGCCGTCACCATCGTCGCCGCCATGATCCTCGGCGGTTCCCTCTTCGGCCCCAGGGGCGTCATCTTCCCCCTCTTGGCCCGCTCCGCCGGGGTTCTGACCTCCATTCTCGGGACCTTCTTCGTCAAGGCCAAGCCGGGCGATTCCAGCCCCATGGTCGCCATCAAGCGGGGCTTCCTCTTCGCCGCCGGCCTCGCTGCGGTCTTCTTCACCATCTTCTCCTACATGTTCCTGCAGGGAATCGCCACCCCCTGGTATAACTTCGCCATCTGCGCCTTGACCGGCCTCGCCTCCACCGTCGTCATCGCCCTCATCACCGAGTACTACACCGATACCCGCTACACCCCGGTCAAGTCCATCGCAGCTTCCTCCACCACCGGCGCCGGAACCACCATCATCACCGGCCTGAGCATCGGAATGGAATCGGCCTTCGTCACCGCCATGGTCGTTTGCATCACCGTCGCCATCGGCTACGCCCTCGGCAACTTCTACGGCATCGCCCTCGCCGGCATGGGAATGCTGGCCACCACCGGCATCATCGTTTCCATGGACTCCTTCGGCCCCATCGCAGACAACGCCAACGGCATCGGCGAAATGGCCGGCCTCGACGAAAAGGCCCGCCAGATCATGGCCGACCTCGACGCGGTGGGCAATACCACCAAAGCCCTGACCAAGGGCTTCGCCATCTCTTCCGCCGCCGTCGCCGCCATCGCCCTCTTCGCCACCTACGGCAACGCCGTCCAGGAAACCCTGGGTAGAATCGACCCGATGACCGGAGTGCAAATCCCCTACGTCATCAACATCGCCATGCCCGAGGTCTTCATCGGCCTCCTGATCGGCGCCGCCCTTCCCTGGCTGTTCTCGGCCCAGCTGATCGCCGCCGTTGGACGCGCCGCCCACGCCATGGTCGAGGAAGTTCGCCGCCAGTTCCGCGAGAAGCCCGGCATCA
>DOBT01000004.1 GCA_003503675.1 Cyanobacteria bacterium UBA8530 | reverse complement strand
CAGGCCCCAGTGGAAAAGGTAAATGAAAGCGAAGTCCAGGACGATGTTCAGGCCGGCGTTGATGAGCTGTGTCATCATGGCGATGCGGGGATTGCCTTCGGAGCGGATGATGGACCCCAGGCCGAAGCTGATGTATTGAAAAAACGAGCCCCAGAGAATGATGGTGATGAACTGCTTGGCATAGGGGATGATCTGCGGGCTGGCCCCGAAATGCGCGAGCAGTGGATCGAGGAAGAACAGGCAGGCCCCCGAAACCAGGACCGAGATGATCAAGAACAGGGTCAAGGCGTTCCCGAGGAGTTTTTCCGCTTCTTCCTTCTTGCCTTCCCCGAGGCGGATCGAGACCAAGGCCCCGGCTCCGACTCCGACGAGGGTGCCGAAAGCCATGATGATGAAGGAGAGCGGCATGGTCACCGACATCCCCGCGATGGCGTCCGCGCCCACGATATTGCCGACGAACAGGCGATCGATGAGGGTATAGAGCGAACTGGCCATCATCCCGATGATGGCCGGAATCGAGAACTTCCACAAAAGATGAGAAAGATTCGCTTCACCCAGTTGTCGGGTCTTGTCATCCATCTTTTCCCAAGCTCCTCCTCGTATCCACCACTCCCCCCATTATAACCCGGATGAACGGGACCTTGTCTTCATTACGGGTATCCTAAAATTGCTTCCTTCATCTTGCTCTTCCCCTCCTCCCTTCGGGCAGGACTGAAAGCCCAAAGGGGATGGCCCATTCTCTCCGGGTAGGAACTTTCAATGGACGGGCATCGTCTTCAAAGCAACCTCATCGCGAAAGGAGACACCATGAAGAAAGCCTTGTTCTCGATCCTGTCCGCCGGAATGGTTGTGTTGACGGCGATGCCCGCACAGGCGTTCGTCTTGCCGATGATCCGCATCAACGTGATGGTCCCCGCTCCCAGAACGAGAGTTGTCCCGGCGGCTCCGGTTCAAGTCTGCGAACGAAGACATGAGCGGAACCGCCCCTACCTGGCTCCGGAGTCCCGAGTCGTTTATGTCACTCAACGTCCCGCCGAGCACAGGCAAAATCGCCATCGCTCTCGGCAACACCCTCGCCAGGAAGTGATCGTGGTTAGGCGGTAATCGACAGAGCCTTCCCACTCCGAAAGAAAGCGCTCNNGAGCGCTTTCTTTCGGAGTGGGAAGATCACTATCTGCCGAGGAGCTTACCCTTTGACCCGGATCCGGCCCATCTCCGGCGTGATGTTGCGGGCCTTCTGAATGTGCTCGATGAGGGCGTCGCGCTGGAAGATGTCGGTATTGCGTTTTTTGAGCCCCGGAATCATCGAGAAGCCCGAGCCGCCTTCGGCCATGTAATCGTTTACCGCCACCTTGTAGACCCGATTGGGCTCAAAGGGCTTCCCACCGATTCGTATGTCCGAAATGGTCCTGGCGAGAGGATCGAAGAGATAGGTTACGTTGGAAACCGCATGACGCTTGTTATCGGTGTCGCGGCGTTGCGTGGTCAGCATTTCCACGATGGCCTTGCCTTGGCCTTCCACGATCACGATCTGGTTTTCGAAGGGCAGGGAGTAATAGGCATCCTCGACCCGAACCGTGCCCGAGGGGATGGGACAACGAGGAGTCCCGCTCGAAGACATCCCGAAATCCACCGAGGGATCAACCGTACGAGCTGCCGTCAACGTCGAGTCCGCGACCAGGTTGTTGAGTGCGGATTCATAATCCTTGCCGGCATAGCGCTTGAACTCCGCCGTAGCGGTTCCGATGGTCCGCTTCACCACGGCATCCAGCTTCGTGCGGTAGGGAGCGAGGACGGCTTCGACGTCGGCGGCCTTGGCAATGGTGCTGTCCACCGGGATGAGATCGTTGTTGTAGGTTTGGACTTGGCCGTCCTTGACCTTGAGATCGAGGCGCCCGAGGTAGCCGCCCCCGAAGCCGGGCGAAACGATCAGCGTGCGGTGATTTCCCGATTTGATCGAAATGGGGTTTTTGACGAGGGCATGGGTATGTCCGCTCAATACGACGTCGATGCCCGGGACCTGCTCCGCGATGCGCTCGTCCGTGATTTCCTCCGGTTTGTTCAATTCATCGTCCTCCCAGGGAGGGACCACTCCGACGTGGGAGATGCAGACGATGAAATCCGCTTCGGCGGAAAGTTTTTCCACGGCCCTCCGGGCGACCTTGATGGGGTCGTAGTATTGGGCTGCCTGGAACGAGGATGGCTTGATCAAGCCATCCGCCTTGGCATGGAGCGCGAAGACGCCGATGCGTAAGGAACCGGCCTTCAGGATCGAGTAGCGCTGACCGAGGTCGGGTTGGAAGGTGATGTTCGAGGTGACGATAGGGGCCGTGAAAGAGCGGTAAAGCTGGCGCAATGCCGCCACTCCGCCACTGAAGTCATGGTTGCCGATGGTGATCGCGTCGTATTTCATGCGTTCCATGACCGCGATGTCGGCTTCCCCCTTGAAAAAGTTGTAATACGGAGAGCCTTCCAGGTAATCGCCCGAGTCGAAAAGCAGGGTATTGGGGGTTTCTTGGCGGAGCTTCCTGGAGAGAGTGGCGAGGCGGGAATAGCCACCTTTTCCGGCAAAGGTCCGATAGTAGTAGTTATCGGGAAAAGGATCGAGCCGGGAATGGATATCCGAGGTGTAAAGCAGGGTGAGGGGCACAATCTTCCCGGCGAGCGCAGGATCTGCCGGAACAGACGGCTGTTGACCGAAATCAGGAACCCCTGACTGGGTCGGAATGGCCGCCTTGGAGGCTTGAAAGCCGCTGGTGGAAGAACCTAAAATCGAAAAGTTCTGAAGGGAGCACCCGGCCAAAAAGACGGTCGAAATGAAATATGCAGTCAATCGGCGCATGGCAACCTCTTTCTTCATCGAAATACTTTTAAATCATAACCCCTCTCGTTTAAAGGCTTAGCGGGTTTCCGTTAAAGGCAAATTAAGGGATGCCGGTAGGGGAAGAGACTGTTGCCCGGAAGGGCGAATCGCGTTGGTGGATACCGCTTTCGAGGACGAGAAGGCGAGGGTGCGAAGGTATAGAAGGGGAAAGGAAATTTCGGGCCGATCGGTTCCGCACTTCTTATTGACGCCCTCGGGAAAAGCTGGTTTACTACACTGACTAGTAGAGAACTTTCGTTTGTCCTTGGAAGGAGAATGAGTTTCACCATGAAAAAGAAAATACTGTTCGTCTCGCTGATGATGGCCTTTTCCGTCGGGTCCGCCTTCCTCACCGCCGATGCCGCCGTCCCCGCCAAGGCGAAGGCGGAGCACCAGGCCTGCAAGGGGGACCACAAGGCTTGCCCGAAGAAAGCCGTTTACGCCTGTCCGATGCATCCCGAAGAAAAGAGCGACAAGACGGGCAAGTGTTCCAAATGCGGCATGAACCTGGAAACGAAGCCCGAAAAAAAGATCGCCTGTCCCAAGCCGAACAAGACCTGCAAGTAACGGGAGAGTGATGAAGCGCGGAGAAAAGGAAACCTCGGTCCTTTCCCTCTTCGTCGAAGCCATCCAGGATCGCGAGTTGGCCGAACGCATCGAGCAGGCTCGCGAAACGGAGGAATAACATGCATACCCAGTTGCTCCTGGCCGGTCTGATCTTGGCTTTGACCATCAGCCTACTGGGGTCGATCTTTCTCGAAAAGCTCGTTTCCTTTCGGGATCGCCGGTTGATCCAACTCTTCATCCTGACGGCCCCCGCTCTCCTCGTCGGGACCCTGGCTCTCGACATCGCCTACATGGCGGTGATCGGCTGCCTGGAACGGGGAGGATTACTCGACATCCTGATCAGCGCATTCTTGGGCGGGGGACTCGCGCTCGTCGCCCTTGCCAGCTTGGCCCACCATGCGCTTCTGGTACTGAGAGCGGGGCTGTTGCTCAAGAGCATCCCCGCTCTCTCCTCCTCTTCCGCCCAGGCGATCCTCGGGCGTCTTGCCGAGGGTCAAGAACGCCCCCGCTTGGAGATCGTTCCCTTCGACAGCCCCCTGGCCTTCACCATCGGGATCTTCCGGCCCACCATCGTGCTTTCCCAGTGGGTGCTCGATCAACTGGACGAAAAAGAACTCGAAGGGGTTTTGGCCCATGAGTGGGCGCATTGCCTCCACCGGGACAATCTGGTCATGACGATCGCCGCCTGGCTGAGGGATTGTACCTTCTATCTCTTTTTCGTCAATCGGGCACTCAAGAGCCTGCTCGCCGAAAAGGAATTGCATGCCGACCTGCGGGCGGCCCAGATCACGGGGCGCCCGGCGGCGCTGGCGAGCGCCCTCTACAAGTTTGGACAGGCCACCTCGCTCCAACTCTTCGCCCCCGCAATCGAAACGGTGGTCCAGGGCTTCGGAAAGGACCTGATCGAGCCTCGCATCCATTCCTTGCTCGGCAAAACGATGCCCCAGGAACCGGCCAAGGTCCATCCCCGGGAACTCGTCTTCCTGCTGGTTTTTCTGGTCCTGCTCGCCATTCTTCCGGCCTACTGGATGCCCCTCATGCATTGAGGCGGTGTTGCTCTCTAAAAACCTTCCACCTGCAATCCGGCAAACGATAAGTTGAATCCGTCCATGAAGTGCAACAGGGAGCGCTTTTCAGCCGCGTTTGTCTAGCAGTCGGTTGTAGGACTTGATCGCCTCCGCCGCCTCTTCGATGGTGAAAAGCGGTCGGGAGACCTGATCCGTCCAGATGATTCCGGAGAGCAAGCCGGCGCAAAGCCCGGCGATCGCCACTCCGTTGGCCAGATCCCGTCCGGAGGAGGGGGGGGCATCCGAAAAACCGACGCCCACTCCGAAAAGCGCGAAGGAACCGAGGCTGGCGAGCCCCCAATGGAACCTGGCCTTCTCCTCTTGCCTGACTTTCTCGATCAAGGCGGGAGCCGCCTTTTCTCGGTCGATCAATTCGAGGAAACGCTCACCGGTGACCGGGAGCTCTCCCTTGGTGATGATCGTCCGGTTTTCGATTTGCCGGTAGACTACCGGACGGCGCCAACCCCGGTGCCGATGTCCCCCCCACTGGTAGATCGAGAGCAGGTTTTGCTCCTGCCGGAGGTAGAGATGTTCGTCATCCAGGTTCAGGGGCGCAGCCCCGGCCTGCACCGGTATCAGCCACAACCCGACCAGGAGAGCCGTTCCCCATTGCTTCATGAATTCTCCCTTCGGGATCGACTTTAGCCGAGATTTATGACGGGAAAAGCCGAGAAAAGTTTCAGAATGAAAAACGAAGCATCCAGCTCCTTGCAGAGGGAGAGAAGGCCTCCGAGAAGCCGCCATGGCCTTTGGGACCACCGAACTCCCGATAAGTCCCCAAAGGTCGATCTGCGGGAGCCCCCAGGAAGAGATCCGCTTTATCCCCAAATATTAACCTATTCATAAGAATATCTTTCCCCTTTCCCCCCGATAATAAAGGGAATAGGAGGAATTTTTGGAATGAAAAAGCTTCGATGTTCCGCAACGATATTGGCACTATTCCTGCTCGCCGGCTGCGGCGGCAACGTCCCCCTGGTCCTGGAAGAAAACCAGGCGAAAACACAGTCTAGCGGCCTCTTCGGACCCAAGATGCCCAAGGATCGCCCCCTCGCCGCAGAGGAAAAGAAGGGCGGCTTCGACGCCTACTTCGTCCTCGCCCAAAAAGAATCCCTCAAATGGTCCAAGGACGCCGTTTTGGTCGGAGCCGAGGCCCAGAACGTGGACGAGAAGGGCGAAAAGGCTGGCGGCACCAAGTACGACTACTCCTTCACCTCCGGCAAACACGGCCTGACAATCTCGATCGCCGGGAACAACCTCGCCTTCGAAGAGAAACCGGTCGACCCGAAGGCCCTGAAGATCGGCGCCTTCATCCCAGCCCCCCAGGCCATCGCCGCCGCCAAAACGACCGATCAATTGAAGGCCGCGACCTTCGTGCTGGCGCTCGCGCATCCCTCGGATAGCCCCACCACGGTCTTCCTGGTGGCCGAATTGAAAAAGAACCCCGTGCGCGTCCTGCTCAACGCCGAGAACGGCGCGGTCATCAAGGTGACCAAGGAGAACCCCGATGAGAAGTAATCAAATCAAGGCCGTCCTCCTGCTGCTTTCCCTTTCCCTGCTGGCGGGCTGCGCCGTTCCCCAGAATCAGCCCTCCATCCGCACCTCTTCCTACGACACCTCGATGCTGGCCGCCCGGAAGGCGGGCTTTGTGAAGAAGGACTCCCTGCTCGTCCGCGCGAAGAACGTCGGAGACGTCGACGCCCTGGCGAAGGAGAACAACCTCACCGTCACCCGCCGCCTTTCCGCACTCGGCATCGCCGAATTGACCAAGAGCAACCCCCCCGCCGGCTGGCTGGACAGCATCATCGAGAAGCTTTCCGCCGATCATCGCCTGGTCTTCGTCGAACCCAACCTCTCCCTCAAGGTCAAGGACTCGGGGATCTCGAACGTGTCGCTCAAGGAAAGCAAGGACGAAGATCCTTTGCGTTCCTTGCAGTACAGCCTGGACAGCATGAGCGTTCCCGAGGCCTGGAAGACCAGCAGCGGTGATCCCAAGGTGGTGGTGGCCGTCATCGACTCCGGGGTGGACCCCAAGCATGAGGATTTAAAGAGCAACCTCTCCCCCGAGGCCTACAACGCCTATTACAAGAAGAAGGGGTTGGACGCCGCAGCCCCATCCGTCGTCAGTCGGCTCGGAGGGCAATTCGCGGCACTGGGCCACGGCACTCACGTGGCCGGGATCATCGCGGCGGAAGGCAACAACAAGAAGGGCATCATCGGGGTGGCCCCCCGCTGCACCATCCTGCCGGTCAAGGTCTTCCCCGATCTGAAGGACAACGGACAGAACGCCCAGGATAGCCAGACCCTGGTCGCCGGGGCGGTGGCCGAGGGCCTCGTCTACGCCGCCGAGCACGGCGCCGCGGTCATCAACATGAGCCTGGGCTTCTCCACCGAGAGCAAGACCCTGGCCGCTGCCGTGGCCTACGCCCTCGGCAAGGGGGTCAGCGTCTTGGTAGCCGCCGGCAACGAACGGATGGAAGGCAGCCCGATCAACACCCTCGCCAACCTGCCGGGAGTGATCGGAGTGGGAGCGACGGACGAGGACGACAAGGTGACCTACTTCTCGAACTCCGGCAAGTACGTCTCGGTGAGCGCCCCCGGCTGGCGCGTCCTCTCCACCATGCCGAGCTTCCTCAATGGCCTCATCGGCAAGCCCTACCAGTACATGGACGGCACCAGCATGGCCTGCCCCAACGCCGCCGGGGTGGCCGCCCTCGTCAAGAGCGTGAACCCAAGCCTCACCCCCGCCCAAGTCAAGGACATCCTCGAGAAGAGCGCCGAGGACCAGGGGCCCAAGGGATTCGACGAGGACTACGGCTTCGGTCGCCTCAACGCCGCCCGGGCCGTCGCGCTGGCCAAGTAAAACAAAAAAGGGGCCGTTTCGTTGATTCGAAATGGCTCCTTTTTTTTGGATGGGTTATGGCGAAATTGCTTCAAATTTCCAATTTCTTCGGCATCCGGCAAATATATTCCATCGTCAAAATAATTAAAGACCTCGCCGTGGTCGCTGAACAAAAAAGTCCGCTCTTCTTTGGAATGGCTCCCAAAGATCCGCGATTAGCCGGGCGGTACGAGGCGACATTGCGTGTCGTAACGCCTTCGAGTGAGGGATTGATATACCGAGCGGAAGTCGGCCTCGAGGATATTGACCCCGACGTTCAAGCATGCGATCGTAAGGAATATCAAAGGGCCGTCAGCCCGGTCATTTCTGGAATGGCGACATATCCAACCTACCGAAAGTTCGGCCTTCCGTCGATCCGGGCGAGTTCATGCCTGTCGGCAAGTCTCGTAAATTTGTCCAAATGGCCCCGAATCCGGCTAGCACTACGAGAAAAAGAGGTGGCGCGATGAAACTTCAATCGAGGGTGGTGGCCGCGGGGTTTACCCTCGCCCTTCTTTTCGGATGCCAAGGCGGGAATCTCTCCCCGCAAGGGGTGGTTTCCCTCGGCAAGGCGAATCTCACCTTGAGGTTGCCCCAGGCCACTCGCCAGGTCATGGCCCTTCGCGCTTCCGCCGATTATCGCCTCACGATCCTGGGCTCGGATTTGTCGACTCCTCAAACGACCACCTTGTCGCAGGCCGCGGATGCCGCCACCATCGAAGCGAGCGGCATTCCGCTCGGACGCAATCGCGTCATCGTTCTTCAAGCACTGGATTCCCACGGCGCCGCCGTGTCGGAGGCGGCCTGGATGGCCGTGGCCTCCTTCGCTTCCACCAAGAACCAGGTTGAACTGACTGCCGCGACCACCGCGGTCGGGCGCGTTTGGCGCCGTTGGCTGGATACCGATCACGCCTCCTTCGCGAATACTTTCACTCCTTCGGCGGTGATGAAGGAATTGGACAAAATCAAGACCACCACCGCAGTGGCGGATTACTCCCTGATCGATACCCGGAAATGGGCGGACGACGCGGTGGCCCGGAACAAGATCGATCTGGGGACGAGCGGATACGTTTTGCTTCCCGGAATCGTGGACGTCACCGTCGGGGGGGCTCCCTCGAACGTTCCGGCCGAGCTTTGGGTGGACGATCCCGCCTCTCCTCTCCAATGCGGTATCAGCCCGAACACTTCTTTGACCAATGGGCGCTACCAGGTTTCGCCGGTGGCACCCGGAAACTGGACGCTGTGGGCTGCGGTTCCCGGTTTCGGGATCGCCAGTCGCTCGATTGTCGTGGCTGCGGGCGAAACCCTTCAGACCACCCTCTCTTTCCCCGGCTGGCAATCCGCGGCAAAGCTTCCCGTCGCGGTCGGGAATTTCGCTTGCACCACGAACGGGCGTCGTATCTACGTGCTCGGTGGAGTTCTCAAGGGCGGAGTCGCCACGGATAGCTGCTGGACGCTGGATACCCAGTCAGCGAATCCTGGCTGGTCGGCGCTTCCCAACCTGTTGAAGCCCTGTGAGGGAGCCGCTGCCGCCATCGTCGACAACAAGCTCTACTTGGTGGGAGGATCCAGTGGCAACGTCAAAGTGAAAAGCTGTGCGTTTCTGGACCTCGCCAATCCCACCGCCTGGAGCGCGATGCCGGCGGTTCCGGAACTCCCGGTCGATACCGCCACCAAATCGTTCGACTACGGCGATGACGCCACCCGATCGGTGTATAGCGTGGGCTACTATGATGTGGATCCCGCAGGGGCGGTCGAAGAGAACCACAAGCTCGTGGTCTATTACAGCGTGATGGACGTTCTCGATTCCAAGCCTCTCAATGACTGCGGTTTCACCTACGTGTTCGATCCCGATGCAAACACCTGGACGGTGGATCCGGCCGGATATCCGAAGATCCGGACTCCTCGTCTGCGGGCAGGCTTGGCGCTATTTGGCCAGTTGGTGGTCGTTGCCGGGGGCGATCAACCCTTTTCCCAGGAAGACGCGGGGCTCAATTCCAAGACCCTGTACTCTTCCGTCAGGGTAGAGGCCTTCGATCGGTCCGAACGCCGCTGGCTCGCCTTACCGGATCTTCCGACCCGGCGCTCCGAGTTATCCCTCGCCAATGCGGGGCAACGACTCTACGCCGTAGGGGGGACCGATTACAATGAAAAGCCTCTCGATACCGTCGAATGCTACAACCCTGCCACGAGAACCTGGAACCCCGGGCCGCCCCTTAAGACTCCTCGTTCGGCCTTCGGTTTGGTCTACGCCGGGGGTAAACTCTGGGCGATCGGGGGCTCTCCTTCCCGCTTCTTGAATCGCACCGAAATTGGCGCCTTGGCGATTGACGAAGTCGAAAGCCTGGGGGTCGGTCTATGAGGAAAATGATGATGTTTCCAGGGAAGATACTTTTGCTCCTTCTTTCGTTGGCCCTGTTGGCGGGCTGCAAACCGACTGTCTATACGCTATCCGGCTCCCGTTCGGGCGGGCTCTCGGTACGGGTCAAAACCGCTTACCCCAACCAGATCCTGGAAGATTCGGTCGCCCAGGTATCCTTGACCCTCACGGGGCCCGGCTTTCCTGTGACGCCCCCCATCGAGGTGACCCGCAGTCAGTTCGTGAACAACGTCGCCACCGTGCACTGGGACAACCTCCTCCCCGGAAAGGTCCACCTGACGGCGACGGCCTACGACGGCTCCGAAAGGGTGCTGGCCAAGGCTGAGGGGGATGCCGAAATTCGGGAGATTCAGACTTCCGAAATGACTTTCACCGTCACCCCCATGGCCGGCCCCCCCGGGTTCTCCCTTTCGCTGGGGGATCTCGGAGAGGCGACCGCCAGCGTTTCCGTCTCTTTGGGTTCGGTTCCACGCCACTCCTGGCAACCTGCGCCATCTCTGGCCATCGCTCGTGCCTGCACGACGGCGGTGGTACTCGATGGAGTCGCCTATGTCCTGGGGGGGGATTACAACACCGAGATTGAAAGCCTGGCCCCTGCCAAAGGAGTCTGGACCCCTCGTTTGATCGCCAACAACCCGCGGATCTTGCATCTCATCGGTCAGGCGGGAGTCTTGCGCAATCGAATTCTTCTCGTGGGAAGGGACGTCGAGTACAGCAATCTTCCGATGTGGGCCGCCCCGGTGCTCTTCGATCCCTTGACCATGAACGTCCAGGTCATGGCTTTTCCCTCTCTCAGTTCGTCTGCGGGCTATTTCAACATCCAGTACCCTCGTACGGCGGTGGGGGTCGGATCCGACGGGGAAAACCTCTACATGGTCGGAGGCACGAGCAAGGTTTCCGATTTTCATACCGACTACGTCTTCCTTACCCTGCCCACGGTCGAGGTCTTGAACGCCAAAAGCGAAACGTGGCAGCTTTGTACCCCGATGCCGACCTCGAGGGGTGCTCTCGGCGTCGCCATGCTCAATGGCAAGCTGTATGCCGCGGGAGGTTTCAAGTGGAACGGGACCGCGGCGAACGATTTCGCGAACGACTTGCCGGCTGTTCAAGCCAATGGTGCCTCGATGGAGGCCTTAAATAACCTGGAGGTCTACGATCCCGTCCCGGATAAGTGGACGACTTGTTCGGCGATGCCCACGCCTCGCCACTCTCTATCCCTGGTGGTTGCTCAGGGTCGCCTTTATGCCATCGGCGGCAAGGCGACGGACGGCAGGGTGTTATCCACGGTCGAATCCTATGATCCCGTTACGGATTCCTGGCGCTCGGAGCCCGCCATTCCGACCGCGAGGGCCATGCACGCTGCGGTCAACCTCGATGGCCTGATCTATGCGATCGGGGGTACCGGTACGGACGGGCGCCCCTTGCGTTCCGTCGAAGTGTTCAACCCGGAGGGCCTCTAAATGCAGAAGAAATTAATGATTGCCCTGGTCATGGCGGGGGTGGCAGGCTGTACGCAGGCCCCTCCGGGGACCGAAATCCTCAAGGATAATACGCCTTTCGGGGCGACGGTGGGCGAGCGCCAAATCCCCCCAGCGGGCGATCCCTTCGTATCCTCCGATGGGCAACCCCTCTCGAGCGGAACGGATTACCTCCCCGACGAGCTGCTGGTCGGGGTCTCCGACGACAGTGCCTTACCCCTCGAGCTCGGAGCCCTGGGGAAGGCGACCTTGATGTCGAACCTTCATTTCACGCATCCCGTTCTTCAGCTGCGTTTACCGGAGGGGGTTTCCCTGAAATCCGCGATGGAAATCATCCGGAGCAAGCCAGGGGTACTTTCGGTCAGCCTTAATTACCGCATGCACCCCTTGGCGGTCCCCTCCCCATGGCCCGATGATCCCTTGCTCCCCTCCCAATGGCCCTTCGTTTCATCGGTTGCCGATGTCTACGGGGCCTGGGCCTTGCCGGCGTTTACCGATATCGAAAGTAAAATCAAGGACACGACCGTGGCGGTGATCGACACCGGCGTGGATCCCGATCAGCCCGATCTCCGGGTTTTACCGGGTTATTCCGCCTGCGAAACCGCGGTTTTTCCTTCGACGGGAGCGGTGCCGACGAGTTCCTTCGACAAAGAAGAGGACGATCACGGGACCTGTTGCTCGGGGGTCATCGGCGCCCTGAAAAACAACTCCATCGGAGCGGCGGGGGTTGCGCCCGGAGTCTCCATTCTGCCCATCAAGGTGCTGGGCGGGAAGTACGGCAGCACCACCATGGCCGTGTTGAACGGCATTTACGTCGCCGGATACTACAATCGCCCGGACTCCCCCTATACCAATCTCCAAAACCCGGCTGCCGGGCCGGTGCGCGTGGTCAATTTAAGCCTCGGAAACGACAGCGTCGCGCGCCTCGAAATCTATGAGAGCGCTTTCGAGTTTTTGCGGGAGCGGGGCATCGTCGCCTGTGTGTCCGCCGGAAACGATAACAACGACGGGCGTGTTCAATGCCCGGCATTGTCCCCGGCGGCGCTCGCCATCTCCTGCACCATGCAGTTCCTCGGCACCGAGATGCTGGCCCCCTACTCCAGCCGCGGGGCCGAAATCTGGGTGGCCGGTCCCGGCAACTTCATTTGGGCTACCCAAAAAGGCTACGACGACGAGGGTGTTTTCATCGGCTACGACCACGCTTACGGGATGTTCAACGGCACGAGTTCGGCGGCCCCCTTCGTCGCCGGAGTCGCCGCCCTCATCAATGCCGTCCTCGGACCCGGCGGTGAGGCACAAAACACCGCGGCCTGGGCCGACAAGGTGAAACAGCGCCTGAAAGACAGCGCCGACGATCTCGGGGCGCCCGGTTTCGATCACCTCTACGGCCACGGCCGGGTGAACGCCCGAAGGGCGATCGCGACCCCGCTGTAGAGCAACCATCAAGAGATAAAGGGGCTCTTTCCGGAAATACCTCCGGGAAGAGCCCCTCTCAATCGATTCGGGGAAGGTCAGAGGGGACATCATGCTCTATCCCGGGTTCGTGGTTTGAAGACCGCTCGAATGGCAAGGGGGCTCCGGCAGCACCTTCTGGTTCACCTTGCCGAGGCCGAAGCAACCGTCATCACCCGACAACTAATCTGGAAAGATGCGAACCTCGCCTCGAAACCCGTCCACCTGAATCATTTGCCCCGTCTTGATCCAGCAGGTGGCCTTTCCCACGTTCACCACCGCCGGGAGTCCGTACTCGCGGGCCACGATGCTGCCGTGGCTGAGCACGCCGCCCTGGTCAACCACGATACCCGCCGCGGGCAGGAAATAAGGGGTCCAGCCCGGGTCGGTAAAGGGCGCCACCAAGATCTCCCCGGGCAAAACCCTTTGCTCCTGGTCGGCTCTCAAAATAACCCTGGCCCGCCCGGTCACGATCCCCGGACTGACCGCGATTCCCTTGAGAATCTCACCCGGCGGCACGTCCGGCCGGCTTTCTTCGGGCTGGAATTCCCCGACCACCAGCGAAGGGGGATTCAAACCTCTGTGATATTCGTATTCCCGCCTGCGCTCGCGGACGGTTTCCATCAAGTCCGCATTTTTTCCCCCTCCGACCGGTCCGACGAGAAGGTTTTTCAATTCTTCCAGGTTCAAGAAGAAGACGTCGTCTCTCTCTTCGAGGGTCCCCCGCTCAAGGCGGTTTCCCGCCTCGAGGAGGAAGAACCGGATGATTCCCATGCGACGCACCATCTCGCTCTTGAGGTTCTCCCTCAGGGCGATTCCCCGTTGAGCGCCCTTCAGAACCAGATCGAAGGCCAAGCGCCGAACGGGATTCAAGCTCTCCCGGCATTTCTTTTCGAGTTCTTCCCGCTCCGAGGAGCGCTGGAGGGGATGCAGGGGAAAAGGAGCGGCGAGGAAGCCCTTCACCTGATGAAGGATATAGTCGGGGGTCTCCCGCCAGCGTGGAACGAAGACGTCCAGTTCGGCGCGAGCATGATGCCCATGCCGGCTCATGAAGGCTTCCCAGGCCCGGAAGAATTCGTTGCCGCTTTTGCCTTGCATTCTCCCCTTCAGGGTGGCGAAGTCTTCCGTCGCGAGGATTTCGCCACCGAGCCCGGAATCGCAAGCCTGGGTCGCCAAACGCCCGAGGGCAAGGCCGGCCTCTGCCGAATCCAGGCATCCCATTCCCAGGAAAAGGGTCTTGAGGAGGCGCCCATCCCCGTCATCGAACCACTTCCGGCAAAGCCTTCCCAGGAGTTCGGAGCAGATCACCCCGAGCATGGTCTGGGGGAAGAGCAGGGTGTTCTGGAAGACGCTTCCCAGTGCCCCCATCATGCGGTCGAAAAGCGCTTCATCCGAAAGGGAAAGGAATGACTCGCTCTCGATTTTTACCCTTTCCCGCACCAGGGAGTCCATCGGATCCCGGCGGGGCGCCTTCAACAAGCCGAAGAGAGTCAGGGCNNAAGTTCTTCAGGACGATCGGCCAGGGACCGAAAGGGATCTCCGGGAGGGATTCCAGGGTCAGGGGAGATTTTTCCTCGCTCAACCCTCCGAAGAAATCCGCGGGGTTGCGGCGTTTCAAGAAAGGGAGACTCAGGAGGATGGCCGACATGACGTTGAGGTTGAAATAAACCCGGCCGGCGACGAGTCCGATCAGAGGGGTCTCGAGCTCGGAAAGCCTGGGGAGCAGCGGCTCGAAGATCTGCACGATGAAATGATTTACCAAAGAGAAGGTCATGGGGGTGGCCACGTCGGGCAGAACCTCTCCCGTGTTGGTGTTGGACCAGACCAGGATGGGCTTTCCGGTGGTGACGGGCCGGGCCTGCAGGAGATGGATCTTGCCACCGGCGATCGCCCATTCCAGATCCTGCGCCCCCCCCAAGCGCTTGGCGACCTTCCGTCCAAGGCGAGCGAGCTTCCTGATCATCGCATCCGAAAGGGAGGGGGCTTCCCCTCCCTCGAGCTTCACCTCCTCGATGCTTCCATCTTGCCGAACGAGCAGGGCCTTCTGCTTGGATGAAAGCCGTCGCTCCAGGATCTTTCCCCGGCGGTCGAGCACGAAGCGATCGGGCGAGACTTCGCCGGATACCAAAAGCGCCCCGAGACCGGGAACGGCCTCGATGATGACGCGGTCCTTTCTCCCGGTGACCGGATCCATGGTGAAGAGGACGCCGGAAACCTGGGCCGGGATCAGCGGTTGGATCAGCACGGCCATGGCCGCTTTTTCCGGATTCCCCCCCTGCCTTTGCCGATAAGAAATCGAGCGCTCGTTCCAAAGGGATGCCCAGCATTTCCTGATGGCGAGGAGGCATTCCTCCTTTCCCCGGACGCCCAGGATGCTTTCGTGCTGCCCCGCGAAGGAAGAAAGGGCGCCGTCCTCACTCGTGGCCGAGGAGCGAACGGCTAGCGGTCCATCCCCTAGAGCTTGCAGCGCCCCGTCCAGAGAGCGGCTGATTTCCGGATCCAGGGGAAGGTGCGCCAAGGACTCCCGAATCTCCTCCGGGGAATCGTTTTCCCGGATTCCGGAATAATGCTCGCGATAGGCATCCGCCTGGAGCACGTAGGTCATCGGCACCCGGAAGCCGAGGCGTTGCAAGCAAAGGAGATTCAATCCCTTCCCCCCGACGGCTCCCTGATCGGCAAAACGCAACGGTACGATCGTGGCCAAAATCTTTCCCCTTTTCCGAGAGCCCGTTCAGGTATAGCGGACCAGAGCCTTAATAAAAGATTCTCCCTCAAAGAGTTCCTATGGGATTACAATGACACAGACACCTTCCTGGCTCAGAATAACAGCTATTCACCACACGAAGGAATGCGAGATGAAAGTATTTTATTTTTCCGGGACAGGCAACAGCCTGTATGTGGCCAAAAAATTTAGCACGGAAATGTACTCCATCCCCCAACTGATGAAGGAGGGGCGGCTCGAATTCGAGGACGAGTCGATAGGCTTCGTTTTCCCCTGCTATAGCTTCGGACTACCCAGAATGGTGCTGGATTTTCTAAAAAAATCAAAATTAAAGGCCAGCTATTATTTCGGGGTCATGACCTACGGCAACATGGCAGGCTCCGGACTGAGCCACCTCGAGGAAATCTCAGGCCAAGTCGGGATAAAATTCAACTATACGGCCGAGATATTGATGGCCGACAACTATTTGCCCATGTTCAAGATGGAAGATCAATCGGTTAAAGACAGCAACGCGGACATCGAAAAGAACCTGGAAGAGATCGCCCTCGACATCGCGGCAAGAAAAAACAAACTAACCAGAAAAGGGCTCGCTTCGGTAACCTTTTCGAAGCTGGTTCACCTTTCCTATAAAGGCATGCTCGATGAAGCGGATAAAAAATTCATCGTTCAGGAAAGCTGCAACGGCTGCGGGATTTGCCAGAAAGTATGCCCCAAGAAGAACATCGTCGTGAAAGAGAAGGCCAAGTTTCAGCATCGATGCGATTCGTGCTACGCCTGCATCCACAATTGCCCTCGAAATGCGATCCACCTGAAGAACGAAAGGAGCAAGGCTCGCTATATCAACGAGAACATCGTTCTGAAGGAGTTAATAGCGGCCAATAACCAAGCTGCGGACCTGGGGATTTAACGAAGCCATCGGGAGTTGGGCTCCCTACGCGGGTGAGAAAAGCCCTCTTCAACACGGAAACAACCGTCCGAGCCGCCCTCTCCAGGAAAACCCCGGTCACGGGTCGAGGCTTTGATTTGCCGGCTTGTCCAAAGGGATTGACGCCGAATCATTATTTGGTTATTATACCAAATAACCAAACGACCTCTCTCCTGGATCGCCATCCTAAATATGGCCCGGTGATGCAGCGGGACCTGAAGATGCTATGGAGGCCAAGTTCTTCGGTTGGCGGACGGCGCTCATCCGCAATGGCCTGTCCTTCCTCGGGGCCATTTTGATTGCGAGGTTGCCGTTGGGGTACGGAGCACTGGAAGCGGAGGGAAACCGATGAAGAAATATGGCTTGCTGCTTTCGCTTTTTTTGGCGCTGTCGCCCCAGGCGAGGGCCGAGGAAGCCTTGACCCTGCAAGGATGCCTGGACCTGGCCTTCGCCAACAACCCCGAAGTCAAGGCGGCGGCTTGGGAGGCCGAGGCCAACAAGGAGCAAAGGGAAGGTGCGAGGGGGGCGAGCTGGCCGAAGCTCTCGATCGCGAGCGGATTCAACAGCTACCTCGATAACCAGCGCCTGGTTCAAGCCCGGGAGCTCAACGAACCTGGGACCTTGAGCAAGAACATCCTGTCCGGCGATCTCGTCGCCACCCTGCCGATCTATACCGGGGGACGCCTATCCCGCGAAATTGAAGCGACCGGGTTCAACTACCAAGCGGGGCTGCATCGCTTGAATCGCCAGCGCCAAGAGCTGACCTTTCAGGTCGCGAGTGCCTTCTACGGGATCCTCGGCCAACAGAGGGTGGTCGATTCCCTGGAGTTCTCTCGGAGGGCGTTATTCGAGCACCGAAAGCAGGTGCTCGCACTGATCGAGGCCCGAAAGGCGGCGAAGGTGGATCTCCTCCGCACGGATGTCCGGTTGGCGGATCTGGCGCAACGCTTATCCAAGGAAAAAAGTACCTTTTTCATTCAGAACCGTCTGCTTGCGAACCTGATGGGGATGGATGCTTCTTTTGCGTCTTTTTCCTCTTTCACCCTGCAAGGGGAGCTGCAACCGATCCCTGAAGGCCCTTCCGATCTCTCCGATTCTCTCGCGAAGGCCTACCGGCAACGGGAAGATTACCGCGCCTCCGAAGCCTCCATCGAGGCCCAGTCTCGACGCGTGGAAGGCGCGAAGGCCTTGAAGGGGCCGACGATCTTCTTGCAGGGGAGTTATGGAGGAAAGGGAGCCTTCTGGGCAGAAAAAACGACCGCAAGCTCGGCGGAAGACCTCGGGCGGCTTGGAGTTGCCATCGACCTGCCGATTTTTGAAGGCGGGCAAATCGACGCCAAGGTCAAGGAAGAGCAGGCGAAGCTGGCGGCGTCGAAAGAACGCCTGCGAAAGCTGAGGCTGCAGCTTCGGCTCGATGTGGAGACCGCCTTCTATGCCCGCGCCTCCTCGACCGAGCGGATTCAGGCGACGGAAAAGGCCGTCGAGCAGGCCCAGGAGAGCCTGCGGATCGAGCGGGAGAAGTACGACCTCGGCCGAGGTTCCGTCACGGAGGTGCTCGACGCCCAGGCGGCCCTTTTGGAAGCGCAGACCAGCTATTACCGGGCGCTGACGGATTACCGCATCGCGATCGCCCAACTTCGATTCGCCACGGGAGAAGAGAAATGAAACACTTTCCCCTGATCGCCCTGATCGCCCTGTCCCTGCTCGGCTGTTCCAACCAGCCTTCGATCGAGAACAAGAAGAAAGTACCCCTGGTGCAAGTCCAGCCGGTCCGGAGAGCTTCGATCGCACGGACGCTCTCGACGACCGGGGAAGTCGTCGCCGTCGTTACCGTCAATATCGTGCCGACCGTGGAGGGCACCGTCGTCTTTCAACCCTGGCGGGAAGGGGATCGAATAAAGAGGAACGAGAAGCTCGTCGGGATCGAACGGGCCGCCTACCATGCGGAGGTGGAAGCGGCCAAGGCGACTCTGGCGATCGCCCGGGCGAAACTGGCGGACCTGAGAGCCGATGCGCGTCCCGAAGAAGTGGCCAAGAGTCGGGCGGCGATTGCGGACCTCGAAGCTGCGGCCCGCTTCAACAAGAGCGATTTGGAGCGCACCTCGAAACTCGTCAGCAGCGGCTCCCTTCCCGGGGAGGCCTTCGACAAGGCCCAGACCGTCTACCTTTCTTCCCAGGCGAAACTCGCCGCCGGGCGCGAGCAGCTGCGCCTGCTCGAAAACGGACCGACCAAAACGGCCATCGCCGTGCAAAGAGCCCTGGTCGACGAAGCGGCATCCCGGCTTTCCCTGACCAAGGTCAAGCTCTCGGAGTGCGTCATCCAGGCTCCCTTCGCGGGGACAATCACCAAGGTATTCGTCCGCCCGGGGGATCAGGCCTCGTCCAAATCGCCCCTCCTGGAAATATCAGACCCATCATCCTCGGTGATCCGCTTCCATGTTCCGGAGGCCCAGTCAACCTCCGTCCATCCGGGCCAACCTCTGAAAGTCCAATTCGACGCCTATCCCGGCCAGAAATTCTCGGCTCGGATCGATCGCGTCTATCCCGAACTGGAGCGCCGCACCCGCACCCGCACGGTGGAGGCGAAGCTCGAAAAGAAGGAAGAGAAGTCATCTTTGTCTTTGGTTCCGGGCATGTTCGCTCGCCTGAAGCTGGCCCTCCAGACGGTGCCCGATGCGATCGTGGTGCCGAGCGACGCGATCGTGGTGACCCCGAAAGGGGCCACGGTCGTTTACACGGTTCGGGGGAACAAGGCCTTCCAACTGAAAGTCGTCCCGGGCATCGAAGAGGACGGAAAGACCCAGCTCCTGCAAGGGGTCAAACCGGGAGATTTGGTGGTGGTGGCGGGCAACGAGAAGCTGAAGGACGGGGCCCCGGTACGCCTGCCGAAGAAGCAAGGAGGCGCTGAATGAACCTCACCGCCGCGGCCGTTCGACGGCGCGTCGCCACCAGCGTCATCGCCGTCGCGCTGGTCATCCTGGGGCTCTTGGCGCTGTGGCGCTTGCCGGTCAACTTCCTGCCGGACATGACCTATCCCCTGATCAAGGTGCACATCTGGTGGCGGGGGGCGACCCCGGGAGAGATGGAGAAGAACCTGGCCGAGCCCATCGAGCGCCAAATGGCGACGGTGGATGGCCTGGACTATCTCGAGTCCTCCTCCATCGAGGGAATGTACACCCTCCAGGCGAATTTCCGCTATGGCGTCGACGTCAACGTCGCCTACCAGGACGCCATGGCGGCGATGGCCCGGGTGGCCCGCGACTTGCCGAAGGACATCGATCCGCCGATCGTCGTCAAGGCTGACCCTTCCCAGCTTCCCGTCGTCCANNCGAAGAGAACATCGAGCAATTCGGCGGCCGCGTCACCTCCGGAAGGCAGGAAATCATCGCCCGCACGATGGGCGAGTTTCGCGCGGTCAAGGACGTGCAGTCCGTGCTTCTGGCGCGCCAGGGAGCGGCCAAGGTCCTCTTGGGCGACGTGGCNNCGGGTCGAGGACGCCCATGAGGAAGTCCGGCTGATCACGCGCCTGGGTGGGAAGCCCTGCGTCAAGGTGAGCGTGCTCAAACAAGCCGACGCCAACACGGTCGAGGTGGCGAAAGCGCTCGCGCAAAGGATCCAGGAGCTGACCCCGCCGCTGCCCGGG
>DOBT01000019.1 GCA_003503675.1 Cyanobacteria bacterium UBA8530 | reverse complement strand
TGGGGGGTGGGGGCCGGGCTATCGGTCGAGGCGACGGATGGGGTCGCGCTGGGTTTGAGAGAAGAAGTGGAAGTGGGGATGGGGTTTGGTTTCGATTCGACGTAGACGGTGGTGACGCAGCCCTGGAAAACGAGGGCCAGGCCCACCGCGAGAAACCCGGATTGAATCTTTTTCGACATGATCGCTCACTTTTTGCACTTATCTCATCGCTCCCCTTCCTTATACCCCGCTTGATTGCAGATTATCAAGCATTGACGTGGGATTGCGCCTCCACTAAGATGGAGGCACTATGAATCGAAATTTTGAGACCAAGAGAAGGCGAACCTTCGCCATCATTTCCCATCCCGATGCCGGGAAGACCACTCTGACCGAGAAGCTCTTGCTTTACGGGGGAGCGATTCACCTCGCCGGCTCGGTCAAGGCACGCCGCGCCCAGCGCCATGCCACCTCGGATTGGATGGAGCTGGAGCGTCAGCGGGGAATCTCCATCACTTCGACCGTCCTCCAGTTTCCCTACCGCGATTACCAGGTCAATCTCTTGGATACCCCAGGGCATCAGGACTTCAGCGAAGACACCTATCGTACGCTCACGGCAGCCGACAGCGCCGTCATGCTGATCGACTGCGCCAAGGGCGTCGAGACCCAGACGAAAAAGCTTTTCAAGGTTTGCCGCATGCGCGCCATTCCCATCTTCACCTTCATCAACAAGATGGACCGTTTCGGCAGGGAGCCCCTCGACCTGATTTCCGAATTGGAGGAGATCCTGGGGATCCGCTCCTGCCCCATGAACTGGCCGATCGGGATGGGCAGCGATTTCAGGGGAATCTACGACCGCAACAACCAGGAAGTGATTCTTTTCGAAACCCATTCCCACGGCTCCATGGAAGCCTCCGAGAAAACCGTCTCCATCGAAGATCCTCGTTTGCCGGAGATCCTCGGCGCCCACGCTTTCTCTACCTTGCTCGAGGACATCGAGATGCTGGACATCGCGGGCGATCCCTTCGACCTGGAGAGGGTGCTCGCCGGTGAGCTGACGCCCCTCTTTTTCGGCAGCGCCATGAACAACTTCGGGGTGAGGTCCTTTTTGGAGTCCTTTTTGGGGATGGCCCCGGCACCGGTCTCGCGCACGGGCGATCGCGGCGAGATCTCGCCCGAGGCGGAAAACTTCTCCGGCTTCATCTTCAAGATCCAGGCCAACATGAATCCCGCCCACCGCGACTGCATCGCCTTCCTGCGCGTCGTCTCGGGAAAGTTCACCAAGGGCATGACGGTGCGAAATTCCCGTTCCAACCGGGATATCCGGCTGGCCCAGTCGACCCAGATCTTCGCCCAGGACCGAATCGAGGTCGAGGAAGCCTATCCGGGAGACATCCTGGGCTTGTTCGACAACGGCATCCTGCGCATCGGCGATACCCTGTGCGAGGGAGAGCCCTTCGTCTTCGACAGCATTCCGCGCTTCAGCCCGGAGCACTTCGCCCAGGCCCGCCTGGTCGACCCCTCCAAAAGGAAGCAGTTGAACAAGGGGCTGGATCAACTGTGCGAGGAAGGGGCGGTACAGCTTTTCAACCGACCCGGCGAGATGGAACCCATCCTGGGCGCGGTCGGAGTCCTGCAGTTCGACGTGCTGAAATACCGACTCCAGAGCGAGTACAGCGTGGAAATTCGTTTGGATCCCTTACCCTTCGAGGTGGCCAGGTGGCTGGAAGACGCGGAAGTCTACGCCAAAAACGAAAAAAAATTCCGCTATGCCTCTCCCCTCGAGGATCGCGATGGCCGTCCCCTCCTGTTATTCAGGGACGAATGGGCCATGCGCTGGGAACAGGACCATCATCCCGAACTGAAGTTCATGGCCACCGCGCCGGGCCATTGATCTCTCAGACTCGATCCAGGATTTCCGTCACTTCGGTCATTTTTCCCACCGAAACCACTTCGTAGCCGAAGTTCTTGATCACCTCGATCAGGCGCAAGGTGCTGAGTTCGCCCGAATCGTAACTGAGGGAGAGGATTGAGTCGGTCCATTTCACCCCTTTCACCCAGGAAACGGCTTCGAGCGCCTTCAGGGTCTGGTCTCTGGGGATGGCCTCCTCGGTGGAACGAACCAGGAAATCGGTCCTGAGGTACATGTTCACCTCTTTTCTCTCCCCCATTTTGTAACGCATCGGAGCTCCCATGTCACCAATCAAAGGCTATAATCAAAGGAGTCCCGTCGATTCAGAGGAGGGTCCCATGGCTTCCATCCCCCGCCCCGCGCGCCGCAGGCTGAAGACGATGAAAATTTCCACCTCGATGCTTTCCCACCAGTTCGTGGGGATGCCTCCCGAGGACATCAGTCGCTACATCTCGAGCCTTTCCTCTCGCCCCGTGGGCTGGAACGACCTGCCCCGAGCGGTGGCGAGGGAATGGTTCAAGGTCCCCGTCCGACTCACCGAATACCATGAGCCGAGGGGCGCCCGTTACTACGCCCTCGACCACGACCACGTGGGGATCACGAACCGCTGGTACTACAATCGCCTGGGAGGGGAACTGGCCCACGTCTTCCAGGAAAACGAAGGACCCGGAAGAGGCTTCCATCAAGAAGGTGGATGTTGACGAGGGCGACCGAGGCCAGGATCATGGCCGTTCCGACCACCATGTAGCCGTCCAGGGGCTCGTGCAAGAGCCAGGCCCCGAGCAGGATCGCCACCACGGGGTTGACGTAGGCGTAGGTGGAGACCTGGGCCGGGGAGGCGTTCTGGACCAGCCAGGTGAACGCCGAGAAGGCGATGCAGGACCCGAAAACAATCAGGTAGAGCAGCGCCCAGATGGCCGAAGGGGCCGGGTTGCTCAGGTTGAGGCGCGCGGCCTCTCCGTTGAAAAAAGCGAGCAGGCTGAAGGCGATGGCCGCGGCGAGCATGCTGATGGCGTTGCCCATGACGTTCGAGCCAGGCATCTCCCCGTGGCGGGGGTAGGTCAGNNTGTAGGTCTGGCCGAAGGCCCAGGTGATGGAGCCGACGAGGGCCAAAGCCAGGTAGAGGGGCGCCCCGTAGAGTCCGTGGCCGCCGAGCAGGGCCGGCCCCATCAGAACGGCCAGCCCGGAAAGGCCGAGCAATAGCCCCGTGATTCCCAGAGGGGTGGGGCGATCCCCGTCCTTCCGAATTCCTTCCATGACCAGCAGCCAGATCGGCAAGCCCGCCACGATCAGCGCTCCCACGTTCGAGGGTATTTTTTGTTCGGCCCAGACGATGGCGCCGTTGCCCCCGACCAAAAGCAAGAGCCCGGAGATCGCCGCGGTCACCCCCTGCCTGCGTGAGGGCAGGGGATGCTTCAAAAGAAATCCGAGCAACAGCATGATCGTTCCGGCCGCCAGGTAGCGGGCGGCACAGAAGAGGAAGGGCGGCAGTCCCAGGACGGCGACCCTGATGGCGAGATAGGTCGAGCCCCAGACGAAGTAGACGACGAGCAGGGCCAGGACGATTTTCCAGAGCGCGGGGCGGTTAAGCGTTTTGAGCAAAGAAAACTAGATCCTTTCCAGGCGTTCCCAGGTTTTTTTTGCTTCCACCCTGGCCTCGCGCATCATCCTTTCGGAATCGCAGGCGAACTCGCCCTTTCTCAAGACCGGTTTGCCGGCAGTCCAGACGGAATCGACCAGGCGGGGGTGGAGGCCGAAGAAGAGGTGCCCGTCCCAATTACGCTCCTCGATGTCGCAGGGGGGATCGTAGTTCCAGAGAACCATATCGGCGAAGGCATCCTTCTCGAGAACGCCCACCTTTCGCTCGAAGTAGCGGCTCACGAAGCGGGCGCTGTTTTTCCAGAGCTCGACCAGGTCCCCCGTGAACCAGGCGGAGGGATCGTGAGAGCGGTTTTTCCCCAAATAGAAGGCTGATTTCGTCTCGGTCAGGATGTCCTGTCCCAGGCCGTCCGTGCCGAGCCCGACGAGCAATCCCTCTTTGCGGTAGTGGACGATGGGGGCTACCCCCACGGCGTTGTTCAGGTTGGAGTTGGGGTTGTGGGCGAGGGTGACTCCGGCTTCCACCATCGCTTTGAGGGTGGTCTCGTTGAGGTGGACTCCGTGCGCCATCAGGGTCTTGGGCGAAAGCAGGCCGCGGCTGGCATAGCGTTCGACGGGGTGTTTCCCGAACCTCTTTCGGCTGGTTTCGACGTCGGAGGCCGCTTCGGCGGCATGGACGTGAATTCCCCCGTCCAGTCCCTGCATGGCCTCGGCGATGGCGTCCAGGGTTTCTTCCCCGATGGTGAAGGAGGCATGGATGCCGACCATCCCGCGCAGCTTTTCCATTTTTTCGCTTTTTCGGACGAAGCGGATGTTTTCCTCTATCCCGGAGCGCGCACCCTCGAGACCGTTGCGATCGCTGATCTCGTAGCAGAGAAGGCCCCTCAGACCCACGTCGTCGTAGGACTGGGCGATCCGATCGAGAGAGCCCTGAATGGCGCTGGGAGAGGCGTGGTGATCGACCAGGGTGGTGATCCCCACCCTGGCGGCGTCGAGAAGGCCCGAGACTCCGCTGTGGTAGACCCCGTCCAGATCGAGTGCCTGGTCCACCCGCCACCAGAGGCGCTCCAGGATTTGATCGAAATCCCGAGGGGCCGGGAGGTCCCAGGGCATCCCGAGGGCGAAGGCGCTGTAGAGATGGGAATGGAGGTTGATGAGGCCGGGCGTCAGAAGGCCCCCCCTCGCATCGGTGAACTCGGCATCGGGATAGGAAGCTCTGATTTCCTCGTTTTCCCCGACCGCGACGATGTGGTTCCCTTCGAAAGCCACCGCTCCACTTGAAAGGAAGGGGCGATCCGAAGAGAAGGTGATGACCTTGGCGTTTCCGATGATGTGCATTTCAGCCTCCTTCGCTCTTCTCGATGTTAACACAAAGGAGATTTGCACAAAACCCGATGATTCGCTATCTTAATAAAGGGTTTACAAAATTTAGACTTTGAGTTTTACTTATCTTCAATGGTTGTTTTGTGAGGGACTGCGGAGGAGAGCATGGCCTTGCGCGAGAGAGATTCTAAAGAGGCGGGGATCACCCTTCTCCCGGATTCGATTCCTGCCGGGGATTGCCTCCTGGAGGCACTTTGGGACAACCTTCCCCAGGGCGCGACCTTGATCGATCGGTCCTTTCGCCTCGTTCAGCGAAACGAGGTCTTCCGGCGCCGAAGCCCGCTCGAAATCGGGGAAAACGTCTTCGATCGCCTCGAAAATCCCAGGAAGGCCCTCCTCCTGAAAAGCCAGATCGAACGCGTCTTTTCCGGAGGCAAGCAGATCTCCGCCACCGAGATCTCCTTCGAGTCGGGCAATGTCGGCCATCGGACCGCCCATCACTTCCCGCTTCCGGGGGCTTCCGGCGAGGTGAAATGGGTCCTGAGCCTTTGGCAGGAGTCGGCCCTCCCCGGAGTGGGCGCCTTCCAGCATGAAAGCTTCGCCTCCATCCTCAGTCACGAGCTGCGCACCCCCTTGAACTTCATCATGGGGTTCGCCTCCTTGCTCGACGAGGAAATTCCCGGTCCGCTCAACCCGCAGCAGCACTGCTTCGTCGACAAGGTCCTGGACGGAAGCGAGCGGATGGCTTCGGTCATCGAGAACCTGCTCGATTGCGCCCAGGAGACTCAAAAAGCCTTTAACCTCCTGCCGGCCTCCCTGAAAGAAACCTACGAGCTTTGCCGGGGAGCCATCGAGGATTGCCAGAGCCAACTCTTCGCCAAGAGCCGGGAAATCTCCCTGATGGTCGCCCCTTCGCTTCCCCCGGTTCTTTTCGACGCCGTGGCCCTGCAAAGAGCGCTCGTCCTCCTGCTCGACAACGCCATCAAATTCTCGCCCCCTTCCGAAAGGATTCGCTTCTCGGTCGAGGCCGCCGGAGAAGCGGTGCTCATCAAGATCCGCGATCACGGCGAAGGAATCCCCCCCGAAAAGATTCATCGCATCTTCGATCCCTTCTACCAGGCGGATATGTCCACCACCCGGATCGTGGGCGGCATGGGGGTCGGACTTTGTCTGGTATCCCGAATCGTCTCGGCCCACCTGGGCAGCCTCGGCGCCGAGACTTCCTCGGACGGCTCTCTTTTCTGGTTGTCCATCCCCTCCTCTTCCTACTGATTTCTGTGGCAGAATAGAGGGATTCGCGGAAGCCCGGATATTCGAAAGGGAATGGACGTGCCAGGATGGAGTGCTTGAAGAACTGGAATTCTCTGGGGGAAGACCGTAGGGATAGGCTGGAAGCCGCCAAGGGCCTCGCCCGTGGTAAAGTCGTTTCGCCAGAGTCGGCCGGGGAACTGCTCGAAAAGGTGCTCAAACCGGGCGATCGCGTCTGCATCGAGGGGGACAACCAGAAGCAGGCCGATTTCCTNNCACGACCTCCACATGGTCCAGTCGGTGGTGGCCCTGCCCGAACACCTCGACCTCTTCGAGAAGGGGATCGCGAAAAAGCTGGACTTCGCCTTCTCGGGCCCGCAAGCCAAACGCCTGGCGGAGATGATCCAGGCGGGGACGGTCCAGTTGGGCGCCATCCACACCTATCTGGAGC
>DOBT01000063.1 GCA_003503675.1 Cyanobacteria bacterium UBA8530 | reverse complement strand
CCGATGGACTCCAGTTTCTGGGCCTGGGCGAGCTGGCTTTCCAGCGCCTTGTGTTCGGTGACGTCCTTGAAGAGCATCAAGAAGGCGGGGGCTCCGTCGTAGTCGATCGCGGCGCCCTTCACCAAAAGCTGCCGCCTTTGTCCGCTTTTGCTCTCCATGACGAGCTCGTAGTTGGGGACATCCTTCCCTTCCAGGGTCGCGATGGTTTTCTGCAGGAGGCTTTCTTTGCCTTTTTCTTCGAAGAAGCCCGTGATCTCGCTGTCCAGGATCTCTTCGATCTCACGCTGGCTGGCCTCGATGAAGGCTTGGTTGCAATACAGTATCCTGCCGTCTTTGTGCACCGCCACCATATCGGGCAACTGGGCGATGAGGAGGCGGTAGCTTTCCGCGCTTTCCCCGAGTTTTTCGTTGAATTCGGCCAGCTCATCTTTCGTCAGCTGCAGAGTCTTTTGCTTTTCCATCAGGGCGGAGGTGTGTTTTTCGATCGTCTTGTCCATGAAGACGTTGAACCATTTGGCCAGCTCCCCGATTTCATCATCTCCTTCGATTTCAATGCGTTTGTTTGGTTCGTTATCATTTTCAGCTAATTTTTTCAGGGTATTCGTCGCGGTTTTCAGCGGTTTGAGGAAGGAACTTGTCAATTTGACGAAGATCGCGGCGAAGGTGATCATCAAAGCCGCTATCCCGGCAATATACCCGAAGGCTTTCCTTTTCGTCGCCTCGACATCGTCCAAGTAGACCCCTGCGCCGACGATCCAGCCCCACTTCGGAAAAATTTTGACATAGGAGATCTTTTCGGCAATCTTATCGGATCCCGGCTTTGTCCAGCGGTAACGAAGGAAACCTTCGCCCTTTGTTTTTGCGATCTCGGCGACCTCTTCGGAAAACAGCTTGCCGTTGAGGGTTTTGACGGTCAGTGTTTTTCCTGCCAGTTCCGGTTTGAAGGGGTGGGCGATGAGGTGTCCCTGTAAGTCCGCTAGCCAGTAGTAGTTGTTTTCCTTGTATCTGAGGCTCAAGACAGCTTCTTTAGCCCTCTTTTGTGCCTCCTCGAAGGGAATTATCCCATTCTGATTCAGTTTGCTGTATTGGTTGAGGATTTCCAGGGGGGTCGCCGTGAACTGCCTGGTTTCTTTGTATTCGTCGTTTTCGATCCAGTTTGAAAAAGATCCCCAGCCGAAGGCAAGGAGGATCAGGAAGATTAGCGAGCAGATGATGCTCGAAAACAAGATTTTCGAGAAAATCTTCCTCAACAAGGCGAGGGCCCTTTCTTTTCCGCTAGAGACGGTCCTTCCCGCATCACCGCGATTCCTCCTGGGAGATAACGATCAGCGTTTCCTTCATCCCAAAGCTCTTTGCAACGTTCTTGAGGCGAGCCAAGAGACCGGCAGTGGCTTCCTGGCCAAAAGCAACCAACAGCCTTCCGTCGCTTGACATGAGGCTCTCGCCGAAGATCATGCCTTCCTTGATTTCGTCCAGGGGCAATTCTTGGTTCTCTTCTTTCTTTTTTCTGAGCCGGATAAAGCATTCGAGCACGGCTTCGTCGTAGCTCTTCTCCTTCGCTCGGAGCTGTTGGATGGCTTCCTGGCTTGAGAGTCCGGATGTTTCGAGGGTATCGTAGTCGAGGGCGAGGCGCAGCGCGCTCCCTGCCTGGGAAAGGACTTCTTCGCTTTCCAAGTGATCCAGCAACTCTTCGATGGGTTCCAGGCGAGGGATGTTGGAGAGGATCTGTTTCGTCAGGACGGGCAGGTTTTTTACCATCAACTGTTCGTTTGCTTCGAGAGGTCTGCTGTAATAGGCTTTTTCGGCCGTGTTCGGCGGCAATGCGATGCAGGCGATCTGGGAAAGCATGGCGGCGATCTCGATTTCCCAGCGGTTCGGCAAATCCAACGCCTCGGCGATCTCGCCGACATGGCGCTTGGCACGGGTGGCGCGGCTAAAGATCAGGGGGTTGGCGAGTGCGAGGACGTCGGTAAGGGCCTTGATGCAGCCATGCAGAGTTTTTTCGAGCAGTACCTTCTCGGCCGTGATGAGCTTATGCTGCCTGACTGCGTCCTGAAGTACTTTTCCCAGGAGGATGGGGGGGCAGGGTTTGGTGAGAAAACGAAAGATGTTTCCTTCGTTGACCGCGGCGACTGCGCTTTCCATGTCGGCGTAGCCGGTCAGTAGCATGCGCACGGAATCCGGGCTGATTTCCTTGGCCTTGCCGAGAAAGGTCGCCCCGTTCATCCCCGGCATCCGCATATCGGAAACCACCACGGCGAAGGGCTCTTCATTCGCGAGGATCGAGAGCCCTTCCTCACCGCTGGTCGCGGTGATGACGGTGAAATAGCGGTGCAATTGCCTTGCCATGCCATCGAGGAGGCTGGGTTCGTCATCGACGAAAAGGACTCGAATCACATCTTGAGGCATTTCTCTCTTTTCCTTCAATTCGGAATCANNTCCATCGAATCCGACGGAGCGGAGGTATTCCCGATCGATTTCCCCGCCCAAGCCGGATTCTCTCCTGGCCATTTGGTTGGCCAGATAGACGGCATCGATCCAGTTGAACTTTTCATGCGGGATTTTCCAGGGTTCATGGTGGTAGGTCACCGCCTCCACCACCGAGGCCGGAAGTCCCCAGATCCCCATCAGGTAAGCCCCGATCTCGGCGTGGTTTACCCCCAAGATTTCCTTTTCGAGGGAATGATCGGGATAGAGGCGATCGGGGCCGCTTGCCAACAGTCCTTCGAAGTGTTTTGGAAGTTGAGCCGCGATGATCAGGATGCCGATGTCATGGAGGAGGCCGGCGATGAATGCCTGGGCTTTTTGCTCAGGCTCTTTTACCAGATCTCTGGCTAATTTGGCGGTGATGAAGGAATGATCCTGGTTTCGCTCGAAAAAGTTTTTCATCTTCGGTTCCGGCTTGAAGAGCTGGAATATCCCGAAAGAGAGCAGGATGCTCCTGACCGTGACGACGCCGAAGTAGGCCACCACCGTTTGGATATCGTTCGTCTTGTTTGGCAAGCCGTAAAAAGCGGAATGCGCTATCTTCAGGAGCTTTGCGCAGATCGCGGGGTCTCTTTCGACTATCTTGGCGATCTCCGCGGTGGATATGCCCNNCGAGGGTCGCGACGATGTCCCTTTGGTTTCGGGGGAGGATGGGGAGGGTTTCTATCTCCCCTAGCACCTTGCGGAGCCCCTCGTTTTGTATCAGGTTCTTCAGGCTTCGGACGCGGTCGATGACCTGCTTGAGGTCATTCGCTGTACAGGGTTTGCTGACGAACTGATGGACGACGGCTTCGATTTGAAAAAAGCCCCGACCCAAGTCGCTGGTGTTGGTGGCGACGTTTGGTTGTCCGGAAAGCGCGATCCGGATGGTGCCGGGGTGCTCTTCCTTGACCCGCTTCAACAGGGTGATGCCGTCGATTCCCGGCATGCGCAGATCCGAGACGACGATGTCGAAATGCTTGGTTTCGAGTTCCTTCAGGGCGGCTTCGCCGCCCAAAGAGAAAGTGCAGTCCCATTGGTTGCGTAGCGGATAAAGCGATCGCCTGAGCCCATCGAGGATGTTTTGCTCGTCGTCCACGAAGAGAATGCGGCTCATCGGTTTTCCTTTCTTGATCCCTAGCGTCGGCAGCCCGGGGGAATGAGGTTGAACAAAACACCGGTCGAGGAGACTGAAGGAGGGAAGACCAGAGCCTTTCTCGATTGAGAAAGCGGCATGCCAAGACGAATCGCTGTCTCCTTCTTCGAGGAGTTGAGGATAGCCCTCTCATGAACAGACTTCGCTCTAAGAACCACACTACTGATCCCTCAAACGTTTTGCAAGAGGCCTCCCCGACGGCCCCTGCTTGAATCTCCGCCTTTTTGCCGTTCCTCGATGACCCTGGCCAAGGCTCAGAGAGACCGAGGGGCTACTTTCTTGCCAAAAGGATTACGAGCAGGCTGAGCTCGTAGAGGCAGTAGAGCGCCCCGGCGAGGAGGCTCTGGGTGAACACGTCGGTGGAAGGGGTGAGGACGCCGCCCGCGACGAAGGAAATCAAGAGGGCGTATTTGCGCCATTTTCTCAGCTTCACGGGGCCGACCAGCCCCAGGGCGGCCAAAAAGAAGAGCACCGGCGGCAACTGAAAGGCCAGGCCGGTCGCTATGAGCATGAGGAAGGCGAAGTCCACGTAGTTTCCGATGGAGAGCATGGGCTTGATTTCCGGGATTCCGAAGCCGATGAGGAAGCGCAAGCCCATGGGAAGCAGGAAGGAATAGGCGAAGAGCGCCCCGCCCAGGAAGAGGGGGAAAGAGAAGAAAGTGAGGGGGATGAAATATTTTCGTTCTTTTCGGGAAAGGCCGGGCAGGGCGAAGAGCAGGGCTTCGCGCAAGAGCAAGGGAAGGGTGAAGGTCAACGCGGCTCCGAAGGCGACCTTCAAGGCGGCGAGGAAGGGCTCCTCGGGGCGGGTGAAGATCAGCTGGACCTCGCCCAATGGAACGAGCAGCCAGCGGGTGAGCGGTTCGTTGAAGATGAAGCAGAGCAGGAGAAGGAGGCCCAAAAAGGCGAGGACCCGGATCAAGCGGGTCCGCAGTTCTTCAAGGTGGTCGAGAAGGGGCATTTCTCCGATTTTTTCGGTCACCGAAGCCCCCTTATTCCGTTCACCCTCTTCGGAAGTTGTTTGATTTCTTGGGGGTTTTCGCCTGGTTGTGGTGGTGGGCCTGCAGGCTCTTGAAGATGCGGCGCATCAGCTGGATCCCCGTTTCGGCGTCCGTCAGGAATTTGATGGCGTAGCGCTGATTGGGTAGCTTTCGGAGGACCTTGCCCTTGACGGGGATGTCGCCCTCGACTTCCAGGACGAAACAGTAGTCGCGTCCCACGATGAGGGGGAACTCGGTGACGATCTGGGCGCCGCCGCCGGAGAGGTTGATGGTCTTGGCCTGGATGAGGAAGGTATCGGACAGGTCCTGGATGCGCAGGGAGATCTGGCAATCGATGCGGACCGAGCGGCGGTACTCCTTGGTGGCGGCCGGGCGGAGGTTTGCGGCCCCGATGATTTTCTCGAGGCGTTCTTCCTTGCGGAGGGGCAGGCGCAGGACCAGGGAGGAATAGTGGGGGACCTCCCCGATGTTGAAGACTTCAGTCCGGCCATCGGGCCACATCAGCTTGCCGTTTCCCTGACCGAAGTTGAGGGGAATGGGGCAGGTGATCTGAACTTCTCCGTCCCCCAGCGAGGTGATCTCGCCGGAGAACAGGTAGTTGCCGATGTCTAACGTGACCCTCTGGCCGGTCTGAAAGGTCATCTATTACTGGGGCTCGATCAGTCCGAAGTTGCCGTCCTTGCGATGGTAGACCACGTTGACGGCATTGGTTTCCTGGTTGAGGAAGAGGTAGAAGGTGTGACCGAGCATTTCCATCTGGTGGGCGGCTTCTTCGGGACCCATGGGCTTGAGCTCGAAGCTCTTGAGGCGAACGATCTGGGGCACGAAGGGGGCTTCTTCGGTGGCGGTCTCGAGGGAAGCCATTTCTTCCATGATCACTTCGGAGACCTTGGTGCGGTTATTCTTGGCGTGCAGCTTGTCGTGGTACTTGCGCAGCTGCCGTTCGATCTTGTCGGAAACCAGGTCGATCGAGGCATACATGTTGTCGGTGGTTTCCACGCCGCGGATGACGGTCCCGTTGGCGATCAGCGTCACTTCGGCGATCTGGTTGTCGGGAACGGACTTGTTCTTGATGACGGAGAGTTCGACCTGGGTTTCGATGACGCCCTGGATGTTCTTGGTGATGCGGCCGAGTTTCTTCTGGGCATAGTCGCGCAGCGAGTCGGTTACGTCGATGTTTTTTCCCTTGACCACTAGATCCATTTCAATTTCTCCTAATTTCTGCGACAGTCAAATGCCATGATAACCAAAGTTACGGCTGGAAGGCAAGCAGCACGAGAAAGATCAGCGCGGCTCGACGATCAGCTTGATGGCAGTCCTCTCCTCGCCGTCGATGAGGACGTCGATGAAGGCGGGGGTGCAGATGAGGTCCATTCCCCCCGGGGCAACGTAACCGCGGGCGATGGCGATCGCCTTGATGGACTGGTTGATTGCCCCCGCCCCGATGGCCTGTAGTTCGGCGCGTCCGTGCTCTCTGAGCGCCCCGGCAAGGGCGCCGGCCACGGAACTCGGGTTCGATTTGGCTGAAACCTTGAAGGCTTCCATTGCGCTATCCTCCCGGCTGCGTTGAGTAGATCGATCAGCAAATCAAAAACGGCGCGTTCTCTGTTACTTCGCGTATTCGGTCGCACGCACCTCCCGAACGACGGTGACCTTGATTTGACCGGGGTATTCCATCTCGCCCTCGATTTTCTTGGCGATGTCTCTGGCCAGCTTGACGGACATGGAGTCGTCCACCTGTTCGGGGATGACCATGACCCTGATCTCGCGTCCGGCCTGGATGGCGAAGGACTTCTCGATGCCTTCGAAGGACTGGGCGATCTTCTCGAGCTTCTCGAGGCGCTTGATGTAGACCTCGAGGTTCTCGCGGCGGGCGCCCGGCCTGGCGGCGCTGATGGCGTCGGCGACCGAGACGATCACCGCTTCCACCGTTTCGGGGGACTCGTCGTTGTGATGGGACCTGATGCAGTGGATGACCTTGGGGCTCTCGTTGTAGCGGCGGGCGAGTTCGGCGCCCAGCACGGCGTGGCTGCCGTCCTGGTCGTGGTCGATCGCCTTTCCGAGGTCGTGAAGCAGGGCGCCCCTCTTGGCAATCGCCACGTTGGCCCCCAGCTCGGCGGCGATGAGGCCGGCGATGAAGGTGACTTCCTTGGAGTGCTGGAGGACGTTTTGCCCGTAGGAGGTCCGGTAGCGCAGGCGTCCGAGGGTCTTGATGATCTCGGGGTGAACCCCCTGGATGCCGGTTTCGAAGGTGGCGGCCTCGCCTTCCTCCTTCATCTTTTGCTCGACTTCCTTTTTGGCCTTCTCGACCATTTCTTCGATGCGGGCGGGATGGATGCGGCCGTCGGCGATCAGCTTCTCGAGGGTGATGCGGGCGATCTCCCTTCGGACGGGGTCGAAGGAGGAAAGGATGACGGCTTCCGGGGTGTCGTCGATGATGAGGTCGATGCCGGTGGCGGTCTCCAGGGCCCGGATGTTGCGGCCCTCTCGGCCGATGATGCGGCCCTTCATCTCGTCGTTGGGGAGGGTGACCACCGAAACGGTGGACTCCACCGAGTGGTCCACGGCGCAGCGTTGGATGGCCATGGTGACGATCTCGCGGGCCTTCTTCTCGGAAGTCTCGCGGGTCTCCAGCTCGATGTTCTTGATCAGCATGGCGGATTCGTAGCGAAGCTCCGTTTCGAGCTTGCCGAGCAGGATCTTCTTGCCGTCCTCGCTGGAAAGGCCCGCGATGCGTTCCAGTTCGGTGACTTGTTTGGCGAGGGTGCCTTCGACCTCCTCGCGGGTCGCCTGGATGTCCTTTTCGCGGTTGAGTAGCTCGGATTCCTTCTTTTCGACCACCTCGAGCTTGCGGTCCAGATTTTCTTCCTTCTGGAGCAATCTCTTTTCTTGCCGCTGGGTTTCGGTGCGACGTTCCTTCTGTTCGCGATCCGCCTCGGACCTGAGTCGATGGATCTCGTCCTTGACCTCTAAGAGTATTTCCTTTTGCTTTTTCTCGCCTTCGACTTCCGCCTTGGCGAGTATTTCCTTAGCTTGCGCGGCCGCCTCGTTCAGGGTCAGCGTCACGGCGTTGCGCCGCTTGTTGCTCAAGATGACGTATATCCCGGCGACGACGCCGACGATCGCGGCTAAAGAAACGATAATAAGCCAAATATTGTTGGAAATAGCTCTCACCTCCTTCTCTTAATCATTCGTTAGTATTCGTGGGGGGAACTCCGCCGAGGTGAGTAAAGAAAGGATAAACTGAATCCATCTTACAAACCCTGCGGAAAGCCTGTCAAGAAAAGTTTTCCACCAGGAAACTAAACGAGCGCGGGCACCTCGGCCTCCGGCTCCATGACGACCGGCATCAGTTTCGCCCGCAGCTTGGCGTCGAGATCGTTGGCGATCTCGGGGTGATCGACGAGGAAGGCTTTCGCCGCGTCGCGTCCCTGGCCCATGCGGGTTTCGCCGTAGGAGAACCAGCTGCCCGATTTGTTGACGAAGCTGTTCTCGATGGCCAGGTCCAGGATGCAGCCTTCCCTGGAAGCGCCTTGTCCGAAGATCAGGTCGAATTCGGCTTGCCGGAAAGGCGGTGCCACTTTGTTTTTCACGACCTTGGCCTTGACCCGGTTGCNNGACCATGCAATTGGTCTTCTTGATGGTGGCCGTGAGTTTGCGCAGGGCCTGGCTCATGAGGCGGGCCTGCAGGCCGACGTGGGAATCCCCCATGTCGCCTTCCAACTCGGCCTTGGGGACCAGGGCCGCGACGGAGTCGACCACCACCAGGTCGATGGCGCTCGATCGGACCAGGGCCTCGGCGATTTCCAGGGCCTGTTCCCCGGTATCGGGCTGGGAGACCAGTAAATTGTCGATGTCGACGCCCAGCTTGCGGGCGTACTGGGGATCGAGGGCGTGCTCCGCATCGATGAAGGCGGCGATGCCGCCGGCCCTCTGGGCTTCGGCGATCATTTGGAGGGCGACGGTGGTCTTGCCCGAGGCTTCGGGACCGAAGACTTCGACCACGCGGCCCCGGGGAATGCCGCCCACGCCGAGGGCGACGTCGAGGGAGAGGATCCCGGTGGAAAGGGTGGCGATTTTCATCTTGGCATTGTCGCCCAATTTCATGATGGCGCCCTTGCCGAACTGTTTCTCGATTCCGGCGAGCGCCAGATCAAGTGCTTTTTGACGATCGGACATTTTTGCTCCTTTTAAAGAAAACGCTTTGGCCATTATACCACCCATCTGCGGGAGAAGGGTTTTGTGCAAAAGGTCCATAGGTCCCCCTCAGGAGCTCGGGTAAGATGGGAAAGTTACAAAAGTTTACTTTAAAAAGGGAGGGCCGGGCGATGATCGAAGCCGAAGTCCACCGTAACGACGAACTTTTGATGCAGCGCACCTACTACGAACCGTCGCTTTCCCTGGAGATGGTTCTCAAGCAGCTCGAGATGTACGTGGTCGCCGAGCAGCTCAACAACACCGGCGAATGCCTCTTGAGGGTCCGCTTCTCCAACCTCACCAAGCCCCAGTAGCTTTTCCCGGTTTTCGGGCCTCAGGGCGCGTTTACGCGCCCCTTTGCGCTATCGTCCACCCCGTGGCCAAGGAAGCGCTCGGCGTGGATTTCATGGACAACCTCGACGTGAAAATTTCCTTTGGGTGAGGGGCTCTGCTTTATTTCAATCAAGCATCGAGCGCTCTACGGTTTGCTGTAGTCGACGAGTTCCAGCGAGGTGAAGTCGGCCCGATTGAGCTTGATGAGGCCGACGTCCTTGGCCCGGAATTCTTCGTACTGGACGTCCTTGCCGGAATAAAGGATCCGGACCACGTGGGGATAGTTCTTGCCGCGGACGGAGAATTCCGGGAAGCGATCGGTAACCGTCGCCTGGACGCTTCCGTAGGCGGTCCAAGTCTGGTGTTCTTCGAGGCCGGTGCAGCGGACGATCCCTTCGATGCCCGGGATTCTCAAATTACCGAGGGTGTTGCCGCCCGTCATGGCGACGGCCCCGTCTTGCTTGAGCATCGAGAGGTCCAACGCCTGGCTGGTGGGAACTCCGCCCAGATCGTAGTCGAAAACCAGGTGGGCCGAAGTGGCCGAAGTCCTCGTCTGGGTCAAGACGCCTTTGACAAAGCTCGATCTGACCGAGTAAGTCCATTTCGAGCCTTCGACGAGGGGAAAGAAGTCGTCCGAAGCGAAGCTCGGCGGGGGAGGCGGGGGAGCGAAGGCCGGAGCGAAATCGCCGACCTGCATCCCGAGGCCGAGGAAGGCTCCCTGCGCCATGGCGTCGATGGCGGAATCGCCGTCCAAGAGCGACCGAACCAGCCCCTCGTCGATCTGGCCTTCTTGCGGCTGGAAACGCTGGTGAATCTTTTCCATGTACTGCCGCATCTTCGGGAGATCCAGGTTTCCGCTGAAGCTCTCCAGGGTCTTCCCCAGGGTGCGGGCCTGGCTGTCGAGGCTGGCGACCAGGAGCGTCGAGGCCGAGTTGAGCGGGAACCTCTCCGTTTGACCGGTTCGGGCGATGGTGCGGAGGATGATGGTGCGATCGCCCAGCTTGATTTCCGCCAGCAACAGCAAGGGCTGGTCGGCATACTTGCTCGGCACCTGGATGGTGGCGTTGCCGTCCCCATCGGTTTCGCCTCCGACCGAGGCGTCGGAGGCCAGGTAGACATGAGCCTTCTTTGCCGGCCCTTCGGCCACCGAAGTCGATTGGAGGCGGAACTGGGTCGGGGTCATCAAGGGGGCCCGCACCGCGACCTGGGCGATTTCCAGGCTACTCGTCTTGCCCGGGGCGAGAGAACAGCCCCCCGAGGCAAAAAGGGCAAAAAACAAAAAAGCCAAACGGGATCTCTTCATCTTCGATTCTCCTTTCGAGCGGCTTCATTCAGTGCCTGATCCAGATCCAGCCGAGCGTTGAGCTGTCGGAAAACGGCCAGGGCTTCGTTTCGATGAGCTTCCTTATCCTCGCGAAGGATCAACCAGGCGGTCCACCTGGTCCTGGCCAGCTCCAGCTTGCTGCCGCTGGTTTCCAGGATTTCCAGGGCCTCGCGCNNATCATCTTTTCGGCCTCGTCGGGTTTCCCCCTCGAAATGGCGTGGGTGGCTTTGAGCCGCTTGATCACGCCCACCTGCAACCTGTTCTTGGTTTGCTCTTCCTTCCTTTCCCCGAGCGCCTCCTCGATGGAAAGGGCCAAGAGCTGGTGCAGGCGCCTCCGACTGCTGAGGAGCAGGCTTTGATAGGCCACTTCCTGCACGACGGCCTGATTGAAAAGGTATTCCCCGCCTTCGCGCGGCTGGATGAACTCGGAGCGGACCAGCTCGAAAAGGCTCTCCTCCAGGTTGCTGACGGGATAGATCTTCTGGACGAACCGGGGATGGAAGGCGCGTCCGATGACCGAGGCCACCTGTAAGAGGGAGTGTTGGTGGGGCTTGAGCACGTCCTGTCGGGAGGCGACCACGCCGTTGATGGTGGTCGGCAGGGCTTGCCCGGCTCTCAGGGGATGGACGATCACCTTGCCCTCTTCGCGGACGATCACCTTGGCGGCCAGCAGCGAATGCAGCATTTCGGTCAAATAAAGCGGATTGCCTTCGGAGCGGGCATGGACCTTCCCGACCAGTTGCCGGAGGGCGGGGGGCCAGTCCGAAAGCTCGATTCTGAGGATGCCGCCCGCCAGGGAAGCGGCTTCTTCCCCCGAAAGGGGGCGCAGGCGGAGCCTGGTCAAATCTATCCTGTCGCTCCATTCGGAAAGGTTTCGCAGGGTGGTGGGGCGGTGCTGCAGGATCAGCATCACCGGCAGGGTGTCGGCGGCCAGGCGATCGACCAGGGAATGCAGCCATTCGAGCGAAGCCTCGTCGATCCAGTGCAGGTCGTGCAGGAAAAGGACCAAAGGGTTCTTCTTCATCATGAGTGCGAGAAGGTCGTTGAGGACCAAGTAGGCGGCCGAGCGCTTCTGCCGGGGGGAAAGGCCCGAGATCACCACGAGCTGGGGGTGGCGAATGGCGCTGTCGAGCGAGAGCTTGAGGCGGCCCAGTTCGGCGGCACGTCCCACGAAAGGGGGCTTCGAGCCGCTGGTTTGCTTGTGGCGCGGGCCTTGCAGGTCGTAGGCCTTGACCAATCCTTCCTTGCCCTTGACCTTGAGGGGACTTCTTTCCTGATATTCGAAGGAAAGATTGGTCAGCTTGAAAGTCTCGTGGGATACCAGGATGCCGCCGGCCTCGGCGTTGGACTCCATCCGCTGGGCCAGGTTGACGGTGTCGCCCATGACGGTGTAGTCCTGCTTCTGATGGCCTCCGACCGCTCCGGCGACCACCAACCCGGTGTTCAGCCCGATCCGGATCTTCAAGGGAATGCCGGTTCGATCGGAGAATTCCCGGGCGGTCCGCTGCATCGCCCAGGCGGCGGAGACGGCGCGCAGGGGGTCGTCGTCATGGGCGACGGGCGCTCCGAAGAGGGCCATGATGGCGTCCCCCATGTACTTGTCGACCACTACTCCGTACTTGTAGATGGGCTGGCTCAACACCTGGAAGAACTGGTTGACGATCTCGGTGACTTCCTCGGGGTCCAGTTTCTCGGACATGGCGGTGAAGCCCGATACGTCGGTGAAGAGGACCGTCACTACCCGGCGATCGCCGTCCTCGCCGTCTCTCAGGGGACCGGTTTTGGGAGCGATCGCTTCTTCCGAGAGGCGGTGCCCGCAGCCCGCGCAGAACCTTTGCTCTTCGTCGACCGCCGAGCAGCAGAACGGACAAACGAGAGTGACTCCCGCTCCGCAGGAAATGCAGAACTTGGCCTTCTCTGGCAATGAGGCATTACAGGCCCTGCAAATCACGGTGTCCCCCCTCTACAAGAGGCCTCGTCCACCCCAATATAGCACCGAATCTGGCTCTCGGACTTTATCTCTTTTCCATTCTAACGCCTCGTTGCGGGGGAATCGTTCCTTTATTGGCACGAAGAAGGCATGAAAGAGTCATTTCTTTTCAGAAATGACGGAAGGGATGGGCCTCCAGCCTTTTTTCATCGATCAGGACCTTGGGATCCCCGGCCTGCAGGACTCCGACCACCCGGCAAAGAACCCCGAGCCCTTCCAAGGAAGAAGAGATCTCCGCCAGGCGGGAATTCGGAACCGCCGCGACCAAATGGTAATCTTCGCCGCCCCAGAGGGCCCAGTCCAGGGGATCCACCCCGGCAAGCTCCGCGACCCTTCGAGTGGGTTCGTCGATGGGGATCTCTTTGGAATCGATTCTGGCCGTCAGGCCGCTGCCTTCCGCCAGAAGCTGGCAGGAGCGGAAAAGGCCGTCGCTGTTGTCGAGCAGGCAGGCTTCTCCCCGCCCGATGACTTTCCCCGCCTCGATCTGGGGCACCGGCCTCCGGTGCTTTTCGATCACCCTGGCGAAGTCCTCGATGTTTTCAAGATTTTCAGAATTTTCGATCTTCTCACTGTTTTCGAGTAGCCAGAGGCCGGCGGCGGAAGCGCCCGCGTAGCCCGTCACGAGGATTTGCCAGCCCGGAAGACCCCCCGTTCTCAAGACGGGCTTTTCGGCCTCCCCGATCACCGTCAGGGAAATGAAGATCTTTCCCGGAGAGCCGACGGTGTCCCCCCCTACGATCGAGAGTCCGAATTTTTCCGAAATTTCCTTCATCCCCCGGAACAGCTCTTCGACCCAACTCCCCGGAGTATCTTTCGGCAAGGCCAGGCCCAGCACCGCCCAGAGGGGACTGGCCCCCATGGCCGCGATATCGGAGAGGTTGACGGCGATCGCCTTCCAGCCCACGTCGTAGGCGCTCGAGGTTTCCCGCCTGAAATGGATTCCTTCCACCAAAAGGTCGACCGTGGTGACGGCGCTGGCTTTTTCGATCTTCGTCACCGCCGTGTCGTCCCCGATTCCGACCCACTGTCCACCGGTGCCGAAAATCTTCGCGGCCCTCGCGATCACCCATTCTTCCCCCAGTTGAGCGAGGGTCCCGTCGTTTATTTCCATTTCTTAACGGTCAATTAAGTAGATCATAAGAAAGTTCCTCCGTTTTTCGAGGATAACATCGGAAGCGGGTGGGGATCCATTTGGGAGGGTAAAAGGATGAAAAAGTTGCTTTTGTCAGCGACCATTCTCCTTACCGGTTGCGGGGCAGCCCCCGTCGCCATGCCCGTCATCTCCGACTGGGCCAGCCTCCTTTCCCCCGATTTCGCCGCCGTCTCCACCGACTCCACCCTTCCCCAGGCCCCGTCCCTCGCCAAAGTGGGCAAAATATTTTTCGTGGCCTACGAGACCCATTTGCGCGCCAACCAGAACATTTGTTTGGCCACCTCTTCCGACGCTTCCCACTGGAGCGCTCCCCAAAAGCTCTTCAGCGGCCAGGCCCCCGCTCTTTTCGTCCTCGGCCAGAACCCCGCCATCGCCTTCGAAAGCGGCAGCAACATTTCGATAGCCACCCGCAACGGCGATTCCTGGAAAGTTACCAAAGCCGAAGGCCTTTCCGATGGTGCCCTCAACCCCAGCGTGACCCAGTTGAAGGAAGGCGGCATCGCCATCGCCTACGACCTCATGATGGGCGGCGGTTGCGAAGTGGCCGAGAGCAAAGACGGCATCCACTTCACCAAGAAGCAGCTGGTCTGCGAGAACGGCTACTCCCCCTCCATCGCCCAAAAGGAAGACGGAACGATCGTGGTGGCCTACACCGACGAAAACGGGATTTCCGAAGTGAGCGAAGAAAACGGCGTCTGGGGAGAGCCCGAAGCCCGAACGAACGATTCTTCCGACCTGGCCCCCTGTCTCGCCAAGTCCGGCGACGACGTCGTCCTCACCTACAGCAAGAAGGTCGACGGGCGTCGGGCGATCGCCCAGGTCATCGACGGCCGGGAAAAAATCTTGATCGCCAACCAGGCCCATAATCTGGATCCCTCGGTTTTGTTTCTCGGCGATGAACAATACGTTGCACTGGGTATAAAGAGGATGGACGGCGGGCAGGGGGTTTTCCTGAAGCTCTCGTCTCGCTAGGAAAGGAAGGACTCGATGGTAGTTCTTGACAACAAGAAGAAGCGATTGGGCGAAGTCCTGGTCGAAGGAGAGTGGATCAACAGTTCCCACCTTTCCCAGGCCCTTTCCGAGCAGAAACAAACCAACGAGAAGCTGGGCGAAATCCTGGTTCGCCTGGGCGTCCTCTCCGGCATGGAGTTGAAAGCCGTCCTGGCCAGCAACGCCGACCTCGACACCGCTCCCATGGGCGAAGGGGTCCGCCAGCGCTTGGGCGACCTCCTCCTGAAATCGAAGAGGATCAACCAGGGCCAGTTGGGCCGCGCCCTCGAAGTCCAAAAGCAGACCAACGAAAAGATCGGGGCCGTCCTGGTCCGCTTCGGCCTCATCAGCGAGAACGAACTGACCGCCGTCCTGACCTGGCAGGAAGACTGCTCGAAGAGCGCCCCCCACGCCGTAAAGCTTCTGTTGGGCGAGATCCTGGTCGCGACCGACATCATCTCCCGCGACCAGTTGGTCGAAGTCCTCAAGCAGCAGAAACTCACCAAGCGCCAGATCGGCGACATCCTGGTCGACACCGGCTTCGTCAAACCCAAGCAGATCAACGAAGCCCTGAAGATTCAGTCCAAGTTGATCTCCGCGGCCCTGGTCGCCATGCTCTCGATGTCCGCCCTCACCGGCTGCGGCTCCTCCTCGCCCCTGGTCCCGACCGGCGGCAGCGGCGATGTGCGCCTGCAGTACGGCAGTCAGCCCTCCATCCAACAGGTACTCCCCAATGCGGGCTATACGAGCAACTTCAAGACGGGTGCCCAAAACGTCCAGCCCGTCGCCCTGCGTTCCGGCGTGAGCCTCCTCACCAACGGCAGCACCTGGGCCATGCTCGACAAGTTCCCCTACGTGGCCCAGGCCACCGACAACACTTGCGCTCAGGCGACCATGTCCATGGTCATGGCCTACTGGGGTGCCGGCGGAGCCAACGTCAGCGACATGCAGGGCACCTACCAGAGCGTGGTCAACCAGAACAACAAGCACAACCTTCCCACCAACAACGACACCATCCGCCGCTACCTGACCTCCAAGGGCCTTCAGGTCCAGGACTACAAGAACGGCAACATCAACTTCGTCAAGAGCCTGATCGACAAGGGGCATGCCCCCATCGTTCTTCTCGACTACGGCCAGCTGAGCGAGCATTACGTGGTCGTCGTCGGCTACGACCTCAACCGCACCGTGAACGGTTCGACCGAAAAGGGCGTCGTCTACCTCCACGACAGCGTCGAGAGAGCCTACACCCCGATGTCCATCGAGGACTTCACCGAAAAGTGGCAGAACAAGTCCATGACCGGGCTTCCCCTGGTCGGTGGCGACAAGTATGCCGGCCTGATGTTCGACGTCAGCAAGTAATAGAGCGATAATCGATCTAGTCCCCTTCCATCGGGTAATTGCTCTAAACATCGGAAGAGGGCTCTATTTGGGCCCTTTTTCTTTGACTTGACAGAGCGAACGGTCCAGTGGATAATGGTTCTGCTTATGGGCGGTTGGCGCAGCGGTAGCGCACTTGGATCACACCCAAGGGGCCACTGGTTCGAATCCAGTACCGCCCAAATAGGGAGCCGGAGTTTTTACTTCGGCTCTTTTTTTCTTGTAACGGGGCTGTAACTGGCTCGGCATAACCTTGAAACTGGTCAACAGAAGAGGAGAATGCCGTGAACCTAATCGACATGCCCATTGGCGAGCTTGCCCCCGGCGAAATCAACGCCATCGTCGAGATCCCCAAGCTCTGCCGCAACAAATACGAATACGATCCGGCCATCGAGGCCTTCCGCCTGGATCGGGTGCTGTCTTCCCCCCTGATCTACCCGGCCGATTACGGCTTCGTGCCCCAGACCCTGGCCGGCGACGGAGACCCGGTCGACGTCCTCATCCTCATGGAACAGCCCGGATATCCCGGTATCGTGACCCGCGTCCGTCCCCTGGGGGTCCTTCGCATGTCGGACGAGAAGGGCGAGGACACCAAGGTGTTGGCCGTGCCGGCCAACGATCGCCGCTACCACGGCGTCGAAAGGCTTTCGGACCTGTCCCCCCATATCCTGGCCGAGATCGAGCACTTCTTCACCATCTACAAGGAGCTGGACGGGCAATACCCCGCGGTGGCCGGCTGGCTGGAGCGGGAGCACGCCATGAGCTTCATCATGGAAAGCCACCGGGCCTACCTCGAAATGAATTCGATCGAGCCTTTGGAAGAGTCCGACACCCCCTTTTCCGTGGCTTTCCCGGATCACCGCGCCGCGCGAAGGCAGGCGAGAAAAGTAGACGGTTCAACCCTTTAGATTCGGAGATTTTTGTTTGTCGAAGGAACACCTCATGTTGCAGAAGGCCTGCCGTGAGTTGGTCGCGAACGAGATACGCCCCCTGGCCCACGAGGTCGACGAGACCGAAGCCTTCCCGGTAGTGACCGTCGAGAAACTGGCTCAATGCGGCTACCTCGGCGTTCCCTTTCCCCAGGAATACGGGGGGCAGGGGGCCGATTCCCTGGCCTACGCCATGGTCGTCGAGGAAATCTCCAAGGCCTGCGGGACCACCGGTGTCATCGTCTCGGCCCACACCTCCTTGGGCTCCGCCCCCATCTTCGAGCACGGAAACGAGGAGCAAAAAAGGAAATTTTTGGTTCCGATGGCCCAGGGCGAGAAACTGGGCGCTTTCGGTCTGACCGAGCCCAACGCGGGAACCGATGCCGGCGCCCAGGCGACGACCGCCGTCCTGGACGGGGCGCACTACGTCCTGAACGGCTCCAAGATCTTCATCACCAACGGCGGCTATGCCGACGTCTACGTCGTCACGGCCATGACCGACAAGAGCAAGGGCACGAGAGGGATATCCGCCTTCATCGTCGAGAAGGGGACCCCGGGCTTTTCTTTCGGGAAAAAGGAAGTCAAGATGGGGATCCGCGGTTCCTCCACCTGCGAACTGATCTTCGAGAACTGCCGCGTCCCCAAGGAGAACCTGCTCGGGAAGGAAGGCGCCGGCTACAAGATCGCTTTGCTAATCGAGACGAAGCGATCCAGGCTGAACAACAGCTCAAGGGATGGAGCCGGAAAAAGAAAGAGGCAATGATGCGTAACGAATGGAAAGAAGTCCAGAGAATCGCCTGGGG
>DOBT01000250.1 GCA_003503675.1 Cyanobacteria bacterium UBA8530 | reverse complement strand
AGCTGATCACCCCCGTCGCCATCGAGCAGGGAGTCCGCTTCGCCATCCGCGAGGGTGGTCGTACCGTCGGTTCCGGCGTCGTCGCTTCCATCATCACCGATTAGTTCCACTTTTCCGGCCCATGGACAACCATGGGCCGGAATTTTTCGTTTTCTCCGCAACATTTCTTAATCCTAAGGGGGCTGTGTGGTCTTTCTCTTCTGGCTTTCCGCGCTTTGCCTCGGTGCCGGCGCCCTTGGAACGATTTTCTTTCCGAGAATAAAAGGCGCGGTCCTGTTCTTCGTCCTCGCCCTCCTGGGGGGATGCTCGGCCGCAATCTACCTGCATGCCCCGCTCGTCTCCCTTTCCATCCTCCTCTGGGCGCTCTGCGCTTTCTTGCTTCTGCGGCGCCCCGCCCTGCCGGATGGTTCGGATATTCCGGAGCGCCGTTACTGGGGCGGCCTGATGTCCTTCCTCTTCTTCATCGTTTCCTACCGCGTCCTCATCGGCAGCACCTGGGGACAGATCGATCGCTCCGCTTCCTATCTGCTACAAGATTTTTCCGGACGCTCTTTCTTTCTCGAAGCCCTCCGAACTCTCTGGGGGAATCAGTTCTGGCCCCTGGCTCTCCTGGTCGCAGCCACCCTTTTCGGCTTTCTCAGGAAGGAGCAGAAGGAATGATCGGCTTTCCCCTCATTCAATCCCCGCTGGGACTCCCGCATTTCTTGCTTTTGGGCTTATTTCTCTTTTCCCTGGGACTCTACGGCTTGCTGACCACTCGCAACTCCTTGCGCTTCCTGATGGCTTTCCAGCTGCTTTTGCTCGCCGCCGTCCTTTGCTTCACCGCCTTTTCGGACTTCCTCGGCCCCGCGACCTTCAATGGTCAGGCCATGGCGGTCCTTTCTTGCCTGGGGGCGATCGCCTTTCTGCTCTTTTTCGCGCGCGGCAATATCGCCGATTTCCTCGGTCGAGGTGAATAAATGGCTAACCTGCTTTTGCTGATCCCCCTCTTGCCCCTGATTTCCTCCCTTCTCGTCGCCTTCCTCTGGCTTTCCAAAAGAACCTCCGATCGGGCAATGCTGAACCTCTCCCTTCTCGCCAGCATTCTCTCCCTGGTGTTGACCTTTTCCTTTTTGCACGGGGCTTCCTTTGCCACTCCCGGGCCCTATCGAATCGGCTTTCGCATCGACTCCATTTCGGCCTTGCCCCTGATCCTCTGCCTATGCGCCGGCCTGGTCGCTCGTTGGACCGCTTATGCCTCGAAAGTCTCTTCCTTCGGCGAAGTCCTCGCCCTCATGGACCTCTCGACCTTCGCCGCGCTGGGCTTCTTCCTCACCGACAGCTTCCTCGGTCTGGCCGCCTTCGGCTTCTGGCTCACCATCGCCGCCCTGTTTTCGACCTATTCCCCCCTCTTTCAGGCACGCTTCCAGCGCTCCATCCTCCTCCTCTTCCTGGCGGATTTCTTCCTTTTGCTTTGCGCCTCTTCCCAAATCGCCACCCCCCATTTCTCGAAGCTCTTCTCCGTTTCTCCCGGCGGTCTGACCCTGATCCTGCTGGCGGGCGTCGCCAAGGTCGCGGTCTTCGCCAATCCCGGCGAGATGGACGAATCGAGGCAACCCCCCCCCTCCCACTTCATCCAGCTCGGACTCTTTCCCCTGGCCGGAGTCTATCTCTTCACCCGTAGCGGGCCTCTCGTTTCCGCCTCCCCCCTCTTTCCCTGGATCCTCGCCCTGGGGGTCATCCTGCTGCTCTTCGCCCTGGCCTTCGCCCACCTGGAAGGATTCGCCCAGTACTTCTTCGAAGGCATGAGCATCAAGTCGGGAAGAGCCCTCGAGCGTTTCGATCGATTCTGGATCGACGGGCTGTCCGGTCTTGTGGGAATCACGGGGCTCTCGCTCGCGGAAACCCTTCAAAAGGCCCAGACCGGTAAGCTGCAAGACTACCTCTTGGTGATCGTCACCGCCGTGACGGCCCTGGTTTCCGCCATGGCCTTCTATGGCCTCAAGCTCTAGGAGTCCCGATGAAAGCCGATTCTTTCCTGATTCCCTTCCTCCTCGGACTTCCCTTGCTCGGCGCGCTCGCCCTGAGCTTCCTTCCTTCCTGGGGCAGGAGAATTGCGCTANNACTTCTTCCTGGGGCAGGAGGATTGCGCTTTCCCTCGCCTTGATTCTCTTGATCCTCCTGGCCGGGATGGCTTTTAGCGGAGAGTTCCCCGGCCGCCTCGAGCTCGTCGGCGAAATCGGCCTCGTCCCCTCCTGGGGATTGACGGGCGTGAACCTGCCCTTCCTGCTCTTGACCGCCATCCTGATCCCCCTCCTTCTCCTGGTCGGTTGGCATGATTCGACAAGCTTCCTCGCTGGACTGATGGTCGCGGGAAGCGGCCTGTTGACCACCTTCGCGGCCCAGGACCTTTTGCTCTTCCTTTTCGGTTGGCTCTTGACCTTCCTCGCGACCTATTTCCTCTTCTCGGGCTGGGGAAAAACCCCCTTTTCCGCCCAGAAATTCTTGTTGGTGAACGGACTGGCCCTTTTCCTACTCTTTTTCGCCTTCGTGGCGCTCTTCGTCTTCTCCGGGAACCTGGACTTCACCCAACTGCTCTTCGTCAAACCTCTCGTCAACGCTCCCTTCTGGCTCCAGGTCGCCGTCTTTTCGGCGCTCCTGATCGCTTTCCTGATTCCCCTCGCCCCCTTTCCCTTTCATTCCTGGTTCTTGGAGTGCTTCGAATCGGCTCCGCCGGCCCTCCGGATCTTGACGGCGGCGGGCTTCCTCAAGGTGGGAACCTATGGCCTGGTCCTTTTTGCCGCGGGGATGTTTCCCTCCCTCCTGCGGGCCTCGGTTCCCCTGCTGCTCTTTTTGGGGATCGTCACCGCGCTGGGGGCGGCTCTCGTTTCCTTCAAGCAAACCGACTTGAATGCCTTGATAGCCACGGCCACCGTCTCCCTGAGCGGGATGTCCCTGATCGGCATCCTCTCGGGCCAGCTTTCGGGTATCGAAGGAGCGATCCTACTTTCCCTCGCAAACGGACTGGCCGTCGCCGCCCTGCTCGCTCTTCCCTCGTCCTCCGTTTGGCTGATTCCCGCCGCCTTCGCCTTCCTCGGCCTGCCCGGCTTCCTGGGCTTTGCGGGAAGCCACCTGCTGCTTTCCGGAGCCTGGATCGTTCATCCCTGGATCGCCACGACGCTGGTTTTCTCGCTCTGGCTGGTCTTCGGGGCGCTGGTCCTTTATTTCGGGCCTTTTCGGGCAAAAAAGAAGGCGGGAGTCTCCGAGACTTTCCGAGTCTTCCCGGCCGTGTCGCTGATTTTTCTTTCCCTTTGGTTGGGGGTTTTTCCGAACCTCCTGCTTGTTTCCCTCAACCGTGCCCTGGTGCCCATCATGCCCCTGTTCGGCTTTTGAAAGACTTTCGGAGGTAGCCGGTGTTCGGACCTGAAATCCTATTGTTTCTTTTGGCGTTGGGCCTTTCAACTGGTCTCGAAAGGTTCTTGGGCAATAAAACCGGCTGGATCGCCCTCTACGGGTTGGCGCTCGCCTTCGGCCTGGCCATCGGGATGGGCTTCCAGGCCCCGCTGGATCCGGTCACGGTGCTTTTCCGCTTCTTGATCCTGGCGGCGGCGCTCCTCGCCGTCGCGCTTCACCTGGGCGAAGGCGGGAAGCGTTTTGCGCTCTTCCTCTGGGCCAGCCTCTTCGCGCTGCTGCTTTGCGGAGCCAACGATCTGGGAATGCTTTTCGCGGCCTCGTTGTCCCTGGGAATCGCTTGTTTCCACTTGCTCCGCTCGGGAACGTTCTTCGCCTTCTTCTTCGGCGTCGCCTCCCTCCTCTTCGGGTCGGGCATCCTCTACGGCCTCACCGGCAGCACGCGTCTGGGCGAAATCGCCGAGCGTCTCGGAATGGGTTCTCCCCCCGCCATTCTGGCTTCTTGCCTCCTGATGGCGGGTTTGGGCGTCATGGCCATCCTGCCCCCCTTCCATCAGTGGGCCGCCGACGTCGCCGAGAAGGAGGCGTTTTCCCTCGAATATTTCAAACTCCTGGTCCCCCCCCTCGCGGCCTTCTCCGCGATGCTCCACCTCTTCCCCCATGCCATGGGGCAGGCGAGGGAAAGCTGGCTGCTCATCCTGGTCGCCTGCATCTTGCTCGCCCTGCTCTGGGCCAGCTTCATGATTTTGGCCCAGCGTTCCCTCAAGGGTTTTTTGGCCTTTCTCTCGATCTCCCAGTTTTCTTTCGCCTTTCTGGGAATGGCGGCCCTTCGCCCGGGGTTCCTCCAGGGGATCGCGGCTTCCTGGATCCATCTTCTGGCTCTTTCGCTGGCTCTCGCCGGGATCGCCGCGGTTTTCGCCTCGCTCGATCAAACCGAACTGGACTCCTGCCAGGGCCTCTTCCATCGCTCGCCCTGGCTCGGTGTTTCCCTCACCCTCTGCCTGCTTTCCTTGCTGGGACTGCCCCCGATGCTCGGCTTCTGGGGGAAGTGGTTTTTGTTTTCCGAGACCTTCGCCGGGGGATTGTCGGGACTGGTGCTCCTCGCCGCCCTGAGCCTGGTCCTTCCCCTCTACGCTTCATCGATTCTCGTTCGCCGGATCTTCTGGGGAAAATCGAAGGGCGAAAAGTTGGAAGCCCCTTTCTTCTCGGCGATCGCGATTTTCTCCGCCCTATCCTCGATCGCCCTTTTCATGCTCCCATCCGGCCTCTGGAGCCTCGGGATCAGGGCCGCCTTCGGCCCCTGATGTGCTAGAATGACAAGATGATAAAGGCAGAAACCGTCAAACATGTCGCCGATTTGGCCCGCCTCGAGGTGAGCGAAGAGCAAGCCGAGGTCTATGCCGGGCAACTCGGTCACATCCTCGAATACATCGAGCAACTGAGGGAACTCGATACCACCGGGGTCGAACCGACCGCCCATGCCCTATCCTTGACCAACGTCCTGCGCGAAGACCTTTTGAAGCCATCCTTGCCGAGGGAGATCCTTTTCGAGAATGCCCCTTCCTGCGAAAACGAGATGTTCAAGGTCCCGCGCATCCTCGAATAAAGAAGCTTTCAATCAATTAGGGGGAGGAATTTTTTCCTCCCCCTAATTGATTTGGATTCACCCGATGAACATCATGAATGTCGCAAATAAGTCTATAGCCAAGGCTATATTTGATGGTGCCACAATATCAGAACAACCGCTATTGACAAACCAACTACTACGTGCTGTTATATAGCGGTAGTAAGCAATACT
>DOBT01000186.1 GCA_003503675.1 Cyanobacteria bacterium UBA8530 | reverse complement strand
CAACCTCAACCAGTGCATCGACGAATTGACTCGGGTGGCCGAAGCCATGCAGTCGGCGGCCGATCAGGTAGTCACCGGCAGCAGGGACATGAACCTTTCGGCTTCCGAAATTTCCAAGGGGGCCAATGCCCAGGCCTCGAACATCGAGGAGATCTCGAGGGAGATGGCCGGGATGAACAACACCGTTACCCTGAACGCCCAGAACGCCAAGCAAACTGCCGAGATAGCCAAAAAGGCGGCATCCGACGCCCAGGAAGGCGGACAGGCCGTTTCCGAGACGGTGGAAGCAATGCGCAACATCGCCGAGAAGATCGGCATCGTCGAGGAGATCGCCCGCCAAACCAACATGCTGGCCTTGAACGCAGCCATCGAGGGGGCCAGGGCCGGGGTACACGGCAAGGGCTTCGTGGTGGTGGCGGCCGAGGTCAAGAAGCTGGCCGAACGCAGCCAGATCGCCGCCAAGCAAATCAGCAGCCTCGCCAGCTCTTCCGTCCAGATCTCGGAGAAAGCCGGGGAACTCCTGAAGGAAATCGTCCCCGGCATCCGCAAAACCGCCGAGTTGGTCCAGGAAATCAACGTCTCTTCCTCTGAACAAACGAACGGAATCACCCAAATCAATAAATCGATCCAACTGCTGGATAGCGTCATCCGACAGAACGTCTCCACCACCGCCGAGATGGCCTCGACTTCCGAAGCCTTGTCGGACCAGGGAGCGCAACTCGAGGAAGTGGTCGCCTTCTTCAAGTTGACGGGGCATCGCGCTCAAAGGGCGAAATCCCTCCCGAACGGTGGCAAGGAATTGACCAAAAAGATCGAGTCCCTGCCCGAGCGGGTATAGGAGGAAAAGATGATGCAAGAAGAAACGCTCGGAACCTCCGAGTACTTCTCCTTCACCCTGGGCGAGGAAGAGTTCGCCCTCGAGATCACCAAGGTAAGGGAAGTCCTGGATTACACCGCCATCTTCAAGATCCCGCGCGTGCCGGAATTCATCCGGGGGATCATCAACCTGAGGGGCGACGTCGTCCCAGTGGTCGATCTGCGCCTCAAGCTGGGGATGGTCCAAAGGGAGAAAAGCCTCAACACCTGCATCGTCATCGTCGAAGTGGGGATGGGTGACGAAATCCTCGTGATGGGGGTCTTGGTGGACTCGGTACTGGAAGTATTCACCCTCGATGCCGGGCAGATCAAACCGCCGCCAAAGCTCGGGACCAAGCTAGATACCTCGTTCATCCAGGGAATGGGGAAAAGGGGTGAGAAGTTCCTGATCCTTCTCGACATCACCAAGGTCTTCTCCGGTGACGAGCTGACCTTGGTGGTTCGAAGCCAGGCGGAAGGGACGGATCCGAAGCTGGTGGTAGCCTAAAGTGATGAAACAGTTAGCGCCGGCTCGAGCCGGCGCTAACTGTTAAAGACAGGTTAACGGGTGAGTGGAAACTCAAAAAGCTCGGGGCCTTTCTGTAGGGGAAAAAAATATCGTTCTTTTTCCTCCTCTATTTTTCGAACGATGTCCATCTCTTGTGTGGCGCTTCATTGGCCCGTGAGTTCCCTATGAGAAGAAAAAGATGGATGCTTTTTGGGCATGAAAACCGGCATCAGCCTGAGTTTATAGCCTTTTTTACCCTCCGCGTTCTATGGCATTCCTTCAGATTATTCCAGCCATTTCTTTTGTTTCGAATATCTTTCGTCGAATTTCGTTTATTCCTTTTTTCTAAAGGGAATAATAAACCCGTGAGGCACTAGGCCTTCTCTTTGGCGTCCTTAGGTGAGGGACTCTCGAAGGATTCGTTTATTTCGAAAGATATCGATTCGTTTGGAAAGGAGGGACGATTTTTTTGACAGACGATCAGGAAGTGCTCCAACTTTTCATCGAAGAGGCGAGAGATTACCTGGGAGGGATCGAGAACGATCTGCTGCTGCTGGAAACCCAAGGGGGAAACCTCGACGATGAGCTCGTCAACAAGGTTTTTCGTTCCGTCCATTCCATCAAGGGCTCGGCGGGTTGTCTCGGTTTCTCCAAGATCCAGGCGATCTCTCACGCCCTGGAAACCATCCTCAGCTTCATCCGGGACAGGACCCTGATCCCGCTTCCCCAAATCATTTCCGTCCTTTTGGGCGGATTCGATCTCCTCGCCCGCCTCGCCGAGACCCCCCTGGACGACTCCGAAAACATCACCGAGCAATTGGGCCACCTCGACGACCTGATCCGGGAAGTCAGTCCTCCCCGAATGGAAGAGATCTTGGATGCGACCCCGGTTTACGGCATCCCTCGTCTCGGCGAGTTGTTGATCCAGGAAAGCCTCGTGACGGAGGCCGATATCGAAGAGATGTTGGCTCAACAAAAGCAGCTCAAGGAAGATTTCGAGAAGGCTCCTCAAGACCCTGGCCAGTCCAAACAGCCAGGCAAAAACGGCAATGGCCACGGCTCCATCCGGGTGGACACGGGGAAACTCGATCACTTGCTGAACATCGTGGGGGAAGCGGTCATCTCGCAGGCCCACGTGATGCAGATGTCAAGCCAGCTGGAGGGACTTCTGGCCGAAGAGGTGAGAGAGAGCATGGCCCGCTTGGAGCAGGACCTTCGTCTCCTGCAGAGCCAGATCATGAACATTCGAATGGTGCCCATCGGCCCCATGCTGGAGCGCTTCCACCGGGTCGTCCGGGATCTGGCCCTGTCGACCGGAAAGAAGATCGACCTCGTGATCAGCGGCGAAGAGACGGAGATCGACAAGACCATCCTCGAAAAGCTGGGGGATCCGCTCAAGCACATGATCCGCAATGCCATCGACCATGCCATCGAACCCCCCGAGCTCCGAATCAGCCTGGGCAAACCGGAAAACAGCAGCATCATGCTCTCCGCCTATCACGAGGGCGGCAGCATCGTCATCGAGATTTCGGACGACGGAAGAGGCTTGAACCGCGAAGCCATCCTGGCCAAGGCCAGGAAACTGGGCCTGGTCCACGGCGAGCCTCTCTCCGATGAGCAGGTTTATGCCCTGATCTTCCATCCCGGCTTCTCCACCGCCGAGCAGGTCACGGACATCTCGGGAAGAGGGGTGGGGATGGACGTGGTCAAGCGCAACCTCGAGGCCTTGAGAGGAAGGATCGAGATCCAGACCGAAAAGGGGCAAGGCTCGACTTTCCGGCTTCGCCTGCCCCTGACCATGGCGATCGTGGACGGACTGCTGATCCGAATCCAAGATTCCCACTACGTCCTCCCCCTGGCACAGGTGGAAGAATGCGTCGATCTCACCCAGGAGGAATTCCAGAGCCACCACGGCCGGAATGTGTTCACCCTCCGGGGAAAGCTCATCCCTTACTTGCGACTGGGCGATTTCTTCCATGCCGAACGGAAGAATCCGACGCTGGAGCAAATCGCCATCGTGGGAGTGGCGGGAGAAAGGATCGGTCTCGTGGTGGATGAGGTGATCGGCGACCTGCAGACCGTCATCAAGCCTCTCGGCAACGCCTACCTCGACGCAGAACTCTTCTCCGGAGCCACCATCATGGGGAGCGCTGAAGTCGCTCTCATCGTCGATGTCCCTAACCTGGTCCGATTGGCCCAAGAAGAGGAGGAACGCAGCCTGGTCGCTTGATGCTCAAGAGTGTGTCTGCTTCACAAGAATGGAGGAAAGGAACGAAACGACGAGGAAAAAAAACAATCGGCATCGAAGGGATGATGCTCTAGGTACTCGGCCCTCTGAACGGGCGGCCCAATCCCTCGACGGCGTTGTCATTCCGAAGATTTCCCCGAAGAAGGCCCATTGAGGTCGGGACATTCCCCATTTCGAAGGAAAGGAGAGCCGCGGCCCGAGAGAAGACAAGTCCTATCGAATGAGTTTTAGGTTCCCCCCGTCATTCATGAAGGAGAAGTTAATTTGAGTTGGTTCAACAACTTGAAAATCGGCGCCAAAATCACGGCTGGCTTCATTGTATTGCTCGCCTTGCTGACCACTCTCGGAATAGTAGCTAGTTTCAACCTCCGAGCCCTCCACAAATCTGACACCGAACTCTATGAGCGCAATCTGGTTCCGATCGGCGAGATTGCGCACGTGGCGATCAGTTTTCAAAGGATTCGGGTGAACCTGAGGGATGCCACCATCGATCTCCAGATGAGCGATAAGATCGAGCGAAAAGACAGGATCAAAGAGCTTGATGCAATAATCTACGGTGAACTCAAGAAGTTCGAGAAAACCATCAAGGACAACGAAGTCCGTCAGGAATTCGAGGCCTTGAATGCCTCGATGACTTCCTTCTCTTCGCAAAAGGAAAAGATCCTGGCGCTGGCCCTGGTGAACAAGAATCTCGAAGCCGTGAAATACATGCGAGGGGACGCCTTGGTGGCTGCCCAGGCGATCGATAAATCGATCGGAAAATTGATCGATCGAAAGACGAAATTGGCGAAACAAAGAGCTGACAACAACACCGTCGCCGCCAACT
>DOBT01000111.1 GCA_003503675.1 Cyanobacteria bacterium UBA8530 | reverse complement strand
TCGAGGCCAGGATGCCGATGTCGGGCACGATGGGGTAGTCGGAGTGGCCGAAGCAGTCGCAGTCCGGGGTGACGTCCATGACGAAGTTGAAGTAGGTGGTGGGGCCCTTGACGTTGTTCTTGAAGGCGGCGGCGTACTCGGTCATGTAGTGCATGATCTGGGTGGAGTTGACGTCCCATTCGAAGCCGATGGCTTCCTTGGGGCAGACGGCGATGCACTCGGCGCAGCCCACGCAGAGGTCCGGGTCGATGTTGGCCGTTTCCAGGTCGAGCACGATGGCCTTGGAGGCGCAGGCGGTCTTGCAGCGCCCGCAAAGGACGCAGCCCTCCCCGACCTGGGGTCTCACGGTCGAGTGCTGGACCAGTTTGCCCCTGCGGGAGGCGCAGCCCATTCCGATGTTCTTGATGGCCCCGCCGAAGCCCAGCAGGAGATGCAGCTTGAAGTGAGAGAGCACGATGGCTCCGTCGGCGTTGACCGCGTCCGCCGCCAGGAAGATCTGGGGAGCTTCCTTGATGGGGGGGAACTCGATGCCGCTCTGGCCGCGCAAGCCGTCCATGATGATGACGGGGGCGCCCATGGCGCCGTAGGCGAAGCCGTTGCGGTAGGCGCAGCGCAGGTGGCTGACCGAATCGCTTCTTTCCCCCACGTAGAGGGTGTTGGTGTCTCCCAGGAAGGGCTTGATTCCCCATCCCTGCATCACCTCGACCATGTGGCGGACGAAGACCGGCTTCACGAAAGCCGAAGAGCCGTTTTCTCCGAAATGCAGCTTGATCAGGGGGATGGTTCCCTCGGGGAAGCGTTCCTTGATTTCGACCTTTTTCATGAGGCGCTCGAGACGCTCGAAGATGCCGTTGCGGCCGGAGACGTGGGAAAGCGATGCGAAGTAAACGGGTGCGTTGGACAACCTTGCCTCCTTTGGTGTTGGCGCTACTGAAGCAATGTAGTTATGTTAGCTTGCTTGGAGGGGATTGGAAAGGGGCAGCCGGGCAACACGGTTGAGCTTTTGATGTGATCGAAAAAGCCCGTTCTCGGATCGATGAACGGTCCAGCCTCTCCTCATCTGCTCGCTGTCGCACTTGCTGTCATTTTACCAAAATACAGGCAACCGTGGATAATGCTGCAGCCGGCCCCGCTTTATCGCCGGGGCCGGCTGCAGCAAAACATGAGCGCCGATATTTTGTTGGAAAGTGGTGGGGGCAGTCTGCTTCCGGGGTGGCGGGGGCTGAATTTTATCCGGAAATCAGATGGCTATCTGTAGCTCACGGCCAAGTGCTTTTGCCACCTTGGCGAGCGTCTTGATCGAGGGGTTGCCGCCAGGGCGCTCAAGTTTTTGGATTGCTTGGTAGGTGACGCCGATCCGATCGGCCAGCTCGGAAAGGGTCAAGTGCTCTTCCTCCCGGGCCCATCGGATCAAGATGGGGATGGCTACTTCTGCGGAAGGCTCGATCCACTGGATGTTCTCACCCTCTACTTCGGGAGGACGGGGGATCGGAAGGCTTCGATCGAGCATCGCGGCCAGCACTCCGGTCAAGGCATCCTTTGCCATCCAGCGGGCCTCCTCCAGGGATTCCCCGAATGTGATCACTCCATCCATAGGCGGAAGGCCCTGGACGTTGTAGACGCCGGGTTCACTGGGATCCACCGTGAAGCGTATCGGGTAGGAAAGCCTCATTTCAACCCCGCTTTCTTGAGAAGCTGTTGCTCGGTTCCCGTGGGAAGATCCCGGTTTGCATGGATAGGAACCGACATCTCTTGATCGCCTCTCACGAGGATGTGGTGGGAACCGCTCACCCGCACCTCGGTCCATCCGCTCTTCTTCAGGAGTTTCACCATTTCTTTGCCTGTCATGGGTAAAAATATACAACCTGTAGGTTGTGTGGTCAAATTAAATCTTTGTTCTGTGGGGTGATGGACCATAGGGAAGAGCGCAGGGGGGCAGTCCTCTATAGGGCTTCGAAGTCGCTGTGACACCTCCTTGAAGGAAGCGCTCCTCCTCGCTTCCGGTGGTGGCTTCCCGGAACCCCGCGGCGATCAGTTCCAGGCTACCCTGGTAGTCGTTCTTGGCAAAGAGGGACTGAATGGTTTTGCCTCCGTCCCTCTTCCCTGTTAGGATAGGATTGCCGAGGAATTCTTCACTTTTAAGGAGTAGTGCGTGGAAGTCACCAAGGAAACCGTGGTGCCCAAGCGGCAAACGGCCGAACTCAACTTCAATGGCAAGCTCCCGGTGGACAGCGATGATCCCGACGAGATCGAGCGCTACTGGTACGAGCATGTCTACGCGGGCGATCACGCCCCTCAGCTGACCATCCGTTCCGTCATCATCGGGATGATCATCGGGGGCATCATGTCCCTTTCGAACCTCTACGTGGGGCTCAAGACCGGCTGGGGCATGGGGGTGACGATCACCGCCACCATCTTGGCCTTCTCGCTCTTCAAGGGCCTGCAATTCGTATTTTCTTCAAAGATCTGGAACTTCCTCCCCAAGCGTCTATTGCGCGGCCTGCGGGACGAGTTCTCCATCCTCGAGAACAACGCCATGCAATCCGCGGCCTCCGCGGCCGGCTACATCGCCACGGCGGGGCTCATCTCCTCCTTGCCCGCATTAATGATCGTCACCGGACAAAAATTGGATCCCCTGCAACTGGGGGTCTGGATCGCCACCCTGAGCGCCCTGGGCGTCTTCGTCGCGGTCCCCATGAAGCGCAACATGATCAACATCGAGCAGCTGCGCTTTCCCACCGGCATCGCCACCGCCACCACCCTCAAGAGCNNTCGCCGGTCTATTGGGAGCCCTCGTCACCTGGTTCCGTGACGGCAAGGTCTTCTGGATGAAGGGCTTCAATCTCCCCTACGCTTTCGATTTTCCCGGGAAGATCATGGGAATCTCTTTGGCCGATCTCACCATCCAGTGGGACGTCGGCTTGCTGATGCTGGGGGCCGGCGCCATCACGGGCATCCATATCACCCTTTCCATGATGCTCGGCGCCGTCGCCTACTTTTGCTTCATCGCCCCTCAGCTCATGCACGCGGGGATCGTCCCGGGCGGCGGCTACAGCAACCTGGTGAAGTGGAGCATGTGGCCGGGCGCCGCCGTTTTGCTCACCAGCGGCCTGCTTTCCTTCTTCCTCCAGTGGAAGACCATCATGCGCGCCTTCAGCGGACTGGCCGCGGTCTTCAAGCCCAATAAGGAAAAATCCTCCAGCCATTTGAACCGCCTGGAAGTCCCCGAGTCCTGGTTCCTCTACGGCTTCATCATTTTGGGTTCCTTGTGCGTCTTCCTTCAGNNAACGCTGGGCGTCGTCTCGGTCCTCCTGAGCTTCCTGCTGGCCATCGTCGCCGCCCGGGCCACCGGAGAGACCGACATCACTCCCATCAGCGCCATGGGGCAGTTGACCCAGCTGATCTTCGGAATGCTTTCACCGGGCAACGTTTCGGTCAACCTGATGACGGCCGGGACCACCGCCGGCGTTTCTTCCCAGTCCGCCGATTTGTTGACCGACCTCAAGTCGGGCTACCTCCTGGGCGCCAAGCCCCGCCAGCAGTTCTACGCCCAGTTCCTGGGGATCATCGCCGGCACCTTCTTCGCCGTTCCCGCCTTCAACCTCTTGGTTCCAGACGTCGCGCACATCTGCACCGCCGAACTTCCGGCCCCCTCGGTCAAGGTCTATGCGGGCGTCGCCCAGCTGCTCGCCAAGGGCATGGGAGCCCTTCCCCAGGGCGCGGTGACCGCCATGATAGCCATGGGAGTCGTCGGAATCCTCCTGGGACTGATCAATCACTTCTATCCCAAAGTCGGGCGCTGGCTTCCTTCCCCCGTGGGGATCGGGATCGCCCTCGTCATCCCCTTCTCGAACAGCCTCATGATGTTCGCGGGCGCCTTCATCGCCTGGATATTCTTCAAGTTCAAGCCCATCGCCACCGAGAAGCTCAGCATCCCCATCAGCTCGGGAGTCATCGCCGGCGAAAGCATCATGGGGGTCTTCATTCCCCTCCTGACCGCCCTTCACCTCCTCAAATAAAAAAATAAAAAGCGGGACTCCTCCGAAGGAGTCCCGCTTTTTTGTATTCTACTCTTCCATCAAGGCCAAAATCACGGAGTCTTGCAGGGCCTGGAAGGCACGACTGCTGCCGACGAAGCCGTTGACCATGAGGACGATCACCAATCGTTCCCTCCCGGTGTCCAGATATCCCGCCAAACAGGAAACCCCCGCCATGGTCCCCGTCTTGGCGCACAACCTTCCTGCGGCGGTGCTGCCGAGCAGGCGATGGCTCAGGGTTCCGTCCACCCCCGCCACCGGCAGGGAATCCTGGAAGGGGTCGGAATTGGCGGAGACCAGCAAGCTCGCGAGCTGGGAGGGGGTCAGGGAGTTGTAGCGCGAAAGCCCGGAGCCGTCGGCGATCCGGTAGCCGTCTTTGGCCCAGCCGATCTGGGCCAGCATGGTGGAAACCCTGGTTATCCCTTTTTCCCGGTTGCCTTTTTCGCCCGCGCCGAGCTGTTCGAGAAGGGTCTCGGCGTAAAAGTTGTCCGAATTCTTGTTCATTTCTTTGACCAGCTCCGACAAGGGCGGGGAGGAGTGGATGAAGAGGCTATCGGTGCCCGGCGGGGTCTTTCCCAGTCGGACGGTTCCGCTCAGGCGGATGCCCGCGACTACGAGGCGAGCGGCGAAAAGTCTTCCCGCGCGCAGGGGCGGGTTGAGGACCGGGCTTCCGTCGAAGTTCCCGTCCACCGAAAGGGCGCTGACGGGGGTGGCGTAGTCGCACGCGATGTCGTCGCGCATCCACCCGGCCGGATAGGGGGCATCATCGAAAAAGGTGGCATCGGCGATCAGGTCCCCCTCGACGCGGGAGATCCCCTTTTTTTCGAGCGCGGCGCAGAAATCCCCGAAGTCCCCCTTTTTCAGGCTGGGGTCGCCGCCTCCCCTGAGGAAAAGGTTTCCCTTCAGGCAACCGTCCTCGATTTTTCCATCGGTCGAGATTTCGGTAAGAAAGCGGGCATCCGCCCCGAGGAAGCGGAGGGCGGCCAGGGAGGTCACGAGCTTCTGCACCGAGGCTGGGGTGAAGAGCTTGCGGGAATCGCGGGAAAAAAGGGTTTCCCCCGAAGAAAGCGAGCGAATCTCCACGCCCACGTGGCTTTGTTCCGAGACGGGGTGCGAGAGGATGGCGTCGAGGCTCTTCGGGTCGAAGGCTCCCGCCGTCTCGGGAAAAAAGAAGAAGAAAACGATGAAAAAGAAGAAAAATTTTTTCATTGGAACGACCAATCGCTTAACCTGTCGGATAGGAAGGAGGGGATCGGGCTGGGGCCGCCCGGTTTTCTTTTCATGGGGGCATTATAGCTCGTCCCTTCCTTCTTGGGAAAACTGAAGCTTGACTTTAGGTTGAGCCTTCGCTATAAATTGAAGCTGAACTTCAGGTTGATAGTTAGGGGGGGACCGTGACGGATGAAGAAAACGAGAATTTTAGCATCAGCGAGGTGGTCCAGCGTTTCTCGGGCGAGTTCGAGATAAGCGATTCAAACCTGCGCTTTTGGGAAAAGGAAGGGTTGCTCTCGCCCCGACGCTCGCGGGGTGGGCACCGCCTCTATTCCGAGGAGGACATCGAGAAGATCCGTCTCATCCACAAGCTCAAGACCGAGCGCTACTTCCCCCTGGCCATGATCAAGCGTTTCATTTCCAGCGGGATGCCCCTGACGCAGGTCCAGGCCCATCTCGATCACGCGTCCGAGCACCTGCGCCCCCTCAAGTACGACCCCGAGTTCATCCCCTGCACCCTGTCCGAGATGGCGGAAAGCGCCGGGCTTTCCCTGGAGGTTGCCGAGCGGGTGGTCGCCGTGGGTTTTTTGGCTCCCCAGGGGGATGGCCTCTTCGACGAGGACGACCTCCACATCGCGAAGCTTTTTCGCCTCTCCACCGAGATGGGGTTCGAGCCCGAGGATTTTTCATCCTACCTCCGGGCAATGGATAATGTGGCCCGGGAGCAGGTGCTGCTCGCGAGCCGTGGGAAGCCCCCTTTCAATTCCCCACAGCAGCAGCCCTCGAGATTCCAGGTCCTCGTCGAGGACCTTCCTCGTTACCTCTTCCGCAAGTCGCTCTTACGCGCCTTCAAGCAACTGGACGAAAGCGGCTTCTTCGATCAGAAGTGCCATCAAATGAAAGGAACCGAATCGTGAAAGAAAAGAAAGCAAAGATCGTCGCCCTGGGGGTGTTGCCCCTGATGTTTTGCCTGGTGGCCTGCGAGTCCCAGTCCCGCCTCCAGGTCAACACCCCGGTCGAGTCGCTAACCGAGAACACCCGAATGAACGTTCTTCAGGTGGCCTCCTCCTCCGGAACGGCCGTGGTCATCCCCATCCCCGCCGACAACCAGGTCGCAGCCCCCTTCGTGAACAAGGCCCCCGCCCCGCTTTACTCGGCGAACCGGATTTCCCTGGTCGCGAGCGGACGTTCGATGGATTTCTACCGGACGACCGCCGTCCTGCCGATCAGCCCGGTGGCCACGGCCTCCATCCCCGTTCTGAGCACCTTCGTGGCGGCGCCTCTGCCCACCGACAACGCGGGGAACGCCAACCTCCTGCTCTCCCTCGACGGCAAGCAGGCCGTCACCTATCGCGCCAACATCGTCAGCCGCTAATAAGGAAGCAGAAAAATGAAAAAAACGATCGCATTCTTCTCGACGCTGTTGTTGGCGGCGCCCGCCAGCGCGGCGACCGTCTACAACTTTCAGTCCCAGGCGTCCCGCAAGGAGGTCGTCAAAAGCGAGAAAACCTTCTTCCCCACCGAGGTGGGCGCGAAGTTCGGAGCTCGTTTCCTGCGCGCCTCCTATGGTTCCGGCAGCCTCGCCGGCCTGCTCGACTCCGAGCTGGACCTGGGGGGGGCCTACCGGGTGGGTGATTGGTTGATGGGCTTGGAGTTGAGCCGCTGGAAGGCCTCGGTCAACGTCAGCGGCCTCTCCGATCGCGAGAATCCCGCCTTTTCCCTCGAGAACGCCAATTACCGCCTTTCCCTCGGCCGCGTCCTGCCCTGGGGCAATGGCGAGTGGACCCCCCAGGTGATCGGCCTGGCCGTCCTTTCGACCCCTTCCAGCAGTGCCCCCTTTAGCGGAACCCCCTACGACTACAACCAGTCGCGCCTCGGCCTCGGGTTGGGTCTCGAAGCCGCTCAGCCGGCTTTCTTCTGCCCCTGCTGGACCTTGAAGGGCGGAGCCGCACTCTATCCCTGGATGATGCCCCGCCTCGACAAGGCCCCTTATCAGCTGGGCTGGCTCGGTCTCGGAGAAGTTTCCCTGGGCGCTTCCCGCGATATCGCCGACAACATGGCCTTCGAACTCGCCTACCGCGGGCAACTCACCGGTGGCAGCCATCTCTGGGATCAGAACCATCGGGTCACCGTCGGACTTTCCTATCGATTCCTTGGGAGTGAACAATGAAAAAGATGATTCCGGCCGGCGTGCTCATTCTGGCCTTTGCCAGCCCGAGCCTGGCCGCCACTTTCACCCTGAGGGNNGCAAAAGAACCTCACCATCCGCGATGCCCAGCTCAAGAAAGCCGGGGCCGAGGAGAAGGTGAACGAGATCGTGGGGGGCGCCTATCCTCAACTGAGCCTGACGACCAGCGCCATGGGCATCAACATGATGGACTCCTCCGCGGCAAGCTCCCTTGCCATGGGACTGGGCGGCGGAGTGGGAGGACTCGGGGGCCTCGGAGGCCTCAGCGGCCTGGGGGGCGGAGGGAATTCCTTTTCCCTGATGCAAACCTCCTTCAGCCTCAACCAGGTTCTCTTCGACGGGTTTCGGACCAAGGACGGTCTCGCCCTGGCTTCCCTGGGACGGGACTCGGCCGATCTCGACATCTACAACGCTCAACAGGCGGTTCTCAGCGACACCGCCAACGCCTATCTGACCACCCTGCGCATGGAAGGCCTGCTCGAAGTTTCCCGCACCGCCTTGAAGGCGGCTCAGGGACATCTCGATCAAGCCAATGATCGGCAAAAGGCCGGTGTCGGTACCCGATTCGAGGTGTTGCAGTCCCAGACCCAGATCGCCAACGTGAAGGGCCAGGTCTCCAAGGCCCGCAATGCCGCCGAGATGTCGAGACTCTTTCTCTTCAACACCATCAACGTGCCCCCGCGCGTCGCTCGCCTCGAGACGGCCCCCGAACTGCCGGAAGTGCGCTTCGACGCCAAAAAAATCGAGCCGGCCGTGAACAACCGGCCCGAAATGAGGCAGCTTTCCCTCAAGCGCGACGTCGATCTTCGCACCATCGATCTCAACACTCGGGCTTACCTGCCGACGGTTGCCGCCATCGGGAGCTATTCCATGCAAGGGGCGGGAACCGGCCGCTACTGGCTGGCCGGAGTATCGGCCCAGTGGAACATCCTGGACGGCGGCAAGACCAAGTCCAAGATCGCCCAATCCCAGTCCGACGTGGCTCGCGACGACGCCCTGCTCGAGCAAACGCGCTCGCGCCTGGCTCTCGACGTGCAGAAGTCCATCCAGGATCGCGACGAGGCCCGGGAAAGATTGACCATCGCCGACGAGGGGCTGGCCTTCGCTCGTGAAAGCTTCCGGCTTTCGGAAGTCCGCTACCGCTCCGGGGTAGGGACGGGGCTCGAGGTGATCGATTCCCAGTCCGCCCTCACCCAGGCGGAGCAAAACCGCATCGGGGCTTTCTACGACCTGCAGACGGCCGAGCTTAAATTCGCAAGGTCGCTGGGGATAGACCTTCGGGACTACTTGAGAGGGACGAAATAATGAAAAGGCTTTCTGTTATTCTAGCGGCGACGCTCCTGCTGGCAGGATGCAATGGCAAGGCCAAGACAGCCGAGATTTCCGCCCAGGACGTCAACGTCACCACCGTCGCGGTGCAGTCCGGAACGGTGGACGAGACCCTGACGGCCAACGGCACGGTGATTCCGGCCAACGAGGTCAAGGTGATGCCGAAGACCAACGGGCGGATTTCCTGGGCGGTCGTCGAGGGAACCCGGGTTTCCTCCGGGGAGAGCATCGCCACCCTCGAGTTGCCCGAACTGGCCTCCCAACTGGGAATTCAGCAGGCCGGGCTGGAGATGGCGAGGACCAACCGCGAGAGCGCCAAGACCAATTTGGGCCGCATGCGCTCCCTCTTCGGCCAGGGCGGGATCAGCGCGCAGCAATTGGACGGCGCCCAGACCCAGGCCGACGTCGCCGCCAGGCAGGTCGAGTCCGCCCGGGCGGCCATCACCTCCCTCAGGACCCAGCTCAACAACGGCGTCATCACCGCTCCCTTCGCCGGAATCGTCACGGCCCGCTACACCGACGTGGGCGGCATGGCTTCCCCCAACGCCCCCCTCTTCAACCTCGCCAAGCTGGGGCGCCTGCAAGTCAAACTGCCCATCTCCGAAAAGGACCTTGGCAAGATCAAAATCGGTCTCAAGGCGAGGGTTTCCTCTTCCGCCTACCCCGGAACAACTTTTTCGGCCCGCCTTTCCGAAATCTCGCCCGCCATCGATCCCCAAAGCCGCTTGCTCAACCTCAAGCTCGATCTTCAAGAAGGGGCCGACAAGCTCAAGCTGGGGATGTTCGTCACGGCCTCCCTTTCCTGCGCCTCTCATCCCGGCCTCCTGCTCCCCGCCAGCGCGGTGCTCGCCGACGGCCCCGACTCCATCGTCTACAAGACCGACGGCAAGAAGGCCCGCAAGGTCCAGGTGGCTATCGGCGTGCGTGACGGCGAGCGTCTCGAAATCGTCTCCGGCTTGAATCACGGCGAGACGGTGATCCTGGACGGGAACAACCTCGTGAAGGACGGAGACGCCGTCAAGATAGAAGGAGGAAAGCTTTGAATTTCTCCGAATTCTTCATCCGGAGGCCGGTCTTCACGGCCATGATGCTCTTGACCCTGATGGTCATGGGGTTGGCTTCCTTCCCCCGGATGCCGATGGAACTCTTCCCCTCGGTCGAGTTCCCCATCGTCGTCGCCACCACGGTGTACCCGGGAACCGCCGCCTCCGAGATGGAGTCCCTCGTCACCAAACCCATCGAGGACGCCATCGTCGGCATCAACGGCATCAAGCAGGTTTCCTCCTACTCATCCAACAGCCTCTCCACCGTCATCATCGAGTTCAACCTCGAGGTGAGCAACCGGATCGCCGCTCAGGACGTGCGGGACAAGATCTCGGCCATCAGTGCCAAGCTTCCGCGCGATAGCCAGGCCCCCGCGATCCTTCTCTTCAACCCCGATTCCATGCCGATCTTCAGCTTCGCGATCACGGGGCCCCTCAAGAAGGAAGAGCTCACCCGACTGGTCAACAACGATATCGTTCCGCAATTGAAGCGCCTGTCCGGAGTCGGCGACATCCAGCTCACCGGCGACAGGCCTCGCGAGTATCAAATCAACCTCCTGCCCGAGCGCCTTCAACTCAATGGCTTGACGGTATCCCAGGTCTACCAGGCGCTTTCCACCGAAAACATGGACCTGCCCGGCGGCAGGATTCAGGAAAAGACCCGGGAAGTCAACCTCAAGCTTCCCGGTGGGATCCGCTCCTTTGCCGACATCAAGGACCTCTTCGTCTCCTACATGGGCGGAAAGACCCGCCTGTCCGAGATCGCCGACATCGTGGAGGGCTACCGGGAGATTTCCTCGGCGGCCGCTCTCGACGGCAACGACGCGATCATGCTCGGGGTGCTGAAGCAGTCCGGCGAGAACACCGTCACCATCTCGGACTCCATCAAGAAGGAGCTCGAAAAGATCAAGAAGACCCTCCCTGCCGGCGTCAACTTCGTGACCGCCCGTGAGGATGCCAAGTTCATCCGCAGCTCCAACGAGTCGGTCTTCGAGCACATGATCATCGGCGCCTTCCTCGCCGTTTTCGTCCTCTTCGTCTTTTTGCGCAACTGGCGGGCCACCATCATCGCCGGCCTCGCCCTTCCCATCTCCCTGATCTCGACCTTCTGGATCATGAACGCCCTGGGGCTGACCATCAACATGCTCACCACCATGGCGATGTCCCTGGTGGTCGGCATCCTGATCGACGACGCGGTGGTCGATCTCGAAAACATCTACCGCCACATGGAGGCGGGCGAGGACCGCTTCTCGGCCGCCATCAACGCGACCGGGGAGATCCAGTTGGCCGTCACGGCGACCACCCTCTCCATCGTCGCGGTTTTCCTGCCCATCGCCTTCATGACCGGCTACGTCGGCAAGTACTTCCGCGCCTTCGGTTTGACGGTAGCCATCGCCGTCCTCTTCTCCCTTTTGGTCGCCCGTACCATCACCCCGATGCTGGCATCCCTTTTCCTCAAGCTCTCGAAGCGGGACGCCCTCCGCATGCATGAAAGGGTGGACGCCAACCAGACCCATCTCAAGTGGGCCCTGGGTTATCGCTCCATCCTTTCCTGGTCCTTGAAGCACCGGAAGACCGTGGTTTTCGTCGCCTTCCTCACCTTCGTCGGTGGGCTCGCTCTCGTGCCAATGATTCCCAAGGGCTTCATGGCCCACTCGGATCAGGGCGAGACCGCGTTGTCCCTCGAGATGCCCCAGGGCACCTCCATCGAGCTGACCATGAAGGAAGCCCGCCGCATCGCGGACGGGGTCCGCAAGTACCCCGAGGTGGTCCATACCTTCATCAACGCCGGATCGAGCGGCAGGATGTCCTTCCAGAGCAGCAAGGACAAGGCGAGCATCGGCGTCGTCCTGGTCGACAAGGGAGCGAGAAAGGCTTCCGCCGAGGTGATCCAGGCACGCGCCCTCAAGGAATTCGGGGGAGTGCCCGGTGTCCTCCTCATCGCCGGCCAAGTCGGCGCTGGCCCCGGTGGCGGCGGCTCGCCGGTCATGATCTCCATGCGCGGTTCAAACTTGGACGAGCTCCGCTTCTTCTCCGAGAAGATGGTGGACGAGATGAAGAAGATCCCCGGCATCATCGATGTCAAGAACAGTCTGGGTAGCCAGCTGAACGAGTACGAGATCCGCGTCGATCGAGCCAAGGCGGCGGAGTTCGGCGTCTCGCCCGCCCTCATCGCCAGCACCCTGCGCCTGGCGACTACCGGGGACGTTTCCTGTACCCTTTCCCAGGGGAACGATGAAACCGATCTCCGGGTACGCGTCGATCCTTCCTTCGGACAGGATCCGTCCAAGCTGCTTTCCCTTTCCATCCCGGTTCAGGGCAAGGGAAACGTTCCCATTTCCTCCATCGCCGAACTGAAAGTGACCGGAGGCTTCTCCAAGATCGATCACTCGGATCGCGAGCGAGCCGCCACCATCACGGCCAACCTCTTGCCCGGTTACAGCATCGGGGCCATCACCACCGAGATTAACGCTCTCAATAAGCGGATGCGCCTGCCGGATCGGGTCACGATCGAGTTGTCCGGTCAGTCAGAAGCCATGACCGATACCTTCACCAACATGATCAAGGCCCTGGGACTCGCCGTCATCTTCATCTACATCATCCTGGGAGCTCAGTTCGAAAGCTTCGTTCACCCCTTCACCATCATGCTCTCCCTGCCCCTGTCGCTTTCCGGAGCCTTCCTCGCTCTCCTCATGAGCGGCAGAGAACTCGACATGATGAGCATGATCGGGGTCATCCTCTTGATGGGGGTCGTCACCAAAAACGCCATCCTCCTGGTGGACTTCACCATCACCATGCGCGACCGCGGCTTCGAGCGCAACGAGGCCCTCTTGCGAGCGGCGCCCTTGCGGCTGAGGCCCATCCTCATGACCACCGCCGCCATGATCTTCGGGATGCTCCCGACGGCGCTCGGCATCGGGGCGGANNTTCCTGACCCTGCTCGTCGTCCCGGTGGTTTACACCCTGCTCGACGACTTCAGCGGCTGGTTCAAGAAACTGGTCGGCCGCGGCGGTGGAGTGGGGGGACGCGGCGACCACCGCGCCATCCAGCACGCCTCCGAAGAGGCCCTGGCCGAAACCTAGAAAAAAAGGGAATCACCCCGGATCGATTTCTCGATCCGGGGTGATTCCTTTTTTAGTGTCGGTGATGCCTGGCGAGGACCAGGCCCAGGAAGAAGCCGGCGGCTAGCGCCCCGATGATCTTGTGGGGCGCCTCGATGGAAATGAAGTGGGTGGCCTGGGGGCCCACCTCGACCACTCCGAGCGGGATGACGGCGCCGCCACCACCCCCGCCTCCCTCGTCGTCCTCTTCCTTGATCTTGTTCCCGAAACCTCCGCCAAAGCCGAAGGATAGCTTGGCGACCGGGATGATGGTCTTGTCGCCCGCGGTGATCGGGTCACCGAAAATCGACTTGACGATCATGCGATTGGTAAGCGGTTCGGTCAGAGATTGAAAGAATTTCTGGATATCCATCCCACCCTCCTTCAGCGATCCTGTCTCCATGATCCCCGCAGAGCAAGGGATCAGGAAGAACGGGGCAAACGAATTTTCTTGCGAGATCGGGGAGAAAGGCGAAAAAAAAGCTCCCTTTCGGGAGCTCTAATCCTTTGCCGTTTCACTTTTTAGGGGTTGTTCCAGTCTCCCTGGGCGGTGGCGGCGAGGGCATCGACCACGCTCTTGTCTTGGATCAGGAGGCCCATCTCACGGTTGTTGTCCAGGGAATTGGCGGTGAAGTTCTCCGAACCCACGAAGGCTTCGGTCTTGTCGACGACGATGGCCTTGGCATGCATCACGAGTTTCTTGGTGAAGACGAGTTGGGTGACCCCTTTTTCGCGAAGCAATTTCGCTTCCTTTTCATTCGAGCTTCCGGAAGACAACATGACCTTCACGTCGACCCCGGCGCGGGCCCTGGCCCCGAGATGAGTGGCCACGCTCGGGTCGGTCAGGAATTCGCACTGGAGAAGGATGTCTTTCTGGGCCGAGTCGATCAGGGCCAGGATCTTGCGGCGGGAGTTGTCGGGGCTGACCACCAGGTTCGGCGCCTGGGGAGAGATGGCCTGCTGGTTCCAGTCCGCCTCGAAGATCCGCCCGATCTCGGCGACATCCTCCGGATGGTTGTCGACCAAGGCGTATTCCCGGTTCTTGGTGAAGGCCGAGGAGGTGAAGTTGAAGGTCATGACGTAGGCGGTGTTCCCGTCGACGACCATCGCCTTCTCGTGGGTGAAGACGTATTTGGGGTTGGAGGTCTTCACCGTGACGCCCCCCGCTATCAGGGCCTTCGTCGCTTCGGCGTTGGAGTTCCCGTTGCCCGAAGGGTTGTAGGGATTGGGATCGAGCAGGACCTTCACTTCCAAACCCGCTTTGGCCTGGTCCGAGAGGGCCTGGATGATCTGGGAGGTGAGGCTGGTGTTCGTGAACATGTACATTTCGAGCTTGATGGATTTCTTGGCGCCCTTTATGGCGCTCAGGATCGGCTTGATGCCGGCTGCGGGGAGAACGATGAGGGAAAGCTCGGTCTCCTTGAGCGAGCGGGATTGGAAGAGGGGGTGGGCGAGCTTTTCGCCCAAAACGGGGGAAATGGAGGGCGCGCCGCATCCGGTGAGGGCGATCAGACTCAGGGCGATCAGGAGGCTTCGGCCGCTCTTCATTTAACTCACCTTTCTCAGAATTTAACCTCTTCTTTATCTGAGTATGCAGGGGGGAAAGCCCTTGTTCAAGGCAATTAGCGCGATTTTACAGACCATTTAATCTCTACCCAAAAGACTTAACGGCTTCAAAACAAAAAGAAGCCGGGCGGTTCTTTTCGATCCACCCGGCTTCTTTGATTCGTCAGTTTTTTTTGCTGCCTTTTCTCAGTTCTTCCCAGGCGATCAGGGAGGCGACCCTGCGGATCTCGGCGACCACCTGCTCGTCCTCGAAGGGTTTGAGGACATAGGCCTTGGCGCCTGCCTGCATGGCCGCTTCGACGTTCTCCTTTTCCTGGGCGCCGGAGACCATGATGACGCGCGCCTTGGGATCGTACATTTTGATGGCCTTGAGGGCCTCGATGCCGTCCATGACGGGCATGGTGACGTCCATCATCACGATATCGGGCTTGAGTTCGGAATACATCGCGACGGCTTCCTTGCCGTTGGCGGCTCCCCCTACCACCGTCCAGCCGTTCTCCCCGATCAGCCTGGTGAGGAGCCTGCGCAGGAAGACCTGATCGTCGACGACCAGGATCTTGATCTGGACCAGCACCCCCTCGATGGCGGCCTCGAGATCGGCCTTCTCGAAAGGCTTGACGAGGACATGCTTGGCCCCCACCTCCATCGCCTTGTTGATGGCCGTGGTCTGGGCGGACTCGGCCAGCATGACGATGCGGGCGGCGGGATCGTTTTGCTTGATCCGCTTGAAGGCGGAGAGCCCGTCCATGATCGGCATGGTGATGTCCATCAGGAGGATGTCCGGCTTGAGCTTGAAATACATTTCGACGGCTTCCTCGCCCTGGGAGGCCGCCCCGACCAGTTGGCAGCCGCTTTCCTCGATCACGCGCGTCAGGGAGAGCCTCCGCGACAACTCCCGTNNAGGGAGAGCCTCCGCGACAACTCGTCGTCGGCGATGAGAACCTTTACTTTCGATAACGCTCGCTCGATCACCTCGACCAATTCGTCTTTCTTGTAGGGCTTGAGGACGTAGTTGGCGGCGCCCAGTTCCCTCGCCCTGTTGATTTCCTCTTCCTGGCCGATGGCGGTGAGCATGACGATGCGGGCCTTGGGATCGTACTTCTTGAGAACCTTGAGGGCGTCGAGTCCGTTGACGAGGGGCATGGTGATGTCCATGAGAACCAGATCGGGCATGAGTTCGGGATACATCTCGATGGCTTCCTTGCCGTTCGAGGCCTCTCCGACCTTTTCCCAACCCATTTCCTTGATCAACTGGGTGAGGCTCAGGCGCATAAACATTTGATCGTCGACAACCATGATCCTGTAACTCATCGATACTGCCTCTTTTCTATTGTTCGACGCGGCCATGCTATCACAATCCCTTTCCAATACCAACGCCGACCCTTCTTCGAGAGGGGGCTTGTATTTCCAAGCAGCGAAGTTTAAGATTTATTTAAGGAATTAGAAGGAGGCTCCATGGAAAAGACTGCCCTTAAAGTCGCCCTCGTCGCGCTCACCCTCGTTTCGCTCGGCTGCTCCCTCGACGGGGCTTCGGGCATCGGAAGGGTTCGCAACGAGAAGGACCTACTGGCCGCCTTCGCTTCCGGCCTAAAGATCGCCCCCGTCTCCCTTCACTACGCCACCTCTGCCCAGCTCACCCGCCTCGATAAGGCCGGCATGGATATCTGGGGCGTCGGTCGGGATGAAAAAAAGAACAAGCTCGCTTATGGTACCATGACCCCCTCTCAGCTCAAGGTCGCCCAGGAAATGGGACTCTCGGTCAACTACCTGCCCGACGTCAAGCTCGAGAACACGGTCGATTCCCGCTATCATGACTACCAAGAGACCCTGGCCGAAATGAAGGGGTTCGCCCAGAAGTACCCCCAAATCGCGCGATTGGTCGATATCGGGGATTCCTGGGAGAAAACCCAGAAAAAGGCCGATCGAGACATCTGGGCCCTCCGCATCGGGAAGGGCGGGAATTCCTCCCTCGATCAAAAACCCTCCGTGCTCTTCTTGGGAGAGCACCATGCCCGCGAGATCGCCTCTTCCGAGTTCGTCCTGATGCTCGCAAAGCATCTCGTCGAAAGCTACGAAAAAGATTCCGAGGTCAACAATGCCATCGAGGGTCGCGACATCTGGCTGGTCCCGATGGTCAACCCCGACGGCCTCGAGGTGGCCTTCAAGGGAAGCGATTGGCGCAAGAACACCAATACTTCCTATGGCGGAGGCCCCATCGGGAACGGCCCCAGCGGCGGCGGAGTCGACATCAATCGCAACTACGGCTTCAGCTGGGACAATTCCGGAGGCTCCACCCTCCCCTCCGACCCGATCTTCCGTGGCCCCAAGGTCTTCTCCGAGCCCGAAACCATCGCGATCCGCGATCTGGTGCTTCGCCGCAAACCGATCTTCCTCATGAGCTACCACAGCTACTCCAACCTCATCCTCTGGCCCTGGGGCTATACCTCCGAGCCTCCCAAGGACAAGCGCCTGCCCGCCATCGGAAAGAAACTGGCCGCCCTCTCGGGCTACGAGGCGGAGCAATCCTGCGAACTCTACGTCCATGGCGGCATCCTGAACGACTGGGCCTACGGTGAACTGAACCTCCTGCCCTTCACCACGGAGATCGGGGGGCCGGAAGACGGCTTCGATCCTCCCTACTCCCGCATGGACGCCTTCTGGAAGGAGAACCTGCCGGGAGCGATGTATCTCCTCAAGATCGCCGACAACCCCGATCAGGTACTTTCCACAAGGTAAACTTAAACCAACCTTAAACTCTTTTCCGGCAACTTTTCCTCGATTTTCCCTAAAAGGAGATCATCGAGGTTAAGAGGAGTTTAGGAGGGCATTATGGAAAATCTTGCCGTGCTTCGCAAGCAGGTCGTCTCGATCGCCAGGGCCATCGACTCCACCGAGAAATTGCTTGCCCGCAAGAGCGGCGATCGCGCCGTCCTCGAAGCCGACCTGAACGTTTACCGCGCCAAGCTTCTCAACCTCGACGGGAAGCTCTGGAAGACCTCTTTCTACCCCTGCGCCTGCGGGCGTCGGATGAGCGATTGCCCCAATTCCCTCGGCGGGATGTGCTGCAACCTCCTCGACAAAAAGGCCGCCTGATGAAAAGAATGAATCGCCCCGCTCTCACTTTATTTGCTTCCCTCTTTTTTCTTTCGGGCTGCTCCGCCCTCAACTTCGGGAACATCGATGGCCCTAGCCGGGATTTTTCCCTGCGACTGAAGGCCGTCCCCGGAGCCGAAACCTCTTTCCCTTCGAACTTCCTCTGGGGGGTCGCCACCGCCGGCTATCAGTACGAGGGCGGGGACACCACCTCCAACTGGGCCGTCTGGGAAAAGGAAAAAAAGACCGCGCAGCCCATCGGCCTGGCCGACGATTCCTGGCGACGCTACGAGGAGGACCTCGACCTCGCCCGGAATCTGGGGCTCAACTCCTATCGCCTGAGCATCGAGTGGGCCAAGATCGAACCCCGGAGAGGGTTGATCGACCAAGACGCCGTCAAGCATTACCACGACCTCCTGGCAGCCGTCCACGCGCGGGGAATGGAGCCCGTCGTCACCTTGCTTCACTTCACCTACCCCGCCTGGCTGGATTCTCCCCTTTCCGGGGGAACCGGCGGCTGGGAATCCGACGAAACGGTTTCGGAGTTCAGGCGTTATGCCGCCTGGGCCTCGAAGGAATACGGGGCGCAAATTCGCTACTGGCTCACCATCAACGAGCCCAACACGGTGGGTCCTTGCGGGTACCTGCTGGGGGTGCATCCCCCGGGAAAACACAATCCCCTCGCCTTCGCCTCGGCCATGGACCACATGGCCAGGGCCCACGCGGCCGCCTACGACGCCATCCACGCCTCCGATCCCGACTCGATGGTCTCGATCAACCCCTTCGTCTACCATCTGCGCCAGGGCGGAAGTCAATATCAGACCGACTCCATCGATGAAAAGAGCGACCAGGATTTCCTTGATCGCCTGACCCCTCATCGAAACGACTTGCTGGATTCTTCGAAGCAAACGTCGAAGCGAACCCTTGATTTCGTCGCCTTCGATTACTACTATTCCTGCAGCGTCCTCGATCTCTACAAGGTCGCCTCCTGGTGGAAGTGGCCCATCTATCCCGAAGGACTTTACGAAGTCTCGAAAAAATATTACGATCGCTATCGCTTGCCCCTGATGGTCGCCGAGAACGGCTTCGCCACCGAGGCCGACAATCCCCGCGGCGACGGCTGGAACCGCGAGGCCTTCCTGGTCAACCACCTGGCCCAGCTGAAAAGAGCCATGCAGGAAGGGGTCCCCGTGCTCGGCTACATGCACTGGTCCCTGCTCGACAACTACGAATGGGGCACCTACGACCCAAAGTTCGGTCTCTACGGAGTGGACCGAAGTACTCTCAGGCGCTTCAAGACCCCGGGCGCCACGGTATACGAGGCGATCGCCAAGGCCAACCGTCTCCCCGGGGATCTGCTCAGCCGCTATCTAGGAAAGAAGAACTGAATTGGCCAAAGGCTTCAATCAAAACAAGGAACGCCAGGAGAGCATCTTCTCCTTCGGGAAGCAGCTCGGAAAGCGCGCCGCCTTCAAGTGCGAGTGGTGCGAAAGCAAGGAAGACCTGAAGCCGTTCGACCTGAGGCCCGCCGAAGAACCGTCCCTGGAGACCCTCGCCCTGCTTTGCGCCCGTTGCAGGGGCTTGAGCGACGCCCGCAGGCTGGACGCCAATTCCCTTCGTCCCCTGGCCGGAGCGCTCTGGCACGAGGTGCCCGCCGTGGCAGAAGGGGCCGCTCGCATCCTCGCGAGATTGGATGAGGATTGGGCCCGCAACGCCATCGACGACAGCGGCCTGGACGAAGCCTTGAAAAAGGAACTGCTCGCAAAATAGCGGCGTTGAGAAAATCTTTACCCCCTCTTAAACGGAACTTCAGTCAGTTTTCTCGCCCTTTGCCGGATAGAAGGGAAGGAAGACAGAGGAGGGGAAGATGAAGCCGAAAATTTCGAAGCGCTTCTTCGCGATGGCGATGTGCCTTCCCCTTTTGGGATGCGGAGTCAGTCCTTCTGCCGTCAAGACCACCACCACCTTGGGCTCGCCGTCTTCCGCTCCCACGCAGAACCGCGTGGCGGCTCCGGTGACCCAAACGGCCGACGCCAACGACATTTCGAAGAACCCTTTCGTGGTCTGGATCAAGCGTAGCTATCCCAGTGAAGCGGCCCGCATCATCGATGACTACCTTTCCCAACGCACTCTCGGCGCTTTCGATCCCAAGGTGGAGAACGAGCGCGCCAAGCTGCGCATCCAGGTGATCGACACCGTGGGCTGGGAACTCTACAAAAACATGAAGGCCCCCAATATCCCCAACGGGCTGGTGGCCAACAAGACGAGCAACGCGGTCTGGCTCAAGGGCACCATCAATCAGGACGGTCATTCCATCTACATGGAAGTCCCCTTCATGATCAAGATGGACAACGCGGGCCTGGTCTGGATCACCCAGCCGCAAGGCTCGATCGTCGCCCATCTCACCGGCTTCGATCCCCTGGGTTACATGTTCGGCGGCAACATCCCGAAGAAGGTCCACGACGAGATCTTGAAGTCTCTCGACAAGGCGGGGCCCGATAGCTCCAGGAAGACCCCCGGTTTGGCCTACATGCCCGGGGGGACCTTCCGCGTCAATCCCGGCGAAGCCTTCGTGAAGATGTGATCAATAACTGACCGGCATCTGCGCCAAAGCCCTCGTAAAAGCCTCGACGAAGGCCGGAAGGTCTTGGGGATAGCGGGAGGTGATCCAGTTGCGGTCCTCCACCACCTCGGAATCCATGAAATTCCCGCCGGCGTTCTCGATGTCCACCGCGATGGAGGGGAAGCCGGTCAGGATCCTGCCGTCCACCAGGTCCGCCGAGATCAGGACCTGCGCCCCGTGGCAGATCGCTCCGATCGGCTTGCCGGTGTCGTCGAACTCGGAAACGAAATCCAGGATCCTTTGATTCATTCGAAGCTCGTCGGGGGCCCTGCCGCCAGGAATGAGGAGGGCGTCGAAGTCTTCGACCGAGGCGTCCTCGATGCAGAGATCGGCACGCACCCTTTGCCCTATTTCGAAGTGGCGCAGGCCGACCATCCCCTGTTCGACGGAATGGCGATCCGGCCCGATGATCCGGACCTCTACGCCTTGCTGGCGCAGGGCGCGCACCGGTTCGAGCAATTCGGACTCTTCAAAGCCGTCACCCGTGATGACCGCAACTCGCCTGCCTGGTAGTGCCATTGCCGGCCTCCTTTCAAGGGTTCCAGCGAGAAGCCTCGAAGTGTTAATTTATATTAATGTAGCATGCTTTTTCTTGACCTTCAAGTCAACCCGTGACGCTTGTACTTGTTTCCGGCGCCCCTTCCGCTATGATCTCCAACATGAAGAAAGCGAAGAGGCTCGTGAAAAAAAACAAAGCGAAAAAAAGAAAAGCAGTAAAGACCTTCGATCCGGTCAAGGCGGCCAGGCTAAACAAGCTTACAAGGAACGCACGCCGCTTCCTCCACCGTGTGGGAAGCATCCTTTCCGCCGTCCTCCTCTGGTTCGCGGTAGGACTCGCCTTCTTTGCCTGCCTCGACTCCCTCTTCCTCCCGTTGTTCCCGGGTTGGCAGGCCCATTTGCTTTCCGCAATCCTGACGGTGCTGGTTTTCCCACCTTCCTACCGTATGCTCCTCAAAGGCCTCCGCCGGCTGAGCGATTCCCTGCGGCAGGCCCTCATCTTCTGGTCCTTTTCCTGTTCGGCCCGCCTGCAGCCCAGTTCCGAGAAGCTCGGCTCCCAGGTGCTCTCCTCGCTTTGCATGGCCCTGGCACCTCAATCCGCCTTCCTCTGGCTGCGAGACTCCTCCCTTCACCAGTTCGTTCTGGTCGCCAAAAGAGGCGCCTCCGCTCCGGAAGGCGGGATTCCCGAGTTCCAGGTCGATTTCCTCCCCAATGCCGCCACCGGAAAACCCTTTTTCCTGACGCGCGATTCCTCCTTCTTCCACCCCGATCTGAAGACCCTCCTGGCTTCCTTGGGGACCGAAGTGGCCATCCCTCTCGTTTACCAGGGATACCTGGTCGGCCTGCTCGCCTTGTCCAAGCGCCGGAGCGGCGCCAGCTACAACGCCGCCGGCCAGAAACTATTGGTCCGGCTTTGCGGGCAAGCGGCGATCGCCCTTTCCGGCATGCGCCTGATCGAAGAGAGAAAGCGTCATTCCACCCGACTCTCCACCCTGTTGCGCCTCTACACCGAGGCCCAGGAGAAGGCCGTCACCGATGGCCTCACCGGATTGTTCACCCACGCCTATTTCCAGGAGCAACTGGCCCTGCATTGCTTCGAAGCCAACCGCTTCCGCGAGCCGCTCGGCCTGATGCTGGTCGATATCGATCACTTCAAG